>NZ_JAFCVE010000010.1:0-203834 GCF_049896885.1 Phyllobacterium sp. SL163 | reverse complement strand
GAGGCCGACGAGGTGCCGCTGGCCAGGTCGTTCATCTCGGCCAGACACACGCTGTAGCCGCGCCCCACCGCATCGCGGGCAATGCCGCAGCCATTGATGCCGCCGCCAATCACGAAAATATCGTAGATCCCGTCCTGTGCCACCGCTCATCTCCCTCTTCGCAACCGTCCTGCCCGCCAGCGCCAGCCAATATAGCACCACTGCGAAACAAATACGAAACCAAAAGAAAATATAACGCGCATCAACTCCCCCGGCAAGATATATTGCGGACGGGACTGTTCTCCGGCGGCTATTGCGCCCCGCGAAGAATGAGATCAGCAGCCTTTTCTGCAATCATGATGACAGGCGAGTTGGTGTTGCCGGAAACGATGTTTGGCATGATGGACGCATCGACAACGCGCAGGCCCGCGACACCGTGCACCCGCAGGGCATGGTCGACAACGGACCGGTCGTCGCTGCCCATCCTGCAGGTCCCGACAGGATGAAAAATCGTGGTCGCGATATCCCCGGCGCGCTGGATCAATTCGTCGTCGCTCTGGTACTGCGTGCCGGGCAGCATCTCGGACGGACGATACTTTTTCAAGGTTTGCGTTGCCATGAGATTGCGCGCGTGGCGGATCGACCGGGCCGCCAGCAGCCTGTCACCCGGCGTGGAGAGGTAGTTTGGCCGGATTTCCGGCTGCCGGCTGGCATCGGGTCCGGTGACATGGACACTGCCACGGCTTTCCGGGCGCAGATTGCAGACGGACACGGTCACGGCGGGATAGCGGTGCAGCGGTTCGCCGAGACGATCCGTGCTGAGCGGCTGGACGTGGTATTCGAGATCGGGTGTCAGCAGCGCGGGGTCGCTTTTGGCAAAAATGCCAAGCTGGCTCGGTGCCATCGACAATGGCCCCGAACGGCGCAACGCGTATTCCAGTCCCATCCCGGCGCGCGAGAAGAGGTTGTGGTAGAGCTGGTTCAGCGTTTTCGCCCCTTCGATGCGGAAAACCGTACGGATCTGCAGATGGTCCTGCAGGTTCTCGCCGACGCCGCGCAGGTCATGAACCGGTTCAAGACCCGCCTGCTTCAGGAAATGAGAATTTCCGATACCCGACAGTTCAAGGATTTTCGGCGAGTTGATCGCCCCCGCCGACAGGATGATTTCGCGAGCGGCAGCCTTGCAAACCTGACCGTTTCGTTCAAAGCGAATGGCTGTTGCGCGCTTGCCGTCGAACTCCAGCCTTTGCACCTCCGCGCCGGTCAATACCCGGAGATTGGATCGCTTCAAGACAGGACGCAGAAACGCCTTGGTGGTGTTCCAGCGAACGCCGCCGCGCTGATTGACCTCGAAATAGCCGGAGCCCTCATTGTCACCGCCATTGAAGTCATCGGTCTTGCCAATGCCAAGCTCTTCGGCCGCATCGCGGAACGCATCGAGGATGGGCCAGGACAGGCGTTGCCGTTCCACGCGCCATTCGCCCCCTGCCCCATGCAGCGGCGAACACCCACGGTAATTGTCTTCGGATTTGAGGAAATAGGGCAGGACATCGTCCCAGCCCCAGCCGGCGTTCCCGGCCTGCCGCCAGCCGTCATAGTCGGCGGCCTGCCCCCGCATGTAGATCATGCCATTGATCGACGAACAGCCGCCCAGCACCTTGCCGCGCGGATAGGGAAGCGAGCGGCCGTTCAGCCCTGCCTCCGCAGCGGTTTTCATCATCCAGTCCGTGCGCGGATTGCCCATGCAATAGAGATAGCCGATGGGTATGTGAACCCAGTGATAGCGGTCGCTGCCGCCCGCCTCGAGCAGGAGCACGCGGTTTTTCGGATCGGCTGACAGGCGGTTCGCCAGCACGCAGCCGGCCGATCCGGCCCCCACGATGATAAAATCATAGGCGCCTTCATCTATTGGCGATGCATTGCTCACGCTGCAGCCTCCGCCATCACGGCGTCACGCGCGGCCATGCGCTTCCAGACCGGCGCCATGGCATCGGCGATATCCCGGTAGAGCTGATAACGCCTGGCATAATGGCCAGCCCTTGCAGCATCCGGCCGATAGGACCGCTCCGTCACGACCATGGCCGCGGCACCGGCGTCGAAATCGGGGAAAATGCCGACCGCTGTACCTGCGGCGATTGCTGCGCCAAGCGCGCCCGTCTGGCTCGACCGCGCCACTGTCACCGGAACCCCCAGGACATCGGCAAAAATCTGCGGCCAGATCAGGCTGCGCGAACCGCCGCCGGACAGCACCGCCTCGTCGAAATTGGCGCCTGCGTCCCGCAATGTTTCGATGTGCTGGCGATGGCCAAAAGCGACGCCTTCGAGCAAGGCCCGGATCAGGTGACCTTTCGTATGCCAGCCCGCGACGCCATAAAAACCTGCCCGCGCATTGCCGTCCTGCTGCGCGCCGTAGAGGAACGGGTGATAGATCGGATCGTCGGCGGCCGGTTCCACCGCCGCCGCCAGTTCACAGCAGCGATCGAATGGCGATCCGCCATCCGGCTGTTCGCCGTGGAAGAACTCACGCACCAGCCATTCAAGGTTGGCGGCTGACGTCGCGCTCGATTCAATCGCCATGTAACGCTCGCGATCGAAGGTCGACGACATGAAGAACGGTTTTTTGAGGCGGGGCGCGTCAACGACGACCTGATTGATGCTCCAGGTACCGGCGATGATCGACGCTGCACCCGTGCGGGTTACACCCGAGCCGATTGCCGAGGCAATCACATCGAAAAGCCCGCCAATGACCGGCGTGCCGGCGGCAAGTCCGGTCTGGTCGGCGGCGACCTGCGTGACCGTTCCGGCGATATCGGCGCTTTCAATGAGCGGCGGCAGCAGGTCCATGCAATCGCCGAGCCCGAAGGCGGCCATCAGCTCGCGGTCATACCGCCGCTGCGCGACATCGAGCAGACCGCATCCGGCCATGTCGGACACCTCGCTCACGCGCTTTCCCGTCAGGCGGTTGACGATGAAATCCTTGCACAGGAACGCCGTACCGATCCGCGCGAATGTTTCCGGTCGATGGCGTTTGATCCAGGCAAGCAGCGTCGGGGTCTGTGACGGCCAGGGCCGCTGCAGGCCGATCGGATAGGTGCGGTCGCCGACACCTTCCGCCTGCCATTCTTCCACGAGATCCGCCGCCCGTGTGTCCAGGGACTGGATTGCCAGCAAAGGATTGCCCTGACGGTCAAGGGTATAAAGACCGTTGCCATGCCCGGCGCAGCCGATGGCAGCGATCTGCTCGGGGCCTATTCCGGCGTCGGCGATGCAGCGTTGAATGACCCGGCGCGCATTGGTCCAAAGCTCGTCCAGCCCGCGCTCGACGTGCCCCGGATGCGGCATGCTGCTATGCCCCTCCTCGGCAGCCGCCGCAATCTCATTGCCTTGCCGGTCGAAGATGATGGCCTTGATGATGGTGTTGCCGGCATCAAGACCCAAAAGATACTCTCCCATACGGAACCCCTCCTCAGGTTCTTGTTTTCATTCTCAGCCCTGCTGGTAGAGCGCGTAGGCATCCTCGCCGCTGGCATTGTCATGAATAATGGCCATCAACCCGCGCACCACTGCGCTCGGATTGGCATGCTGATAGATGTTCCGGCCATAGACCATGCCCACGGCTCCCTGCCGCATCAGGGCCGCCGATTTCTCGAAGACGATGCGCAAGTCCTCCTTGCCGCCGCCCCGCACAAGAACAGGACATCGCGCCGCCTCCACCACGCGGTGAAAATCCTCCGCCGCCGTCGTCGGGTCCGCCTTGATGATATCAGCGCCCATTTCGCGGGCAAGGCGGGTGAGCGTGACAATCTTGTCGGCATCGCCATCCACCATGTAACCGCCGCGTTCCGTGACAGGCTGCATGACAAGCGGTTCGATCATCAGAGGCATGCCGTATTTGTCGCAGTCGGCGCGGACCCGCGCGATATTCTGCACGCACTGACGGAACAGGTCCGGCTCGTCGGGCAGCATGAAAAGATTGACGACGACGCAGGCCGCATCCATCTGGATTGCACCGATCAGCGGCTCGGCCTCGTTCTGCAGCACCGCCCACATGTCGCGATGGCGGATGGCATTGTACGGATTGCCCATGTCGATACGCATGACCAGCGCCGGTTTGTCCTTGCCGGCGACATCCTGCAAAAGATCGGCCTGGCCGTAATTCATCTGGATGGCATCCGGGCCTGCCGCCACCAGCGCACGGACGACACCCGCCATGTCCTCAAGACCATTCAGGAATGACGGCTCATTGCACACGCCGTGATCGATCGCCACGTCGAGGCAGCGCCCCGCGCCGAACAGCCGGTTCATCCGGACCTTAAGATTGTTGCGCATATCGTACTCCTTGTTCATTGCGTGCGGTGAGTGTGCCGAGGCCAACGCCGTGGCGCCCGGCAAGAAGGGTGAGGAAGCGGTCAAGCTCTGCTTTCCGGCGGGCGGGCGACCAGCCCTTTTCGCGTGCGAGCACATCGAGCACCGTTTCCGTCATGTCGAGGGATAGCTGGCCGCTGATGGCGAGCGTGGTGCGTCGCAACAGCAGATCGTCAAGATGCTCGGCCGCTTCGTTGCGAATGAGAAACAACAGCTCCCGAACCGAATAACCGGGATGCGGCATGGTCTTATCCCGGTCGGCCGCGATAAAATGTGCAATCGCTTCGGCATCAGTACCGTATCGCTCAAAGAGCTCTGCAATTCGTTTGGGAGGAACGCTTGTTTCGCCGTAAATCCGCGAAATCCATTGGCCGATATCCTCCGGAAATGCCCGTCCGCCGCCTATGGGACGGGCTGTCGTTGTTACCTCCCGTGTCCGGTGCAGGCGTTCCAGCGTCATGTCGGCGGCAAGCTCACCGAAGGAGCGGAATGTCGTCCATTTGCCGCCGATCATGCACAGCACCGGCGGCGCGCCATCGGATGGTTCGATGATCGTGCAGTAGTGATCGCGCGGGATACGACCGGTAAAATCATCCTTGCTGGCCGGGAGGGGACGCACGCCGGAGAACTGGAAGACAATGTCTTCCGGCCGGATGCGGATACCGGGCAGGACAAAGGCCAGTGACTGCAGGATATAATCCCGCTCATCCGGCTCGCACCGAACGCTCTCAGGATCGTCAACGCGGATATCGGTCGAGCCCACGAGAACCTTGCCGAGATAGGGAAAGAGGATGCAGATGCGTCCGTCCTCGTTCTCGTAATAGATCATGTGATCGTCGAGGGCTCCGGCGAGGTCCGCATTGTCGATGATGAGATGCGATCCTTTCGTGCCGCCCATCAGCGGCACCGGCCGCTTTTCCTGCGAAAACAGACCGGCATTGGCGATATCGATCCACCCGCCTGTCGCATTGATGATGAAGGCGGGCTCGACTGGCGTGGCCGCGCTGGTGACGTGATCGTGGACGACGAAGCCGTGAGCAGACCGCCGCAGTTCGGCGTAATTCAGGGCGCAGGCGTGATCACCCGCCGCAAGGCCATCTCTCAGCACCTCCATCCCGATGCGTTCGGGATGCTTGACCCAGGCATCGTGATAGGTCGCGGAGCTTTTGACGGCGGGATTGAGCGCCGGCCATTTGGCCAGCGTCGCGTGGCGCCCGCGGAAGTGGTGACGCGGCATCAGGGCCCGCTTGCGGGTCAGGAAGTCATAAATGCTCAAGCCCGCCTTGACCGCAACCGCGCCGCGCCGGCTTGGTCTGCGGCTCAGCCCCAGAAACCGCACGATGCCATTGGCAAGACCGGAGAAAATATCGAAGACCGGGACGGTCGTGGGCAGCGGCGCAACAAGATGCGGCGCGTTTTTCAACAGGCGGTCGCGTTCGGCCAGCGATTCCCGCACCAGGCTGAATTCACCGTTTTCAAGATAACGCAGGCCGCCATGCACCATGCGCGACAGGGCAGCGCTGGCACCGGAACAGTAGTCATGCTTCTCGACGAGCAGTACATTGACGCCCTGCAGCGCCAGCTCGCGGAAGACGCTGATGCCGTTGATACCGCCGCCGACGACGCACACGTCCACCTTCGGACTTCGACGAAGTCCGTCAAATATCTCTTCACGGTTCATGATGCAGCCTGTTACCTCATGTCTGCCAGTTGCACTGCGATGGCCGCGTCAATGGCCGAGAGGTCGTCTGTGCCGAGCCGGATGGTTCCCGCCCGCGCATTGTCGAGCGCCTGATCGGGGTTGCGCGCCCCGCACAGCGCAAAGGTGATGCCCGGCTGCGCCAGCGTCCACGCGATGACGATCTGGGCGATACTGGCTGCGTGTTTGTCCGCGACAGGCCGAATGGCGTCGGCAAACTGTTTTGCCTTCAATCGGTTATCGACTGAGAAGCGCGGATTGTCCTTGCGCTGGTCATCGCCGGAGAACACGCGCCCGGGATCAACAGTCCCGGACAGCAGACCCAGCGCCAGCGACGAATAACTCAGCAATGAAACGTTATCTTTGCGCGTTACCGGCAGCAATTCGGTCTCAAGCTCCCGGTCGATCATGCTGAACCGTTCCTGGATCGCATCCAGCGCGCCGGTGGCGATGTAGGCGTTGAGTTCAGTGAGATTGACATTGCTTGCGCCAATGGCACGGATCTTGCCGGCCTTGCGCAAATCCTCCATGGCCCGCACCGTCTCCTCAATCGGCGTGGTCGGGTCCTGCCAATGGGTGATGTAGAGATCGATGTAATCGGTGCCGAGACGCCGCAGGCTTTCCTCAACCTCGTGAACAACGGCATCGCGCCCGAGATAGCGGTGCACCGGCTTGCCGTCCTGATCGAAAAAGTGCGTGCCTTTGGTTGTGTGCCAGACGAGACCGCATTTGGTGGCAATGACGGCCTTGTCGCGACGTCCCTTGAGAGCCTTGCCGACGATTTCCTCCGAACGCCCAAGCCCGTAGGCGGGAGCCGTGTCGATGAGACTGACACCCGCATCCAGCGATGCCTGGATGGCGGCAATCGATTCCTGCTCGTCGGTGCCGCCCCACATCCAGCCGCCGATGGCCCAGGTCCCCAGCCCCACGGCCGACGCCTGCACGCCGGATTTGCCGATTGCCCGCGTCAATTGCTCGTTGCTCATGCCTGTTCTCCTTCAGCGGCAATGTCCAGAATGCGCTGTCCCGTCGCCTCGTCCGTCACCAGCGTGTCCAGATGATTGCCGCGCATGATGCTGAGGATCGGCCGCGCCTTGTTCGGTCCGCTGGCAACCCCGATCTTGGTCGGAATGGAGGCGAACTCCTGCAGCGTCAGCGAGACCAGTGAACCGTTCAGGCTGTAATCGCAAACCTGTCCGCGCTCATCGAGCAGGTGGGCCAGCAATTCGCAGCGCGCGCCGGAACGCTCGATCGCCTCGAGATCCGTGCTCGATGATGGATGCAGGTCGTAATAACTCGAGTCATCCGTGAGGATCGAGCCGATACCGACGACGGCGATTTTGGCCTCGCGCGCCCGTTTGAAGACATCGGCGACCGAGCGCATGTTGATCAGCATGGCGCGTTCGGAAGGGCTGTCGGCAAACAGCGGCGCGTGAATCTGGTAGGCGCGCCCGCCGAGCCTGTCGGCCATCAGGGTCGAGACATGGTTGACATCGGTATAGTGCTTGCCCTGGACGCAGCCGGTGGCCGGGATCACCTCGACATCGAAACGGCGCGGCGCCTGCAATCCGGCAACCACGGCGCTGACACCCTTGCCGCCGGTAATGCAGATCGTATCGCCATCGGTGATCTCCTCGATCAGCAATCGCGCCGCAGCCTCGCCGACCGCCTGAAGCGCCGTCTGCGGATTGTCGGACACCGTCGGCACGACAATGGCACGGCTGATGCCGCCCAGCGCCAGCAGCTGTTCCTCCATATCGACCAGCGGCTCGACCGGCGATTTGATCTTGATCTCGACGAGGCCAAGCTGGCGGCCGCGCTTGATGAGGCGGTTGACCGTCGGCTGGGAAAGCCCGAGCTGGTCGGCAATCTGCGCCTGGGTCAACCCCTCGAGAAAGTGCAGGACCAGCGCCTGGTGCATCTGCCGCGCGATGACGATTTCCTCGCGCGGCGCCGCGTGTTTCGGATTGAGTTTGATAATCGCCATGGTCAGGAGGCCTTCCGCTTGTGCAGGAAATGGTCGATGGAGACGGCCGTCAGAAGAATGCACCCCTTTATCATGTCCTGCCAGTAGACGGAGACATCGAGCAGCACCAGCGAACTGGTGACGAGCGACAGCAGCGCTATGCCAAGGATGGCGCCAAGGATCGTGCCGGACCCGCCATTGAGCGATGCACCACCGATAACCGCAGCTGCAATGATGTTGAGCTCCATGCCGACGCCGAAGGTCGGTGTCGCCGCGCCGAAGCGCGACATGTAGATCACCCCGGCGAACCCCGCGAGCGTCGAGCAGAGAACCGTTACCCAGAATTTGACCTGCTTCGTGCGGATGCCTGAATAAAGCGCCGCCTTTTCATTGCTGCCGGTATAAAAAACCTTGCGCAGGGCGGTGGCGCGCCGCAGCAGGAAATCGAACAGCATGACGACCGCGAAGAAGATGAGGATGACGTAAGGTACCCCGTAAAACGAGCCCTGCCCGACCGCCTTGAATGCGGGCGGCAGGGTGAAAAGCGAAAGCGGCGTTCCCTTGGTGATGATCAGGCACAGGCCGCGTACGATCACCATGCCGGCCAGCGAGGTGATGAAGTGGTTGAGCCCCACCACCGTGACGAAGAACCCCATGACACAGCCGATCAGCCCGCTGGCCAGAATGCCGATGAGCGAGGCCGTCCACGGGTCGAGCCCGGCCAGGAACAGCGTGCCGGAAAGCACCATGGCAAAGCAGACAACCGAACCGACGGCGAGATCGATGCCGCCGACGATCAAAAGGATCGTCATGCCGACAACGACAATGCCTTCCACGGAAAAGCTCATCAGCATGGCGCGGAAGTTGCCAAGCGTCAGAAAATGCGGCGAGACAAAACTCATCGCGATGCAGAGCGCCAGAATGATGGCGATCAGGCCGGCTTCGCGCATCGAGCCCAATTTCTTCCAGGATGAACCCCGCACCGTTTTTGCCGTCATCGTCTCGACCGCCATTCGTGTATCTCCCAATCGCTCTTCAGGCTGCATGTTCTGGTGCATGCGTCGTTGTATGTTTCAGTCCGGATGCGAGCCGGATAATCGCTTCTTCGCTCATTTCATCGCTGCCGAGTTCACCGGCCACCGTTCCCTCGCGGATGACAAGCACCCGGTCACACAGGCCCAACAGCTCCGGAAGCTCGGAGGAAATGACAACAATGCCGATCCCGGAGCGGGCGAGTTCGCGCAGAAGCTGGTGAATTTCGGATTTCGCACCCACATCGATGCCGCGCGTCGGCTCGTCCATCAGGATAACCTTGGGTTGGACCGCCAGTTGCTTGGCAATGGCCACCTTCTGCTGGTTGCCGCCGCTGAGCGATGACACCGGCATGTCGACATGGTTCATCCGCACGCCGAGCCTGCGCGCAAAGTCGCGGGCGAGCTGGCCTTCGGCCTTGGCATCGATCAAACCCAGATGACCTGTCACCGCTTTCAGGTTGAGAACGGAGATGTTCTGGGCAATCGACAGGTCCAGGAAAACGCCCGAGCCCTTGCGGTCTTCGGAGAGATAGACAATGCCGGCACGGACCGCATCGGCATAGGTTCGAATGGTCTGCGACGTGCCGTGCAGGGAAACCTCACCCTCGACTGCCGCACGCAAGCCGCAGATGCCCTCGGCAATCTCGGTGCGCCCGGACCCGATAAGCCCGCCAATCCCGAGGATTTCGCCGCGCTTCAGATCAAACGACACGCGGCTGAAACGGTCCCCGTCGCCAAGCGCGCGAACCGACAAGATTGTCTCGCCCGAGCGCTCGGTTTCGATCTGCTTGGGCGGATAGAGCTGCGTGATCTCGCGTCCCACCATGCGCCGCACCACGTCATCGGGGGTGACATCGGCAATATCTTCGGTGGAGACATAGCGGCCATCGCGCAGCACGGTGACCCGGTCGCACAGGCTGAAAATCTCCGCCATCCGGTGGCTGATATAGATAATGGAAATGCCATGCGCCTTCAGTTCCCGGATGATGCCGAAGAGTATCCGCGTTTCCGCTTCCGTCAGCGCCGCCGTCGGTTCGTCGAAAATCAGCACCCGGCAGTCGAGCGTGAGTGCCTTGGCAATCTCCACCAGCTGCTGGCTGGAAATCGCCAGGTCGCCGACCCTTTGCCGGACGTCGATGGGCGCCAGCCGGTCCATGACCGCCTGCGCGTCGCGTTCCAGCCTGCGGTAATTCATCAGAAACGACCGGCGGCGGCTTGTGGTGGCCATGAAAATGTTCTCGGCGACGCTGGCGTCGGGGCAGAGCGCGATTTCCTGGTGCACCAGTCCGATGCCCAGTGACTGCGCAACCGAAGGCGATCCGATCTTCCGCGGTTTGCCATCAAGCAGAATCTCACCGTCATCGGGCTGAAGGACGCCGGCAAGAATGTTCATGAGCGTGGATTTTCCAGCACCGTTCTCACCGCAAAGCGCATGGACCTCGCCGCGCGCCAGGGTGAAGTCGACGCCCATCAGCGCTTTCACCGCACCGAAATGCTTGGTGATACCGCGGATACTCAAGACCGGTTCCGATGCCATCGCGCCTTCCTCCCTCCCGTTCGCCGAGGCTATCCGGACCTTGCGGGCCCGGATAGCCGTCTGCGAAGACTACTCGTCGATGCCCTTGGTGCCGCGACGCTTGAGGTACTTGTCCCAGAAGAAGTCATCCGCATTGTCGGCTGTTACAATGGACAGGCCATTGTCGACGAAGGGGATGCTCATCGGGTTGGACCCGGCGCGCTTGGCATCGTTCATGGGATCGATCAGTTCCGGATGCTTGGCGAACCAGAGGAGCATGAAGCCCATATAGCCCTGCATGCCCTGATTGGGATTGATCGAGCCGAAGACCTGACCGGCCTTGATCATATCAAGGATATTGGCATTGACGTCGGCGCACATGACGAGAATCTTGCCGCCGCTTTCCTTGTTGGCCTGCGCGGCGCCAATCGCCGAGTTGGCTTCCGGCATGAAGACGGCTGCCAGATTGGGATTGGCCTGGGCGATGCTCATCAGGCCCTGATACGCCTTTGTCGGGTCCTGATTCGACGCCGCCCTGCCGACCAGCTTCATATCCGGCCACTTTTCCTTCATCCGGTCGATAAAGGCCGTGACGCGGCGGTCATGATTGTCCTGGCCCGGATTTTCCAGAACGGCATACTCGCCCTTGCCGCCCAGCTTCGTGGCGATGGCGTCGGCGGCGTAGATACCTTCACGCTTGTTATCCGAGGTGATGAATGAAATCCGCTTGGACAGCGGCGAGTCGGCCGCGAAGGTGACGACCGCCGTGCCCTGATCCACCGCCCGGTTGATCGGTTCGATGAAGGGGTCGGAATTCATTGGATGCACCAGAATACCGGCAGGGTTCTGCGCCAGCGCCTGATCGAAACTTGCTATCTGCTTGTTGACGTCATATTCCGGTGTGCCCGTATAGGCTGTCTCGCAGCCCAGCTGCTTGCCCGCCTGCTTGAACATTTCATAAACGGGAAACCAGTATTCAACGCCCGAAACCATGACGTTCATGACGTATTTTTCACCCGGCTTGCAGCGGAACGGATTTTCCGTTTCCGCGCTTGCCGAAGATGCAAAGAGTGTGGTCGCAAGGACCGCCATGGCGGTCGTGCCCAGAAAAGTGCGCAAGTGTCCTCCTCGAGGCCGAAGCCCCTCCCATTGGTGTGTGGCGCCTTGAATGGCCGCCGCTGTTCCTTATGAAGACCAGCAATCCTCCTCGAGTGCTGGCAGGGATAACTAAGCGTATGACAAAGCGACTGTCAATATAATTCATAACGTGAATTATAATTCATGCAATTCAGGATTTGCCCGGTCAGACACGGATATGCCGTGCCTGATAACCCGCTGGAATGGCACCTCCGGTTGGTGACGATTGCAATCCGGCCGCGCCGGCGAAAACAGCACCCGCCATGAAACGTTTCATCCATCTCGCGCCGAATTGACCTTTTCTCAACCTATACACGGCAAGTGAAGGCAGTGACAAAATGTGACCGGCAAGCGCTTGCCACATTCTGTCTTCGCTGATCTGATATGCTCATCATCTGCTGCGGCCAGGTTTGATGCACAAACACCAAGAGGGCCACATGGACTACAGCATATTGTTGACCGGTGTTGTTCGTATCCTTGGTCTGACGGCGCTTGTCATCCTTAGCTACTCCATTGTCATCCGCACCTTTTCCAAAGGGTGGAAAAAGGGCGCGGCTGTCGGCGTTCTGCTGGCGCTTGGCGGCATATTGTCGATGAATGATCCGGTCGTTATCGCACCGGGGGTCATCTTTGACGGACGAACAGCATTGCTTGCCATCGCATACCCTTATGGCGGGCCTGTCGGCACAATCGTTGCCGCCCTGTTCATGGCGGGATACCGAATCTGGCTTGGCGGCGTGGGGGTGGTACCGGGACTGATTTCGATTGTCCTGATTTGCGCCATAGGGTGCGGGGTCGCGCTTATCCCCGTGCGCAAGCTTCCGATCGGGTTTATCCGTTCCGTTGTGACAGGCATGCTCGCCTCATTGTCGCTCGTCTCGATCAGCCTGTTGCCGCGCGACATCATTGCAACGATCGTCGGATTTCCCCTCTTTGCCGTCGTCGTCGCCAACATTGTGAATGTCGTGATTCTCTCGGATTTTCTCGAGCGGGAAAAGTCCCGCCTGCGGATCATGCGGGCTCTGGAGCACGAAGCCTGGGTGGACCCGCTGACAAAGCTGCAGAACCGGCGCGCTTTCGATCGCGCGGCGCTTCGGGCCATGAATGACAACAAGTCCAAGGCAGCCCATTGTTCCCTGGTCATGATCGACATCGATCATTTCAAGGCCATCAATGACCGGTGGGGTCACGATACGGGTGACATGGTGCTGGCGGATGTCGCCGCGATCATCCGCAGGAATGTCCGCATCACCGACGTCGTTGTCCGTTACGGCGGCGAGGAAATCGTCCTGTTGCTGACGAATACGCCGCAGGACGTAGCCAATGAACTCGCCGAGCGGGTGCGCAGCGAGATCGAGCTTGCGCGCTTTTCCACGGACCTTGAGAACGTAACCGTCACGGTCAGTGCGGGCGTTGCCAGTCTCAACGGGCAGCACACCAGCATGGAAGCATTGCTGAAAGCGGCAGACAGGGCGCTCTATCGCGCGAAAACCAGCGGACGCAATCGGGTGGAAGTCGCCTGAACAATTTTTGACATTGCGTCGTCCTTTCTGCTCATATGGCTGCAAATCAGGTTTCGATCCCAACGGTACACTTGAAGCACCAGCGCTGGAGCAAACATGGACGTGGATTTCGACGACGCATCAAAGAGAGAAGCCAAACCACAGCCGGCACCGGCCAACGGCAGCAAGTCTTCAGCACTCGGTACATTGAGCAATCTTCTGGGCCGTGCCGGTATTCGCGTCAACGGCGACGCCCCCTGGGATATCCAGATCAAGGATCCGAGAGCCGCAACCCGCATCCTGGGGCAAGGCAGTCTGGGCCTCGGCGAAAGCTACATGGACGGATGGTGGGACTGTGCGGCGCTGGATCAGTTCTTTGACCGCATATTTCGCGCCAATCTGACCGAACATGTGACGGCCAAGGACGTGTTGCAAACATTGCGGGCGCGATTGCTCAACTTGCAGAACAGCAGGCGCTCCTGGCAGGTTGGAAAGGAACATTACGATGTTGGTAATGACCTGTTTTCCGCGATGCTTGACCGCCGCATGACCTATTCCTGCGGATACTGGAAAGACGCCGGCAATCTCGACGACGCCCAGAGTGCAAAGCTCGATCTCGTTTGCCGCAAGCTCGGTCTACAACCGGGCATGCGCCTTCTGGATGTCGGTTGCGGCTGGGGCAGTCTGATGCAGTTTGCCGCCGAGAACTATGGCGTCTCCTGTGTCGGCTTGACCATTTCCAGGGAACAGGCGGAATTCGCGCAACAGACATTGAAGGGCCTGCCCGTCGAATTCCGCCTCGCGGATTACCGATCGTTCAATGTCGAGGGACTTGAGAAATTCGACCGGATTGCGTCGATCGGCATGTTTGAGCATGTCGGGCACAAGAACTACGCCGCTTTCTTTGACGCTTGCAGGCGCAGCCTGTCGGATGACGGATTGTTCCTGCTGCATACAATCGGGCGGAAACGCACCCGGAACGTGATCGATCCGTGGTTTGACCGGTATATCTTCCCCAATGGCGAACTGCCGTCCCTGGCTGAGATATCCACCAGCGTGGATGGCCGCTTCGTCATCGAGGACGTGCACAATTTCGGTGCCGACTACGACAGGACACTGTTGGCATGGCATGCGCGGTTCGAGGCCGCATGGCCGCAATTTGCTTCCAAATATGGCGAGCGTTTCTATCGCATGTGGCGCTATTACCTGTTGTGCATGGCCGGATGCTTTCGGGCGCGTCAGATCCAGCTTTGGCAGACGGTCCTCTCACCCCAGGGTGTTGCCGGAGGATATCAGCGGCATTCCTGAACGAGAGCAAGGCCCGTGCGGCAGATCAGCCGCACATATTCGGCTTATCCTCAATAGGTGACGGTCACCGTGATCGTATCGGTGTAGGTGCCGGGCGCTGGCGTTGTCTGGACGGGAACCCGCCCGTATACCGTATAGGGTTGCGCCGCGCCGCTACCCGACGCTGAAACCGTATCGGTACCGATGGTCTGCCCCCACACGGTGGTTCTGTTGGTATCGGAATAGAGGGTATAGTTCACCAGCGCGCCGCCGGGCGCGGTCATCTTGCGCGAAGCGACCGTTGCACCCACGCCGATCCCCGCATCGAGGCCGATATTGTACGGCGTCGTGTTGGTGCACTGAACGGAAAGCGTGGTGGACGCATCGTCATTTGCCGCGATCACGCCCACGGCGGTGAAGGTGAGCGTCGCGGTGCTCACCAGGACACAGGATGCCTGAATAGCAATCTGGACAGTAAAGGTACCGGTTGTCGTGGCGGCCAATGCCGGACTGGAAAGGCCAAGCAAAGCGGCCAGACCGACTGTCGTGAACTTGCGCACCGAATATCCGAAACTCATTCATCCTCCTCAAGGTTTGCTTGCCGCTGGCAAGCACCTCCGATTCTCTATAAAGGACTCAGTAGTTATTCACTGCATAATACTTAATTCTTATATATTTAAAAGAAATTATCGAATGGCTACTATTCACCCTCAACGAGGAAATATTTAATCACGTATCCTTTGTAAATGAATTTACGTTAAGCATCTGGTTGCGGAATATTAACCCATCCGCCCTGTCATTCATCTATCTGATACATGGCTTTCCATTGCAACATGCCGCGCAATTGAAGGTGAACACGTGGAACGCTTCAAATGAGCGCTCCACGAGCCACAATGCCAGGGCGGCTTGCAAGACTGGCTGCTACCACTTCACGGTCAGGCCAATATTCCCCTCGAAGGCGCGCTTCCGCTCGCCGCTCACGTCAAAGGTGTAGTCGGCGGTGGCGAAAGCACTGACATTCTTGGTGAAGTTATGGACGATACCG
This sequence comes from Phyllobacterium sp. SL163, assembly GCF_049896885.1. NCBI lineage: Bacteria > Pseudomonadati > Pseudomonadota > Alphaproteobacteria > Hyphomicrobiales > Phyllobacteriaceae > Phyllobacterium > Phyllobacterium sp. SL163. Next base: position 188,304 of record NZ_JAFCVE010000010.1, on the reverse strand, counting down.
CCGCCCAATTCGAGTGACGTGCTTTCCGCCTGGGTCGTGATCGGATCGGTGCCGAACAGCACCGTATCGGTGGCCTTGAAATTGTGCCAGAGATTGGCCTTGAGGTAGGGCTGGAACAATCCACGCGCGGTCTGGTAATTGCCTTGCAGCCGCGCACCGATACGGCCTGTCACGGCATCGTTGCTGTCGAACGAAACACCGGAGAACGCATCCTGCTGATTGTCGAGCCAGGTGCGCTGCCAGATGAGCTGCGCCTGCGGTTCAAGCAGCCAGTTGTCGGTCAGTGCGAAGGGATAGCCGCCTTCGAGCGACACGGTAATGCCGCTGCCATCATTGTCTATGCCGGCTCCGCTCACCGAGCGCGCATTGCCGCCATACCAGGTCCCCATCACAATACCGTCCAGATACCAGCCGGAGGGACCGATATGCGTCCAGTAACCGCCGACACTTGTCGCGTCGACCTTGATCTTGCCCGTGCTCAAATTGTTCCAGCCAAGGGCCTGACCTTTGACATCGGAATTCATGCCGGCATAACCGAAGAAGATACCCGCAATATCCCGATGGCCGCCTTCACTCTGCCGGCGCAGGATATCTATACCCGTCTGGAATCCCCAAATTGATCCGTCAATCGAGGGTGATGCCGTGCCTGCCCCGCCCTGCTCGATGCTTTGACCGAAAACGCGTCCCCAGGCCGCCGACAGATCGCTGCCCGGCGTGAGAACGCTCTGCTCGCCGCGGCGCTCGTGGAACGTGCCCAGCGTTGCCAGCGTTGCCAGCCTGGCGGCCGGCGGAAGTGCGGAATAGGTCGCGACTTCCGGACGAAGCAGCGGCACGACGCTCACGGACACCCCGCCCCGCTCCTCAACGACCGGGGTAACCGGTGTTGCACCCGGTTCCGGCGGTTGTCCGCCTGGAACGGGCGGCTGCACAACGTTTGGCGTTGCCGGATCGGTTGGCGCAATGATAGGTCCGGTCGGCGTTGGATTGTCCGGCGTCGGCGTGGGGGTGACATATTCCGAGCGCAAGTACCAATTCTGGGTCGTGTTCGCGCTGACGCCCCCCTTGAACAGAAAATACTCGTAAGCCCCGGCCGCGGCACGGCCGCTCAGATAAAATGCACTCCCGGCCGTTGTGGCACCATTCACGGCATCGATCACTTTGATGCCGTCAATCACCGTCGCAGCGCCGGTCCCTCCGACATTGGTAACGGCAATGCCGGTTGTACCGGTCGCCGTTCCACCGGATAGAACGAGTTTGTCCGATGCGGAGGAGTCATCGCCAAGAACGGTGTTCAGGAGAAGTGAGCCATTGTTGCCGACATAGTTGCCCACGATGGTCAGCCGGTCTCCCGCAGCACCCGAACCATTGGTCAAATCGATGACACCCGCATTGGTGACAGTGATTGCCGGTCCGCCGGCATATGGTGTGATCGATGGATTGAAGCCACCTCCGGCGAGCAGCTTCGCTCCCGGGGATACGGTGACATTGCCGGTCAGGTCCTTTTGCAGAGTGAAGTTGCCTGTCTGGATGAAACTGTCGTGAAAATCTCCGGTTCCCGCCCATGTCCAGTCAGTACCTTTCATGTACATCGTCTGGAAATTGGTGAAGGCGTTGTCGATCAACCCGGCCCCCTGAAGGGTCAGCTGATTGCTGCCGCCCCCGCCATTGGCGGTTCCAATGATTTTTGAGCCGGTCTGCAGCGTGAAGTCGATATTGCCGGTGCCGCCGCTCAGGGCGAAACCATTGCCGCCGCTCAGCAATCCGGCATTCGTGATCTTGGTCGCGCCGTTCAGCGTGCGGATCGCGGGCCCCTGATCGCTGATGATTTGACCGCCGGCCAAATTCTCGATTGTCGCGTTGAAGCTCGACCCCAGCGTGTTCGAAAACACGCCGTCCGAAGGCAGGCCACCGGATGCCGCGCCACCCTGCGCATGAATCACACCGCTGTTGGTGAGACGGGCATTGGTGCCCTGCATGTAAACCGTTGGAGCGCTGTTGCCGGTTGTCGTCAATGTACCGGTATTGATGACGGTTCCGTTTTGCCCGAGAATGGAGGCCGCACGCGCATTGCTTCCGTTGGTTGTGACCGTTCCATTGTTGATAAGGGTATTGTTCGGCGATCCGCCGCCGCTCTGCCCCCAACTGGCCGTCATGCCGTAAGCGTTGGGTCCCGTTGTCGTGATCGTGCCATTGTTTGTGAGCGTATTGCCGGAGCCGTCTGCGGCCATGCCGTCATTGTATTGGTTGGTCGTGCTGATCGAACCGTTGTTGGTCAGGCTGTTGTTGCTTCCGGTGCCAACCAGACCCGCACCGCGATTGAGTCCGGTGCTGCCCGATCCCGTCAGCGATATCGCGCCGTTGTTCACGACAGTGCTGCCATCCACGACACTGACACCGGAGTTCTCGGTGGGGCTGCGGACAATATTCAACTGGGCACCACTGCCAATATTGACATTGACGCCGGAGCTTCCGGCTACCGCATGCACGCCCGCCGTCGCGGGATTGGGTGCCGAGGTATCGCAGGTGACCGTCTGGCCCGATACCGGCGCAAGGCTGCTGCACGCCGCCCAACCTATGGTTGGACTGGCAATTGAGATGAGTGCTGTTGTGGTAAAAAGAGACAGAAATCGCGTGTGCAACACGGAAAAACGCATGGTGGCTCCCCCAGCATTCCGGTGCGAACACGCACCCAAGCAGCACAAAATGCATATTTTGTTGAAATGAGGCTAGTCAGTTCAGAGTATTTCTCTGCTTAATCCACACGGAATAAACATCGAGTGGCAAAAATAACACAATTAAGCACTGCTACTTTCAAGGAGTGTGGAATAAACGCGCAATGCCTTCTGTTGCGCGTTTATTCACTACAAGCAGGTACCCAGAAAAGGTTAACGCCAACCTCGGAAATACACGCTTTCCAAAGGCAACCCCATGAGAATCATTGCTGCATGGGAATCAATTCTGTCGCAGTCGTCAGGCTGCCTTATGCTCAACCTCGACCGTCACATGCGACAGATCATGAATGTGGGACAGCTTTGCGCGATAGGAAGACGGTGCTTTCGGATGATCGCTCACCAGCGAAACAATGGCGCCGTGATGACCCGGGCCCAGCTGCCAGACATGCAGATCCGTGATCACATCCCCTTCCCGTTCGATGGCCGAACGGATTTCTTCCGGCAGATCCTCGCTTGACGGAACATAGTCCAGCAACACGCCCCCGGCACGCCGGATGAGCCCAAACGACCAATTGGCGATGACCAGCGCACCAATGATGCCGATGGCCGGATCGAGCCAAAGCCATCCATAGAGACTTGCCGTTACAAGAGCGCCGATAGCAAGCACCGAGGTCAGTGCGTCAGCGAGCACGTGGATATAGGCCGCTTGAAGGTTATTGTCGTGCGCATGCGCATGATCGTGATGATGATCATGGTCTCCATGATGCGAATGATCATCGCGCAGGAGCCAGGCGGAAAGCAGATTGACCGCAAGACCAACCACGGCAATCGATATTGCCTGGGGAAAATTGATTGGAACGGGATTCGCCAGCCTGACAAAGCTTTCCCAGGCAATCAGCAGTGCAATCAGAGCCAGAACAACCGCACTGGCAAAGGCCGCCAGATCACCGAATTTTCCGGTTCCGAACGTGAAACGCGAATTGTGCGCGTGCTTTCGCGCATAGAGATAGGCCAAGGCTGCTATCAGCATTGCCGCCGCGTGGGTTGACATGTGCCAGCCATCCGCCACCAGCGCCATTGAACCGTAGACGGTTCCGGCGGCAATTTCAGCAATCATCATGACCGTGGTCAAGGCGATAACCATCCAGGTGCGCCGTTCGTTGCGCGCGTGGTTCTGGCCAAGGAATATATGGTCGTGCGCGCCGGCATTTGACTGTGCCGCATGGTGATTTTTCATTTGAGATACTTCCTTACGACATCAATGAGTTCCGCAGCGCCTTGGGCCCGTTCCACATCGGGATCCTTGTCCGGATCGACCACATGCATGCGAACGTGATCTTCGATCAGCTCGACAACCAGGCCGTTTACAGCGCCACGGACGGATGCGACGAGATTGAGGATTTCACCGCAGGCAACTTCCGCCTCCAGCGCGCGCTCCACTGCCTCCATCTGCCCTTTAAGTCGGCGGACGCGGGCGAGGAGCTTGGCTTTATCTTTGGTTGTGTGTGACATAATATACCCCCCTACCCTATATAACGGAAAGATGCAACATATTCTGCCCGCCCCCTTGATCGGAGGCGCTGATGATCAAACGAGAAAAAAAACGCTCAGATCGCGTAGGTCGCGCCGGCTATGATTGTGCCGATGACCCCCAGAAAAATGGATGCATACCAGGGCCAGCGGCGGCCGCCGGTGATAATGGCAATGGTCGCGACCGCGATCGCTATGTGCAGGAAAGTCGCTGCGATTGTCAGGTGATGGTGCCGCCCTTCATGGACGAGGCCTTCCTGCAATGCATCCTCCGATTTGACCTCGAAATCCCGCGCCGTTTTCTGGATCTCCTGGCTTTCCGCTTCATTGCGCTGCGACTGGGCGGCAAAGTCGGCCGCCTTTGGTCCGCCTTGCGCGGCGGCAATATCGTACATGTTTTTCTTGAGGCTCTTGGCCTGGAAGAAATTCCAGTTATCCGTGGCCTTGTTCTGGAAGAGCACGGCCTGGGTCTTGGCCGCGGTGGCCCCGCCGCTCTCGATTGTTTCCAGACTGCCGACCCCCGCAGCGACGACTGCAAGAACCGCAATCGTTACCGCAACAATGGCGAGAAAGGCATTCTCGCTGTGCAGGGCGTGCTGCGCATGCTCCGTGTGTTCAAATGCTTCAGACGAGATTTCTTCCATCGAGATTCTCCCATTCTCCTGACGCCAGGGGATCGCTCGCAGTGTGTTCGAATTGTGATGATTGCGAATGATGCATCCCCTCTTGTCCCGCAATCCACAATGAGACGCTACACCTCATTGCCGATCGACACGAGCGGAGAAACCTTGCAACGCGCCCGACGACCATTAACCATTTGTTTAACATTTGATTGATTGACGCAGCCGTTTTGGCGTTAACTCCTTGTTAAGAGTTTGTTGGGGTAGCGGCAATGTTGCGTGTGTTGAGCGTTGCGATCTGTGTGTTTTTGGGCCTTTCATCGCTGACGCATGCGGGTTCCTCGAATCCGTCCACGGCGGCCACGGCACGCTCCGTGTCCTTCGAGCGCCGCGCGGCCCTGTTCGGCGCGATCCCCGGCAACACGAAGCCCTCGGCGGCAAGCGCTGCAGCCACCGGCGGCAAGACGAGCATTCCCTATGGCTGGGTGGATTTTTGCGGCCGGCGTCCCGCGGAGTGCAATGTCTCGCCGCTGCCGGCAGCCGATGTCAAACTCACAGCCGAGACATGGAATTACCTTGAACGCATCAACCGCGAGGTGAATGCCTCCATCGAACCGATGAGCAATCTAGAGCATTGGGGCACGATGATGGATCACTGGGATTACCCGGTCGACGGCAAGGGCGATTGCAAGATTTATGCTCTCTACAAGCGCAAGCTTCTGCTCGATGCCGGATTTCCACGGCAGGCGCTGCTCATGACCATCGTGCGCGATTTGAACGACGAAGGTCACACGATCCTGACGGTAAAGACCGACCGCGGCGATTTCGTCCTCGACAATCTGGCTGACCAGGTCCGGCCATGGGACGTCACCGGCTATAATTTCCTCAAGCGTCAGTCGCAGCAAAATCCCAACATCTGGGTCTCCATCAATCTGCGCGGAGACGCATCAAGAGCCTCCACCGCAAACCTTCAGGCAAGAAACTGATCTGACGCCGATCATTGCCCGTTCGATTGAAGAATGCCTTCGAGGTCATCGAGCTTTTCATTGATCAGCCAGCCATAATAGTTTTCGACCGGATATTTGCGGTTGCTGCCGCTTGCGATCGCCTGCCGCAACTCGGCGGCCCGGCGCCGTGGCTGCCCGACATTGTACAGGGTCGCTGTGATGCCGGGATTCTTCGAAATGTCGAAACCCTGCGCCGCATAGGCGTCGATGGCATCGCGCAGGATTGCCGCAATGTAGACGACGCTGCGGTCGGGATCCATGACATCGCGATAAACCGCCTGAGGCTGATCAGGGGAAAGCTTTGGAAGTTTGCTGACCTGCGAGACAAGGTCCGTCACCTCCAGGGCTGCCAGCGGGCTTATCTGACCGAGGCCAAACGTCTGACCGCCGTAGAACGGCTGGAAAAATGCCCGCTGAAGTGAAATGGGTTCATAGGCCACGTCATCGACGGTCTTGCCCCTGAATCGGTCATCCCAGACCTGATCACGGCAATTCCACAGCTCGGCGCTAGCTGTCAGCGCGGCGCAGGCGGCAAATTCCGGCCTTTTGACAAAAGCCTGGATCGTGACGCCCTTGTACCGGAAGGAGAAGTCCGCATTGGCATAGGCCAGCGCCTTGACATAATAGGTCTGCACCTTGCCGACGGCACTGACATTGTAGGTATGCTCCCCGACCAGCGCACCGACGATGTGAATGGGATCGATGTGATAGGCGCGGGCGGCATCCTTGATCTGCGCAACCAGCTTTGTCTCGCGCGTGAGCAGCGCAACGATCTGCTTGTATTTTTCGTCATATGTCGTGTTGAACGCTTTTGCCCGGTCCGCCGATGTCTTGGGGATGGGTGGCTGCGTCTCGGAACGGTTGCCCGGCGGCACCAGCACCTCATTGGCAGCATCGGCCGGTTGCCCAAGGAAACTACCGATGCCAATGCCGATGACCAGCATTGCGGCCAAGCGAGATACCGCGGGAAAGCTCATAAAGTACGTCTCCATTCTTGACCGAAAGCATAGGGGAAGCATGCGCTCGAAATATACAGGTAGGAATGTCACGCAGGTATGATTGTGGTAAAGATTGGGTCGGCACCTGCGGCTCTTTTCCACACCAGGCGCTCTTATCATGAATCCCTGTGCTGGCGAGATGCAAGAATCATGTTTGTCCATAAAAAGACCAGGCACATTGGTAAATTCCTGCACCCGTAGTATATCCTACGCGCATGCGCATACTCCTCGTTGAAGACAATCGTGATTTGGCATCCTGGCTCGATAAGGCGCTGCGGCAGGCCCATTATGCCGTCGATACCGTCTATAATGGCGAGGATGCCGACCATGCACTGCGGGTCGCCGACTATGCCCTTGTCATTCTCGATCTGTCGCTGCCCAAAATGGACGGAATGACCGTGCTGCGGCGCCTGCGCAAGAGCGGCAGTACCGTTCCGGTCATCATACTGACCGCGAATGCAAGCCTTGGCGGGCGGGTTGCAGGGCTTGACGAAGGCGCCGACGACTATCTGGCCAAACCATTCGAGATCGCCGAACTGGAGGCGCGGATCCGGGCGCAGCTCCGCCGCGGGCATAACCGGGCCAATCCCGAGATCGAGCTGGGTGAATTGCTGTTCGACGGCAGGACGCGGCAGTTCTTTCTGTCGGGCAAGCTCATGTCGCTGACACCGCGCGAGCATGCGGTGCTGGAGCACCTGATCTTCAAGGCGGGAACGACGGTCAGCAAAACTGTCCTGTGCGAAAGTGTCTTCGGTTTCAATGATTTGGCCGATGCAAATGCCATAGAGATTTATGTTCACAGGGTGCGCAAGAAGCTGGAAGGCAGTTCGGTGAAAATCGCGACATTGCGCGGCATGGGCTATCTTTTGCGCCATGGTGAATGACGGCAAGCCCCAGACGCAGTCGAAATTCCACCGTTTGTGGAAACGGCTGAGCGAGAGCCTGCGGGTCCAGCTTCTGCTCTGGATCGTTCTTCCGCTGATCGGCGTGATCTGCGTCAATCTCGTCATCAGCTTTCAATCTGCCGAGGCCACCGCCGATCTGGTCAGCGATCAGCTGCTGCTGGCGTCCGCCCGGGTGATTGCCGAAGCTGTGACAGTGGACACCAACGGGACAGTTGCCGTGGATATTCCGCCCGCTGCGCTCGAGATGTTCGATATCGGCCATGGCGACCGGGTTTTTTACCGGGTGCTGACGGCATGGGGAACCCTGGTCTCCGGCTTCGACAACCTGCCCGAACCCAAAAAGGAACAGGTGGGCGAGGATGCGATGTTCAGAGACTCTCCGGTACGCGTGCTGACATTGAACCACCCGGTGATCGGGCTGGCGCGGGATGCCGAAGTGTCCGTGTCGGTCGCGGTGACGCTGAATGGCGAACGGGCAATGCGGCAAAGGCTCTGGCTGTCGGATTTCACCAAACAGGTGCTTCTGGTTCTCGTCGCCGGTTTTGTCGCCATTGTCGGGCTGCAGCGCGGGCTCACCCCGGTCCTGCGCCTGCGCGATGCGGTGCGCGAACAGGGACGGGAGCGGCTTGATCCGTTTTCCCCCGAAACCGTGCAGACCGAACTGCGTCCCCTGGTCCACGCCCTCAACGATTATATGGAGCGCGTACAAAGCCAGATGGCTGCACAGAGGCGGTTCGTCTCCAACGCGGCGCACCAGTTGCGCACCCCCCTGACCCTGGTCGCGACCCAGGCAAGCTTTGCCGCGCGGGAACAGGACAATGACCGCCGCAACGAGGCGTTGCAAGCTCTCCGGTCCAGCACCAAGCAGCTCGCCCGCCTCGCCAGTCAGCTGCTGACATTGTCGCGCGCCGAACCGGGCAGCCGCAGGCCGCGGCGCGACAGGGTTGATATGACCGCGGCAACACGGCAGGTCCTCGACACCTATGCCGAAACGGCCTTGCGCCGCCAGATCGATCTCGGTTTCGAGGCCAGCGAACCGGCTTTCGTCGAAGGCGACGGCCCGATGCTGTCCGAGATGATCGTCAATCTCATCGACAATGCCCTGCGCTACACGCCGGTTGGCGGCACCGTCACGGTTTCCGTTTCCAAAGGTGATGAATGGGTGCAGCTTCGCGTCGAAGACAACGGGCCGGGCATACCCGACGATGAAAGAGCGAAGGTTTTCGAGCGGTTCTACCGCATCATGGACGTGCAGCCCGAGGGTAGCGGCTTGGGCCTTGCCATCGTCAAGGAAGTCGTCGACGGCGCTGATGGTACGGTGAGCTTGGGCACATCCCCGAGCGGAGGATTGACCGTGGACATCAAGCTGCCAACAATAAAACAGGACCGGAGCGAACCGGTCCTGTCTTGATCGCTGGCATGCTGAATTACTGCATGTCGGTATGCTGTTGCGGGCGCCACTTTGCCAGCCGGGTTTCGATCATGGTCATGATCATTTCCGCCAGCAGCGTAACAAGCATCACCAGGATGATGGCGGCATACATGCCGGCCGCATCAAATGTGCCTTTGGCGATCGAGATCAACTGACCGATACCAAAGCGTGCGCCGACAAATTCACCAACGATCGCGCCGATGATGGCAAAGCCGAAGCTGACGTGCAGGCTGGCGAAAATCCAGCTCATCGCCGATGGTACGATTACCGTGCGCGTCACCTGCCAGTTGGACGCCCCGAGAATACGGGCATTGGCAATCATGTTGCGGTCGGCTTCGCGCACGCCCTGAAATGCATTGGCGAACACCACGAAAAACACCATGATGAAGGCCAGTGCCACTTTGGATGCCAGTCCCAGCCCCATGATCATGATGAAGATCGGGGCAAGAACGACGCGCGGGATCGAGTTGATCGCCTTGATGTAAACCGAGAAAATATCGGAGAGGAACTGGTTGCGGCCAAGGCCGATGCCAACCAGAACACCGGCAATGGAGCCTGCAAAAAAGCCGATCAATGCTTCTTCCATGGTGACCCACAGATTGAACCACAGCGACCCTTCGGCGGTGCCCTCCGTGATCCATTCATACAGGCGCATGACAATGCCACTTGGGCTGGAATAGAAAAACGGATCGATCCAAAGCCTGTTGGCTGCAAGTTCCCAGATGCCGAGAATGCCGACCAGGATGACAAGCCGCCAGAACAAGACAGCGTGTTTGCGGCGTTGCATTGCCTTGAGAGCGGCAGCCTCTATTTCTGCGTCGGAGGTTCCGGCGCGGAAAATCGGAGCAATGTTTTCCAATGGGGTATCGGTCATGATGAAATTCCTCCGGTTCAGGCTGCCTGACTGGCGCGTCGATAGCTCATTTCCACTTCATCGCGCAGATCTTCCCAGATCGTGCGGCAATATTCGATGAAACGGGGCTCGTAGCGAATGTCAGCAACCACGCGCGGACGCGGGAGATTGATGGGATAGACGGATTTCACCGTTGCGGGTCCGGCGGTCAGCACATAGACCTTGTCCGCGAGGGCGACGGCCTCCTCAAGGTCGTGCGTCACAAAGATGACCGAGGCCTTGCGTTCCGCCCACAGGCGCAACAGCTCTTCGTGCATCACGGTCCGGGTCTGCACGTCCAGCGCCGAGAATGGCTCGTCCATCAACAGAATTTCAGGTTCATTGATGAAAGTCTGGGCCAGGGACACACGCTTGCGCATGCCGCCCGAAAGCTGGTGCGGATAGTGCTGCTCGAAGCGGGACAGCCCGACACGGGCGAGCCAGTCTCTGGCGCTGCGGGTGGCTTCCGCATGGGATTTTCCCCGGAAGAGCGGGCCGGCCATGACATTGTCAATGACATTGCGCCACGGGAACAGCGCGTCGGTCTGAAACACGAAGCCGACTCTCGGATCGATACCATTGACCGGGCCGCCCATGAGGCGCACTTCGCCGGCGCTTGGCCGGGCAAGTCCGGTGACGAGATTGAGTGTTGTGGACTTGCCGCAACCTGTCGGTCCGACAACGGCGACGAACTCGCCGGGTTCGACCACCATGTTGAAATCGCGCAAGGCAGTCAGTGACTTGCCGGTCGGTGAAACGAAGCGGCGGCTGACATTGATCAATTCAATGGCAGGGGTCTGGGATGCATTGTCTTTCATGGCAAATACCTGGGGCGTGCTGAATAACGGGCGTGCACGCAATGCCCGATACCAAGGGATCGCTTCCAGCCGCTGGCGGCCGGAAGCAATAAGCTCGGAAAGGTTATTTGGCAGCTTTCACGAATTCAGACGTGAAGGTCTTGGAAAGATCGATCTGCTTGCCTTTGACGTTCTTGGAAAAGCTCGACAGAACGTTCAGTACGGTCTGCGGACCGTCCGCCGGCATAACGCCGTCTGCGGTGAACATGCCCTTGCCGTCGGCAAGCGCTTTTACATAACCTTCCTTGTCGCCGACGTAGAAATCCTTCGGCATCTTGTCGGCAATGTCATCCGCACTATGGGTGTTGATGTATTTCAAGGTCTTGACGAAGGCATTGGCCAGCTTCTGCGTCGTTTCCTTGTGTGCATCGACCCACGATGTTTCCATATAGAGCGATGCGGCGGGATAGGTTCCGCCGAGAGCAGCCCGCGTGCTTTCAATCGTGCGCATGTCGATCAGGACGCTTGCTTCCTTGGTCTTGAGCATGCGCGAGATTGTCGGCTCAGTTGTCATGCCGGCCTGGATCTTGTCCTGCTGCATGGCGGCAATGAATGTCGCTCCTGCACCGACAGGCACGGATGTAAACTCTCCGGGCTGCAAGCCGCTCTTGAAAGCCAGATACTGCGTAAGGAAATTGGTGGAGGAGCCAAGCCCGGTGACGCCGAGGCTCATGCCCTTGAAGTCAGCCGCAGACTTGATCTCGGGGTGTTTGGTCGAAACCAGTTCGACTTCGCCCGGCGCCTGGCTGAACTGAACGATCGATTCAACAAGCTTGCCCTTGGCCTGCAGGTCAATGCAGTGATCGTAGAAACCGACAACGCCCTGGACGGCGCCTGCCAGCAGCTGGTTTTCGGCATCGACACCGGCCGGTTCGTTGAGCAATTCAACATCCAGGCCTTCGTCCTTGAAATAGCCGAGCGCTTCGGCAAGCTTTGCAGGCAAATAGATGTGCTTTTCATAGCCGCCCACCATGATGGTGATCTTGTCATCGGCATGAGCGGCGGATCCGGCACCGAATGTGCTGGCGGCCATCAAAACGGCAAAAGAAGCCGTGTGAAAAAAAGAGCGTGAAAGTGCCATTGTTCCGTCCTCGATTTGTTTCCCGCACCCTCAATTCTTTGTCACACCGTGGGTGTGTTCTTATGGATGCAGGGGTACTATAGATGACGCAACCTTTCAGTTAGCTTTCAGCGGCAAAAAGCCGTTTTTCTGTTCTGCGATGCCCCTGTGGAACCGCGGAATTCTAGGCCGACAATGCCAGAATAGCAGTTGGTTGCGGCAGCGGCATTTCCGCTGCAATGCCGTCTTCAATCCTGCTGATCTGGCCGCTGATCATGATCTGGTCCAGCGGGGCGGGCCTGCCCAGATAAAAGCCTTGCGCCGCATCGCACCCCTCCGCATCCAGAAGCGACAGCTGGCTCTGTGTTTCGATGCCCTCGGCCAGAACCGGGATGCTGAGGCTCTTGCCCAGCGCGAGAACCGCGCGAATAATGGCCTTTGCCTGCGGGCTCGTCTCGACTTCGCTCATGAAGGAACGGTCCAGCTTGATCGTATCGAAGGGAAACGACCGCAGGGTTTCAAGCGACGAATATCCCGTTCCGAAATCATCGAGGGCGATGGTGACACCCAGCTGTTTGATCTGGCGCAGGATATGCAGGGTCCGGACCTTATCGGCGATGATCGTCGATTCCGTCAGTTCGAGCTCGAGGCGGCTGGCGGGCAGCTGGGTTTCCAGCAGGATTTCATGGATCAGCTTCGGCAAGTCCGCATGCGAAAGCTGAACGGGCGACAGATTGACCGCAATCTTGTAGGCAGGCGTCCAGGATGTGGCGGCGGCACAGGCCCTCCGCAGGACCCATTCGCCCAGTTGCAGGATCAGACCGGTTTCCTCCGCAAGCGGGATGAATTCTGATGGCGGGATGAAACCGTGCTTCGGATGCTTCCAGCGCAGCAGGACTTCATAGCCGCGAACCTCGCCGGTCGAAACAGCGGTCTGCACCTGATAGTGCAGGTCGAGTTCATTGTTGTCGAGCGCCTCGCGCAGCTCCCCCGCCAATGTGCGGCGGGCCCGGACCGTTTCGTCCATTCCCTGTTCGTAGAAGCACACTGCCGTGGTCCGGTCGGCCTTGGCGCGATACATGGCAAGGTCCGCATTGTTGATCAGCATTTCCTTGGTATCGGCATCATCGGGATAGAGTGCGACGCCGATGCTCGCTCCAGGGTTCACGTCAAAATCGCCGATGCGGATGGGCTTGAACATCGCCGTTTCAATGCGTGCGAGAAACCCGTTCAGCGCTTCTCCGCTGTGTGCGTGATGAATGGCGGCAAATTCATCTCCGCCCAGCCGCGCAACGAATTCGCCGTCGTGCAACAGATCGCTCATGCGCAGCGCCAGCGTGCGCAGAACCTCATCGCCGGAACTATGCCCACGGACATCGTTGATTTCCTTGAAGCGGTCGAGATCGATGCAGACCAGCGCAATCCGGTTTCCGGTATTGCCGGCGGCGCGGATTTCCCGGTCAAGGCGGTCATTGAAGCTGGCCCGGTTGGGAAGACCCGTCAGACTGTCGTTCATCGCCATCTGGCGCAGCCGCTGATACGAATCCGCCCGTGTGCGGTCATCAATGAGGTAACTGACAAGCCCCGTACCCACGACAATCATGCCCACCAGCGCAATCGCGAGGGCCATGGCCTGCAGGGCCGCGTGATCGGTGAACGCACCCGCCGTCGACAACGGGGTTATTTTGAACGCCGTCATGCCGGTAAAATGCAGGCTGACAATGGCAAGCGCCAGCACGCCGGACGCAGCGGCCAATCGCCTGTTGAATTTGCCATTGACGGCAAGGTGCAGTGAAACGGCTGAAAGGACGACCGACAGAACAATCGAGGCCATCAGATAGGTCATGTCCCAATCGACGATACCCTGGACGCGATAGGCGAACATGCCGGTATAATGCATGGCTGCGATGGATACACCCAACAGCGAACCGCCGACGATGGAAGGCAGCCGGCCCGATCCGCTCGTGGCTATGACGAAGCTTACCAGCGCCCCGCCGATTGCGACCAGAAGCGAAACGATCGTCAGGACGGCATCGAAGGCGACGGGCGCTCCCGGATCATAGGCCAGCATGGCGATGAAGTGGGTACACCAGATCGCCGATCCTGCCGCCGTTGCCGTCAGGAAGTGCCATCCGATTTTTTCCGGGCCTGTTGTATTCGCCGCCCGTTGGAACAGGCGGAAAATTGCCCATGAACCCGATACGCAAACGAAAGCCGCAAGGAGAACAAGCCAAATGTTGTGTTTTCCGCCGATACACGCCATCACCAACATCATGATTACGGTTCTCTCTGTCCCTGTTTGCATCCTCCCGTGGTCTTCAACTACGGACAAACACTTGATGTTGAATTAACGGATCAGGTTATTATTGGGTTGATTTCCAGCTCGTCCAATGGGCGGCACACGAACGTCCCGCCGAAGCCGGTTTTTCTAAATTTGAACGTGAGCTGTTCAATCAAAATAAATCATGTCGCGACATCGCGGGGCGCCGGTTACACTTTATTCATTTCGAGGCAACCAAATGGTTCAAAATGCTATTTGGGGCACACAAGATGAAATCGGTATTGGCTCTTGCAATTGCAGCTTTGGTTTCGCTCGGCGGTATGGCTTCGGCGGAAAAGCAGACACTGAGAATAGCGACCGAGGGCGCCTACCCTCCCTTCAATTTCATCGATGCCTCCGGCAAGCTGACCGGTTTCGACGTTGAAATCGCCCATGCCCTCTGCAAGGAGATGGACGCAAACTGCTCAATCGTCACGGTGCCGTGGGTGGAGATCATCACGCGGCTTGAACAGCACGAATACGATCTCGTGGTTGCCAGCATGTCGCTGACCGATGAACGCGCGAAGCGCATGGAATTTTCCACGCCCTATTACCGTTCCCATTCGGCTTTTGCCGGCGATCCGCAGAAATTCCATGACATTTCCCCCGCTGCCTTGAAGGGCATTAAAATCGGCGCGGGCAAGGATACGATGCAGGCCGAGTATCTCAAGAAAGTCTATCCCGAAAGCACGATCATTCTGGCCGCGGATCAGCCCTCCGCTCAGAAACTGCTGACCTCCGGCAGTGTCGAGCTGATGCTGGCGGACTCGATAGAACTGCTTGCCTTTCTGCAGTCACCCGAAAACTCCAGGTTCGACTATGTCGGTGATCCGCTCACCAGCGATCTCCTGCGCAGCACATCGCATGTGACGGCCTCGAAGGGCAATACCGAGCTTATCCAGCAGGTCAACGAGGCGTTGAGCCAGATTCGGCTCAACGGAACCTATGACCGGATCAACAACAACTACTTTCCCTTCAGCATCTATTAGGCCGTTACCCGACATGCGTAATCCTTTTCAGGGAATGCAAATTTCAATGCGGGCTGCAGGCCAGCTCCTGATTGCGCTTGTCCTCGTCTATGCCGTTGCGGCGGCCGGCTATTCATTCTTCCTGCTGCAAAAGATCGAAAGCAACGCCGATTACGCGCAGGAAAACCAGCTGCCGCTCGTCCTGGCCCAGAACCGCAATGCCCTGAAGATCGAACGGCTGGCCTCGCTTGTCCGCTCGGCCTATCTCGCCCGGGACCGCGAACTGGAACGGCAGGTGCAGCTGCAGACCCATGTCCTCGCCCGAAGCTTCACCCTGGATAACAATGCGCAACTGGCCGACAAGGTGCTGGAAGTCGCCGAACAGGTAAAGCGCATCATTGCCAAGCGGGAACAGATCAGGCGAAGCGAGGCACTGGCCCAAACGAAAACCGAAGGGATTTCGGCCGGACAGCTGGATAAGCAGGCGCTCGAGGCCTATCAATCGGCCATGCATCTGACGGACAGCCTGACACAGGACCTGACGACGGATGCCGCGGCGCTCGCCTATGCGATGTCCGGCGACATTCAGAAGACCGCCAGGATGATCCAGCTGGCGTGGATCGTCATCCTGATACTCCCGGTGGCAATCGCCATCGGCGCGCTGTTCGTTGTGGCCCGCCACATCATTGCCCCCATCCATACGGCGATCAACTATCTCGGGTCGATTGACCGGCAGGAAGCGGGCGACGTCAAATTCCGCCATCCGCTGTTCCGGGAGCTCTCAACCATTTTCGATGCCATTCAGGCCTACGGCCGGGTGTCACGCGATCTGTTGAAGACCAATACCATTCTGCACACCCTGTCCGAGGAGGATGGCCTGACCCGGCTCGCCAACAGGCGCAGTTTTGAGCGAAAACTCGTTGAGGCGTTCAACACATCCGTCGAGCGAGGCGATGATCTGGCCATCGTCATGGTCGATCTCGATCACTTCAAGTCCATCAATGACCGCTACGGCCATCAGGCCGGCGATGCGTGTCTCAAAGCCGCCGCCAGCGTCCTCAGCGGCGTCTGCTCGGACCGGGTATGTCATATCGCGCGGTACGGCGGAGAAGAATTTGCCCTTGTTCTTCCCGCCTGCAGCCTGGAAGACGGTGTCTGCGTGGCAGAGGCCATCAGGACCGCCATCAGCGGCCTGCGTATCAAGGCCCCGCAGGACGACATCATAAGAATGACCGCCAGCCTTGGCGTCGCGTCGATGCGAAGCGGCGTTTTCGACAGTTCGGAACAGATTCTGGAAAATGCCGACAAAGCGCTGTACCGGGCAAAACACAGCGGGCGGAACAATGTCAAGGCAATCGCCGGACGCGACATTGCCGTACCGATCGTCGCTTGAGCCGGTAACCGGGCAGCCAACGCGCGCCGTTCTGACGCTGTGTGGATCAATCGGGAAGAATCCGGACAAATTGCGTCACTAGAAAGAAGGCGCGGAAACGTATAGGTTGTCGCTGCAACTTAAGGTTTTATTCATCCGGGGACAATGCGATGAGTCGGCCCTCAAAGTGACAAAGGCCAGCACCACTTGCCTGGCAAATGCCGGCCTATCACCCGAGCGGCTGACTGACGCCGGCCTCGGTTCCCCATATCCGATTGCATCGAACGATACTGATATAGGCAAGGCGCTTGATCGCCCGATCGAATTCTCTGTCAAATAGGAGAGAACGGCAATGACCTATCTACTTTCGACGTACTGGCCTTGGATGTTGATTGCGCTTCTTCTGGGTATTGCAGTGGGTTTCATGACCTTCCAGCGATCGGTCCAGGCATGGCGGCCGGTTTCCTGGCCAGGCTGGCTTAGACTGCTTTGTCTGCTCTTCGTCATCGGCCTCGTCGTCGCGGTGCTGAAATGGCTGCCGGGTCTTGCCGGGCAGTCTCTGGAAGCGGCTCTGCTGCTTGTCGGCAGCTACATCGTCGGTTATTTCGCCGGCAGCTGGCTGGCAAGTCTGCGCGCCGCCGAACCGGCTGTCCAACAGCAACCCGCCATGGCCCCAGCGGCGGCACCGGTTGCCGCCGCGCCGGCCGCAACGGCTCTGGCCAGCGACGGTCATCCCGGACAGCGCCCGCCATCAATCGACAGGGTTGCAACCCCTGATAATCTGAAACGGATAGCTGGCGTCGGCCATACCAACGAGATCAAACTCAACGAGCTCGGCATCTGGACGTTCAGCCAAATCGCGGCGTGGAACCATCAGAATGCGGAATGGGTCGGGAGCTACCTCGCCTTTCCCGGACGCATTGAACGGGAAGACTGGATCGGTCAGGCGGCACGGCTTGCACAGGGCCTGGAAACGGAATTCTCACGCAGGGTAGATCATGGCGATGTCCCCACATCGCTCTGACACAAGCACGCGGGAACGCCGGTTGCGGCAGGGATGACTCATTGCTGCCCCAAAATCCTGCGATCATCGAGATGTTGGAATCATGCGATGGAAAAGAGGAAGAGATGAGTGAAAAACGTTTTTCTGTCCCCGTTGCAGTACGATTGGGCATTGCGGGACAGAGGATGATCTACAGCACATGGGAAGCGGTAGAATGTCTCAAAATCCACTGGCCGCGCAATCACGGCCCCAAATACCGGAAAGCACTCCAATCCTGTATGGACGCCCTTGATGGGTGGAAACCAGCCCACAAGGCCCGGCGTGCATTTGTCGATGCAGCACGCGAGGCCGGCATTTTCCTTGAGGTCAAGCCTCTGCATTAGCCTGCCTCGCCTGATCGCTGTGGTCGCGGTAAATTGCGGTGCCGTGCTTATTGCGCATTCGACATAGAACTATTCCACATTTGCGATGCCATCCCGTGCCGAAGAGCGCTATGAAAACGCCATAAGGGAGCGCACGGGATGGCACAGGCCAACGGCAACACACAACGATCGAGAGCGCGGGACATCGGCATTGCTCCCGGCCACTATCCGCCCGGTCCGCTCAACGCGATCAGCGATGTGGCTGGCGTGCGTGTGGGGCACGTGACGATTGTCGAAGGCGAAACCATCCGCACCGGCGCCACCGCGATCCTGCCGCATGGCGGCAACCTGTTCCAGGACAAGGTACCGGCCGCGATTGCCGTGCTCAACGGTTACGGAAAGTTCGCCGGATCGACCCAGATCGAAGAGCTGGGCGAGATGGAAACGCCGATCCTTCTGACAAACACGTTGGCAACCGGCAGGGCCATCGAAGCCATCAACCGCTGGACCCTGTCGCAGCCGGACAACGGCCAGCTGGTCTCCATCAATGCCGTGGTCGGCGAAACCAATGATTCCCGTCTCAATGACATCCGCAGCGGGCGCCCCAGCATCGAGGAGATGGCCGCAGCGCTTGCAGCGGCCACCGACGGCCCTGTCGCGGAAGGCAGCGTCGGCGCGGGCACGGGAACGGTGGCCTTCGGCCTGAAAGGCGGCATCGGCACAAGTTCCAGACGCGTCAGCACAGGCGGCAAGGATTATACCGTCGGCATTCTCGTCCAGTCCAACTATGGCGGGCATCTGCGCATCGATGGCCAACCCTATGCCAGTTCGGCAAGTGAAGACCGGGACGGCTCCATCGTCATCATCGTGGCCACCGACGCGCCCCTGTCGGACCGCAATCTGAAGCGTCTGGCCACACGCGCTTTTGGCGGCCTCGCCCGAACCGGTGCGGCGCTGAGCAATGGTTCGGGCGACTACGCCCTCGCCTTTTCCACCGCAACCGAGGTTCGCCGCACGAAAAAGCAGCGCAAGAAAGTCACGGCAATACCGGATTTGCCCAATGAGCTTGTGTCGCCGCTGTTCGAGGCAGCCATCGAAGCAACGGAAGAAAGCATCCTCAATTCCCTGTGCATGGCGCAAACCACCGAAGGTTTCAATGCTGGCACATCAAGCCCCAACCGGGTCGAGGCCATCTCGCTCGCGACATTGAAGCGCCTCGCCCGCCGGTGATTTCCCGGCCGGCGCACCCTTTTTCATACCAAGGAGTTCCCATGAAACACACGGCCGACAGCCGCATCGCCTACGTCAACGGCGCGTTCGTTCCCGCTGCGGAAGCACATATTTCCATCTTTGATCGCGGCTTTCTTTTCGGCGACGGGATTTATGAAGTCACGGCCGTTCTTGGCGGCAAACTGGTTGACAGCAAGCCTCACACCACGCGGCTGCAACGGTCGACGAATGAGATCGGCATCCGGATGGCGATCTCGCCCGAAGAGATCGAGCAGATTCAAAAGACCCTGATCGAGCGGAATGCGCTCGTCGAGGGCTTGATCTATCTGCAGATGACGCGCGGTGCCGAGGAACGGGACTTTCTGTTTTCAGATGACCTCGAACCGACCCTTATCATGTTCACCCAGGTCAAGAAGCTGATCGATTTGCCGGCTGTGAATACGGGGCTCGCGATCAAATCCGTCGACGACATGCGCTGGGCGCGCCGGGATATCAAGAGCACCTGCCTGTTGCCGCAGGTCCTGGCCAAGCGTATCGCCAAGGAAGCGGGCTGCCAGGAAGCATGGATGATCGAAGACGGACTGGTCACGGAAGGCGCATCCTCGACGGCCTATATCGTGACACCGGAAGGCTCGATCGTCACCCGTGCCAACAGCAGCAAGACGCTGCCGGGATGCACGCGTCTCGCTCTTCTGCAGCTGGCGCAGGAAACCGGCATGCGTATCGAGGAGCGCCCGTTCAGCCTCGCTGAGGCTCTTGCCGCCACCGAGGCGGGCATGAGCAGCGCATCCAACTTTGTTCTGCCGGTCACGACGATCGACGGCCTGCCCGTTGGCAACGGTACACCCGGCCCTGTCATGCGGCGGTTGCGTGAATTGTATATCGAGCACGCGTACAAGACGGCGGTCTGACCCTCGGCGCCGCGGATCTGCCTTTCCATATCGGCAAGGCGGATCGGACGGCGTCAGTGCGATGACGTCATTTCAGCGATGGCTTGCCAGACGCGGCGAACCACGGGCCGCCGGTTTTGCCGGGACCGGTAAAGCCGGATGTCGACGCTGATATCCCAGCTTGGATCGGCAGCCCGGACCAGCGCGCCCTGCGCGAGATCGGCTCGTGTCAGGCTCTCCGGTGCCCAGGCGACACCCCAGCCGGCAAGCGCCATGCCCGTCAGTCCGACGGCCATGCTGCCCTCATGCACAAGCGTGTAGTCCGGCTGCCGCCTGGCAAAGAGATCAGCCATCAGCTGGCCGAAGAACGAAGCCTTTTCATAGCTGATATAGGCGACCGGTTTCCCCTCGTGGCCAAGCGCGTGCAACGGCTCTCCGTCAGCGGCGGGTGCCGACACCGGAATGATATTTTCCGAACCGAGCAGCTGATACTCGAACTCCAGGGGATCGAGCAGCAACGGCACCGACGCGTGGGCATAGGTCAAAAGGAAATCACATTCGCCATCCACCAGGGAATTGGCGTTCTGTTCCATGATGCCGGAGTCCGGGCGCAACCGGGACAGGACCGGTCCGGTTTTGGTGTTCAGCGCCTTCAGCCATTCCGGGAAAAGGGTGAATGACAGGGTGTGCAGCGCCGTGAAGGTGATCGTGTGCGCATCGATCCCTTCGTCCACCTTGAATTTGCGCCGGGCCTGATGAAGCGTCTTCAACGCCTCCTGCGCGACGGGCACAAACTTGTCTCCCGCATCGGTCAGGCGGGACGGATAGGTCGCCCGGTCGATGAGGGTTGTTCCAAGCCAGGCCTCCAACTGCTTGATGCGGCGGCTGAAAGCGGACTGCGTGACATGTCTCTCATCGGCAGCTTTCGAAAAATTCAGCGTATTCGCCAGCGCGAGAAAGTCTTCGAGCCACTTGATTTCCAATGGGACGGTTCCTGCTTAAAAAACAAAAAGGCACCCGCGGTGGGCGGGCGCCTTCCCGTATTACGGAAAGCGATGCGGATTTCAAATCAAAATCAGCGTGCCAGCGTATATTCCATCATGCGGCTGCGGCTGAGAACCAGCTCGACTTTTCCATCGGCAAGGCAATGCAGGCAGATGCGCTTGCGCCAGGGTCCATCGATGAGAGTGAAGAGGAAACGGCCATTGCCCAGGGGAACCAATGGCATGGCATGGCGCGTCGGGCCGATCCCCATGCTTACCATGCCATCGCGGATATCGAAACGCGCCCCATATTCGGCAGCGACCCAATGGCCGTTGAGATCTGCGGATGCCAGTCCCGGCTTTACCGGCAGGAATCGCCGGTTGATATAACCCGCCTCGCCTTCCAGAGCCGTGCCGGTCCAGCGCAGCCGCATCGGCGAGGAAGCGGATCGCGATGAAAACCAGCCGTCGCCATCGTCATAGAGCGTGTCCTCGGCGTCGAGATAGGTGGCAATGCCGCCGGCCATTTCAATCCAGTACGGGCCGGTTTCCGTGACGTAGAGACCGTCGGGAATGGTACAGTTTGTCTGTGGCAGCGGCAGCCCCGTGAGGGCACCCATCGCGGCCAGGGCGATCTTGTAACCGTTGGTATCGTCGCGATTGGACACAACGACAAACCCGGTTCCCGCTTCCCCATCGAGAAGGAAATAGGATTTGTAACCGGGGTGAGAACCGCCATGGCCGACGAAGCGGCGCCCTGCCAGTTCCGACCAGCGCAGACCAAGTCCGTAGTCGGATGGGCGGCCATCGCCCATACAGCGGGTGGCGGAAAGTGTCGCGAGCAGGCCCGCATGGCGATCACCGCCTGCAAGCAAATGCTGCAGCCATACGGCAAGGCTGTTGCCGCTCCCCGTCAGACTGCCGGACGCGGAGATATGCAGGCCGGCAGCACTGAGCTGCCACGTTTCACCATCCTTGAAATAGCCCGGCACAAGACCGGAAACCGGGTCGTTCCACACTTCCGGTGCCTTGAGGAAGATACCCAGCGGACCGGCAATCTCATTCTGAACGAAAGCGTCGAAGGTCTTCCCCTTGCGTTCGAGAGCCGCTTCGACCAGACGATAACCGGTATTGGAGTACGAAACGTCCGTACCGGCATCGAAGTTCAGCCGTGTCAATGAACTGAGAAAATCCAGGAGCGGCTGTTTCTGTGTTTCCGTGTAAACGGACAGCCCGAGAAGCGTCAGGCATTCGCGCACATCCGGCAGACCGCCGCTCATGTCCAGGGCACGGCCAACGGTCACGTCGGCGAGCGGCGCCTGCAGCTCCGCAAGATGGTCACCGAGGCGATCATCCAGCGCGACAAGACCGGAGTTTTCAAGCACCATTGCCGAAAAAACATGCTTGGTCACCGAGGCGTAGCGCACCACGCTGTCTGCTGAAAACGCCGTGCCTGCCGCGAGGCTTTCCAAACCTCCGGCATAGGCGAAGCGGATGCCTTGCCTATCGAAACCGATGATGGCCCCGCCCGGCTCGTTGGCCGGCCATTGACTTGCAAAGTTTTCGGCACAGGCCGCAGCGGCCACCCAATTCAAACTGACGGACATCCTGTCCTCCGTTATGCCGGTTCTTCGAGATTGATGCTCAACGTGCGAAGCGCCGATGTATGCGCGTGTTTCGTGCGTCCTGCCCGCAGATCATCGGCGCTCAATTGCTCGACCATCTCGCCGTTCAGCATGACGCCAAGCTGCGGACACAGATGCGCGATGACCGCCAGATTGTGGCTGACGAGGACATAGGTCAAATTCCGCGCTTGCCGCAGATCCGCCAAGAGGTTGAGAATTTCCGCCTGCACCGACACGTCAAGCGCGCTGGTCGGTTCATCCAGCAGCAGGACCTGCGGTTCGGCAATCAGCGCGCGGGCAATGGCAACACGCTGGCGCTGGCCGCCGGAAAGCTGGTGCGGATAGCGAAAGCGCACGGTCTGCGGCAGGGCAACGTCCGAAAGTGCCTGCTTGATGCGTTTTTCAACGTCCGGCAGTTTGTGCACCAGAAGGAGTTCACTGAGAATCCGGTCGATAGTCTGGCGCGGGTGCAGCGAACCGAACGGATCCTGGAACACCATCTGCACCTGACGGAAAAAAGCCGGCGGACGCTTCAGCGGCGCATCCGTGCCGTCGAAGGCGACGCGCCCGCTCCAGTCTTCATTGAGACCGGCCATCGCGCGCAGAACCGTTGATTTGCCCGATCCGCTTTCCCCAACGATGCCGAAGCTGCCGCCCTTGGCAACATCAAAGGA
This sequence comes from Phyllobacterium sp. SL163, assembly GCF_049896885.1. Taxonomy (NCBI): domain Bacteria; kingdom Pseudomonadati; phylum Pseudomonadota; class Alphaproteobacteria; order Hyphomicrobiales; family Phyllobacteriaceae; genus Phyllobacterium; species Phyllobacterium sp. SL163. Next base: position 164,904 of record NZ_JAFCVE010000010.1, on the reverse strand, counting down.
AACGCCGCGGACAACTTCATGCGTGCCGAATGAGATTCTGAGTTGATCGACCTTGATCATGGGTTGAGCCACGCTGCATCGCGAGTGAGAACGGGAAGTCTTTCCTTGGGGTGCATCAGCGACGGCATGCAATTCAGCAGGCCCTTCGTATAGGGATGCTGTGCCTTGGCGAGCTCGGAAGCCTTGAGCTCTTCCACAACCCGGCCGGAATACATGACGGCAACCCTGTCGCAGAAATGCGAGACCAGCGGCAGGTCATGGCTGATCAGGATGAGGCCCATGCCCCGGCGCGACACCAGATCGTCAATGAGACGCAGGATTTCCGCCTGCACCGTTGCATCGAGTGCGCTGGTCGGCTCATCGGCGATCAGCAGTTCCGGATCGGGTGCCAGCATCATGGCGATCATGACGCGCTGTCCCATGCCGCCCGAAATCTCGTTGGGGTAAGCACCGGCCACCTTACGGGGGTCACGGATCATTACCTGATCCAGCAGTTCAATGGCGGCTTCCGCCGCTTCTTTCCGGCTGCCCTTCTTGTGGGTGCGCCATGATTCGGCAATCTGGCTGCCAACCGTCTTCACCGGATTGAGCGAATATTTCGGGTCCTGCAGAATGAACCCGGCGCGCTTTCCGCGAATCTGGCGCATGCCGCGCTCCGAAGCACCGAGAATATCGATGCCATCGAACGCAAGCCTGTCGGCTTCAATCCTGGCATTGCTTGGCAGAAGCTTCATCAGGGCGCGCGCCGTCAGGGACTTGCCCGAACCGCTTTCGCCGACGATGCCGAGTTTTTCGGTACCCAGCTGCATGGATACGCCGCGCACGGCCTCGAACCGGCTTGTTCGCGTTTCAAAGGCAATACGAAGGTTCTTGATATCGACCAGCATCCTGTTTCCTAATTCTGCTTCGGGTCGAGGACGTCTCGCAGGCCATCACCCAGGAAGTTGAAGGCGAGCGATACCATGAAGATCGCTATTCCCGGGATTGTCGCAACCCACCACTGTTCGAAGATGAAGCGTTTGGCCGTGGCAATCATCGCGCCCCATTCCGGGGACGGCGCCTGCGCGCCCATGCCGAGAAAACCGAGACTGGCCGCAGTGATGATGATCGAACTCATGTCGAGCGTGGTGCGCACGATCAGGCTCGGCACGCACAGCGGCGCGATATGGCGCAGCATGATGCGCCAGCGCGAGGCGCCGGTCAGGCGGTACGCGGCGACATAATCGGTGTTGCGGATCGTCATGGTTTCCGCCCGCGCGAGGCGCGCATAGGGCGGCCATGCGGTCAAGGCGATCGCCAGGATTGCACTTTCCACGCCGGGCTTCAGCGCAGCGACGAAGGCAAGAGCAAGAATGAGACGCGGAAACGCCAGAAACACGTCGGTGATCCGCATGAGCGCGGAATCGACCACACCGCCCATATATCCGGCAACACAGCCCACAGCCAGACCAATCGGCGCGACGACAGCTACCACCGACACCACCATTCCAAGGGTGACGCGGCCGCCGAACAGGATGCGCGACAGGATATCCCGCCCCAGTTCATCCGTTCCGAACCAATGCACAGCCGAGGGACGCGCCAATCTGTTGCCGAGATTTTGCAAGCTCGGATCATAGGGCGCGATCAAGGGAGCCAGCAGTGACAGCAGGGCGAACAGAAGAATGATGCCGAGGCCGATCATCGCCAGAGGATTGGACTTCAGGCTCAGCCAGATACGGTACCGGCGTCCCCAATTGGCTTGCGAGCGCGAGGCGGGGGTTTCATCCAGCGCCCAGTTACGAAAAGATGTCTGTATCATCGGACGCGTGGATCCAGCAGTTTGTATAAGATATCGGCGAGCAGGTTGAGGACGACATAGATCAGGCCGATCAGCAGCGTTGCGCCCACAACCGGGTTCATGTCCGCATTCATCAGCGAGATGGTCAGATATTGCCCAAGGCCCGGCCAGCTGAACACCGTTTCCGTCACAACAGCCCCTTCCAGCAAACCGGCATAGGTGAGCGCGAGAACCGTGACGAGCTGGACCGCGACGGTCGGAAAGGCATGTTTCCAGACAACGGCGGCGGCAGACAGCCCCTTGGCACGCGCGGTAATGACAAACTCGCCCTTGAGCGCATCCAGCATGAAGGCGCGGGTCATGCGCGTGATGTAGGCCATGCTGAAATAGGCGAGGATGCAGACGGGCTGGATCATGTGGATGAGCGCGTCATAAAGCGCATCCCAATCCCCGGCAATGATGGAGTCGATTGTCAGGATGCCGGTGACGTGCGGCACCATATCCTGAAAAATGATGTCCTGACGCCCCGGCCCCGGCGCAATGCCGAGCACGGCGTAAAACACCAGCAGCGAAATCATCGCCAGCACGAAAACCGGAACGGAATGGCCGGCGAGACAGATGACGCGGATGGTCTGGTCGACATAGCTTCCCTGCCGAACCGCGGCCCAGACGCCAAGCGGAATGCCGATCACGGCGGCAAGAATGAGCGCCGCGGTTGCCAGTTCCAGCGTGGCCGGGAAATAACGCGCGATATCGGTCGCCACAGGATTGCGGGTCAGGATGGATTTGCCGAGATCACCCTGAACGATCTGCGCGAGATAGTGGAGGAACTGGACCACCACCGGCTGATCCAGCCCCATTTCGATCCGCGCCCGGGCGATGACGGCCTCGGGCGCATTGTCGCCCACGGCGGCGATCACGGGATCGACCGGCATGACGCGGCCGATCATGAACGTGATCACCGTCAGCCCGAGCAGTGTCAGGAAGACACTGCCGAGAAGGCTGGACAGATTTTTTATCCGCGCGTTCAAGCCTTTGCGATCCCTGCATAGGAGTGGGAGTCAGACAATGTGCCAAGGCGCATGCCCGAAACAGCCTTGCGGCAGGCAGCCGTGGTTTTTGTCTGCAGCATCAGGGCAAAGGGGCTGTGCTCCATATGCGCCTTCTGCAAGGCTTCGTAGAGCTCGATGCGCTTCTGCGGATCCTTCTCGTCGCGGGCTTCCTCGGCCTTTTTGGTCATTTCCGCATCCTGCCAGGACGAGCGCCAGAGGAACGGCTTGGTCTTTGCATTGTCCGAGTTGTCGAGATTGATGTTGAAGACATCGGCATTGGCATGCGGATCGAAATAGTCCGAACCCCAGGCGGACAGTGCCATCTGATGTTCACGGGCACGCATTTTCGTCAGGACCTGGCGGTTCTCGGCCGCCTGCAGCTGAACGCGGATGCCGATTTCGGCAAGGTTCGCCTGAAGAGCCTGCGCAATATCCGGATAGGGCTGGGCCGAATAATGGTCCATGACGATATCAAAACCACCGGCAAGGCCCGCCTCGGCCATAAGTGCCTTGGCCTTTTCGACGTCCTTCTGGAAGGGTGTGTCGTTCACCGCGCCGGGAAAGCCCTCGGGCAGGAAGCTCTGATGGATTTTGTGCGTCAGCGGCACGATGTTCTGCTGGATGCCCTTGTAGTCGATCGCCCATTTGACCGCCTGCCAGACCTGCGGCTTGGCCAGATTCGGGTTCTTCTGGTTGAGCGAGATAAGGACCAGCGAAGCCACGCCCTTCTGCACCAGCGTATAGTTTTCGTCGCCCTGAAGCGTGCGCAGCTGCTCGGTCGTCAGGTTGCGCGCGATATCGGCATCGCCCTTCTGCAGCATCAGCAGCTGGGATGACGGATCGACCACATGGCGCAGGATGATGCGCTTGATGTTGCCCTTATAGGCGCCTTCCGGATTGACCTTGAGCGTGACGCTTTCGCTGGGCTTCCAGGCCATGAGCACCCACTCGCCCGAACCTGCGCTGTTCTTTTGCAGCCAGCCATTGCCGAAATCGTCGCCCGCCACGTTTTCCAGGACAATCTTCTTCTCGACGATGCTGCCGACGTTGGCCGACAGGCAATAGAGCAGGAAGGACAGGGAAACCGGCTTTTCAACGGTGATCTTCAATGTCGTGTCGTCAACGGCCTTGATCTGCTGCTCGACATTCTCGGCGGTAAAGCCGAACTGCGTGATGATGAACGCAGGTCCCTTGTTCATCTTGACGGCGCGCTGCAGGGAAAATGCCGCGTCTTCGGCCGTCACCGGCGCGCCGCTGGCAAACTTTGCACCCGCACGCATCTTGAACGTGAACACCTTGCCGTCGGCATCGGCCTCCCATGATTCGGCCAGGCCGCCATCGACCTGATCGGCATTTTCGAGATTGGGATGCACCAGCTTGTGATAGATATTGCCGGCAATCTCGCTGCCGACCGCCTCAAAGCTTTCATGCGGATCGAGGCTTGTCATGTTGTCGATCTGCTGCGCGACAACAAGGATGTCCTTCGGCGTATCGGCAAATGCCTGGGTCAGATTGACATAGGATAGAAACGGTATCGCTGCGCCGCCAATCAACAGATTGCGTCTTGAGATCATGGTGCGTGCCCCTTTGCTCATGGTTCTTTTGTTCCCGGACGCCGCCCCGCCGCAGACATCGTCTGACTGGCTCGCCGCCCAAATTTCTTGCGTGTCAATTTTTTAAGCAGGCTCTATCATGCTGGTCGAACGGGCGGCCAATGCCGATTTTGGCAGTACCTATGCACACTGTGCATGCGGCAGGAACAGAGGTACGGAACAGACGTGCCGATGCGTTGCGCGCATGGGCAGCGACCGAAAACGCATTTGCCATTTGCCGGTATTCGCGCCAAAGCTGGTGACAGCTTCGGGACTCGGCTCCCGCCACCGCAAAACGCACCAAGGTTTCCTGACCCATGACCAGCCATTCAATCGTCCCGGTTTTCGACGGGCACAACGATGTCCTGCTCCGCCTCTGGATGTCGACCGAACCGTCGCCGGAGAAGCGCTTCATCGAGGGGGAAAATGTGGGTCATATCGACCTGCCGCGCGCGAAAAAGGGCGGGCTGGCGGGAGGACTGTGCGCGATTTACGTTCCGACGCCATCGCCGCAGAAAAATACCAATGGCGATTACAACACGCCGGACATGGAAAGTGCGCTCAACACCACCCTGGCCATGGCCGCGCTTCTGACACGGATCGAACGGCAGGCGGAAGACCGCCTGCGCATCTGTCGGACGGCGGATGATATCCGCAATGCAATGAAAGACGGGGCGTTTGCCTCGGTACTCCATATCGAAGGCGCGGAAGCCATCGGACCCGACCTCGATGCACTCTACGTCCTGCATCAGGCGGGGTTGCGCACGCTCGGACCCGTGTGGAGCCGCAGCAATATTTTTGCCCATGGCGTGCCCTTCCGCTTTCCCAGTTCCCCGGATATCGGGCCGGGCCTGACCGACCATGGCAAACAGCTGATCCGCACCTGCAATGAGCTGCGGATCATGGTTGATCTTTCCCACATGAACGAACAGGGCTTCTGGGACATTGCGGCCATATCGGACGCGCCGCTCGTGGCCTCGCATTCCAATGTGCATGCGCTGTGCACGCACAGCCGCAATCTGACGGACCGCCAGCTCGACGCGATCCGTGATACAGGCGGACTGGTCGGCCTGAACTTCGGCGTCCTGTTCCTGCGTCAGGACGGCGTGAGAAATCCCGACACGGATTTGAGTGAGCTGGTGCGGCATGTCGATTACATCGTCGATCGCATCGGGATCGATCATGTTGCACTCGGATCGGACTTCGATGGCACAACCATTCCAGCCGCCATGCGCGATGCCGGCGACCTGCAATTGCTGGTCGATGCCCTGCGCCAGGCGGGCTATGATGGGGAGGCGCTCGACAAGATCTGCCACGGCAACTGGATAAGCGTTCTCGAACGCACGTGGACGAACTGACCGGAGTTTCGCCGGTCGGTTCTCTGCTTTTGTCTACATGGTGATTCTGGAGCAATGGGCCAGGGTAACGGCCCAGTCATCCGCCGTGCGGCTCCAGACACGGGTAAAGGCCAGTTTTTCAGAAAACTTTTCGCCGTAATAGGTTCCGGTAAACCTGACCCGCAACGAAACCAGGACTGCATTGCCGAGCGGCCGGATGATGCTGTCGAGGACGTCGATCTGTTCGAGCGCCAGGACACCGCTGCGATGCGCTTCAAGGTCCTGCGCCTTTTCAATCCGGCGTCCCTGATGATCGATGAAAATGAGGTCGTTGGCCAGCAACACATCGAGCGCTTCAACGTCGCTGCGCAGCATCGCAGACCTCAGGCGTTCTTCGCACTGCTGAATGGCGGCTTCATCGGCTGTATCGAATGCAGTGGTCATCTCATCATCTCCTCCCCTTTTATTCCGTATCGGCCGAAACCACCGGAGGGCGTGGGCTCAACCGCAAACACGCATAAAGGCTATCCGTCATATCTGAACAAGGCAATAACCTCTAATTTTCTCCGGAACAAGTTGCGCCGTCGCTCCACTTTGACGCGGGCTCTTGTCAGAGCGCCGGGGCGGACAAATCGCCGAGAACTGTCGGGATCAGTTCGGAAACGGTGGGGTGGACAGGCACCGCCCATTTCAGCGTGGGATAGCCCACCTTGGCGCTCATCGCGTCGATGATGCCATGGATCGCCTCATCGCCGCCGGTACCCAGAATCGCCGCGCCCAAGATCTGCTGTGTCTGCGCATCGGCAACGATCTTCATGAAGCCCTGCGTTTCATCCTTCTCGACGGCTCGGCCAACCCGGGTCATGGGCCGCTTCGACACCAGAATGGGGCGGCCCGTTGCCCTGGCCTGGGTTTCGCTCATTCCCGCCCGGCCGAGCGGCGGGTCGATATAGAGCGCATAGCCGGGAACCCGATCGCTGACCTTGCGGCTCTCGCCATCCAGGAGGTTGGCCGCCACGATCTCATAATCATTATAGGCCGTGTGGGTGAATGCGCCCTGCCCGTTGCAGTCTCCAAGCGCCCAGACGCCGTCGGCACTCGTCGCCAGAAAATCATCGACCTTGATGTAACCCCGCTCGTCCATCTCGATGCCTGCCTTGTCCAGACCGAGATCGTCGGTGTTTGGGCGGCGGCCAATCGCCAGCAGCACATGCGAGCCGACCACGCTGCGCGCGCCGGAATCGCAATCGAGATGAACTTCCGTGCCGTCGGCATGCGGTTTGAACGCGATGCAATTGGCATCGAGACGGCATGTGATGCCTTCATTGTCCAGGATGGACCTGATCGCCTCGGACACATCGGCGTCTTCGCGTCCAACCAGCCGGGGACCTTTCTCAACGACAGTGACCTGCGATCCGAAGCGCCGGTACATCTGCGCAAATTCGAGGCCGATATAGCTGCCGCCAACCACCACCAGATGCCGAGGCAAGGTATCGAGCTGCATCATGGTCGTATTGGTGAGATACTCCACATCCCGAATACCTGGCATGTCCGGAATGTTGGCGCGCCCGCCCACATTGATGAAAATGCGCGGCGCCTGAAAAAGCACTCCGTCGACAGCAATCGTATGAGCGTCGACGAACCGGGCATGCCCCTCGACGACCCGGCAATTGCGCATGCCGCGCAACCAGGTCTCGACACCCGTACGGGCATTGAACGAAACTGTATCGGCCCGCTGCCGCACCCGCTTCATGTCGACGCGAATGGGCTGTTCTATCACAAGGCCATAATCAGCGCCGCGCCGGGCAATGTGCGCCGCATAGGCGCTGGCAACCATCGTCTTCGTCGGCATGCAGCCGGTATTGACGCAGGTGCCGCCAAACAGTTTTCGCTCGACAATCAGCACGCTCATGCCAGCCGCAGTCAGCCGGTCGGCGAGCGATGGACCCGCTTGCCCCGCCCCTATGATGATCGCGTCGAATGCGTGGCCCATGGCAATGCTCCAGTGTTAAGGGTGAGCGAGAGTAACAAGAGCGGCATTGGTTCGAAAGCCACGTCGTCTTTGAAAGCGGTACATCGACAGCCGACCGCAAGACCGGTAGAAGCAAACGATGAACTATCTGCGGCAAGCCACAGCCAGCCTTACTGTTTTCGCAACCGCAAGCGTGCGGGAACTCCGGTCGTTGGCAAGGCCCGGACCGCGGATGGTCGACGAGTTCGAGTGCGTCATATCCGTGCTGCTCGCCATCATCTTCGCGCACGTCCTTGGGGCGAAAAACGTCGGCTGGGCGGCGTTCAGCGGCTACATGGTGATGCGCTCGCATGTATCGGAAAGTCTCACCCGCGGCATTCTGCGCATTATCGGCACATCGGCGGGTGCGGGTGCCGCTTTGGCCCTGGCCCCGCTTGTCATCGGCAAGCCGTTCCTTCTCAGCCTGTCGCTTGTCATTATCGGCGGCGTCACCCTTTACTTCGCCCTCGTCGGAAAACGCAGCTATGCCTGGCTGTTCACCGGGCTGACATTCTGCATGGTACTGATCGACGGCATGAAACATCCATCGGAATCGGTGCTGCCGTTCGCCCAGTCGCGCCTTGTCGAAATCCTTGCCGGCACTCTCGCCTGCATTCTCGTCAGCGCAGTATCAACCTTCACCATCCGGCGCCGGCTGCCGCGGCAATCCCGGGAAACGCCCGCGCAGACCGCGATAAGACACTCTGTGATCTGGCACAGGGGCGCAGCAAAGCATGCGCTGCAAGCCGCCATCGCTCTGGGGCTGATTCCATGGATATGGCTGTGGACGGGCATCACCTCCCTTAGCCAGTCGAGCATTACCATCATGGCCGTGATGATGATTCCGGTGAGCAGTCTGGCCGCAAGCGTGCTGAACCCGATCACATCGCGGCTTGTGCTGCGCTTTGTCGGCTGCAGCGTCGGCGGCCTCATCGCCACGCTCATCCTGCTTGGCAGTCATCATTCGCCCGTCCTCATGACGCTTGGCGTGTGTATCGGTGTGCTTGTCGGGCGGCATATCGAAAACAGCAACTCCTCCATCAGCTATATCGGAACGCAGTTCGTCCTTGCCTTTCTTGTCGTCCTCGTGCCCGACACCTATACCAGTGCCGCGCTGGAACCCGGTATCGAACGGCTTGCGGGCATCCTGTTCGGCGTGGTCATCCTGGAGCCGGTTCTCCTTGCCTCCCACTATCTCTTCCGTGATCACACGCCGCGAAATGACGGTCCTGACATCAAGCAGCCATCATCAAACGAATAAATGCAGTGGCGAATGCGGATCATCTTTCTGCAATAAACTTTACGCGCGCAAATTTTTATATTGACACAGCAACATAAATTGAACATCCATGCGGCGGACGAAGGTGGGAGGAGCATCGGCCATCGCCAACGGACGAAGCACGGCAGAACGGCCATGCAGTATCCGGTTGTGTATCGCCAATGCCCATCTGCCGGCTTTCGAGAAAACAACTGTTCTGGAGGGAACAATGATCCGTACCCATTTCACCAAACTGCTGCTTGCTGGCGCCGCCGCACTGATGGCCACCGGCGCTTTTGCCGAAGGTATCGGCGCTTCGCTGCTCACCCAGCAGCATCCGTTCTATATCTCGCTTGCTTCGGCAATGACCGCGGAAGCCAAGGCGGAAAACCTGCCGCTTGAAATCGCGATTGCCAATCAGGACCTGAACAAGCAGCTCGCCGATGTGGAAGATTTCATCACCAAGGGCGTCAGCGTCATCATCATTTCGCCTGTGGACAGCACGGGCGTGAAATCCGCCATCGCCAAGGCGCAGAAGGCTGGCATCAAGGTGATCACCGTGGACGTTCCCGCCAAGGGCGTTGAAGTCACCTCGCATGTTGGCACCGACAACTATACCGGCGGCGTCAAGGCTGGCGAGCTGATGGCCAAGCAGATCGGCGACAAGGGCAATGTGGCTGTCATCGACTACCCGACGGTGCAGTCGGTGGTTGATCGCGTCGAAGGCTTCAAGAAGGCGATTGCCGCGCATCCCGATATCAAGATCGTCTCCATCCAGACCGGCATCACCCGTCCCGAGGCGCTTGCCGCCGCCCAGAACATCCTGCAGGCGAACCCCGATGTCGTCGGCATCTTCGGCTTCGGCGACGATGCGGCCCTTGCCGCTGCCTCGGCCGTCAAGTCGGCAAAGCTGCAGGATCAGGTCAAGGTCATCGGCTTCGACGGCATGGAAGAAGCCCGCAATGCGGTCAAGAACGATCCTGTCATGGTCGGCGTGATCGCACAGTATCCGGACCAGATGGGCAAGGTTGCGGTTGCGACCGCTGGCAAGGTCATCAAGGGCGAGACCGTTGACGCCAAGCAGCCGATCGTTCCGGGCGTTGTCACCAAGGCAGGCGAAGAAAAGTAACCCCCGCCAACGTCAACAATCAACAGTGCCACCCGCGCAGGACCGCCTCGCGGGTGGCAGTTCAGGAAGACCTCCGGTAAGGACTGTCATTCATGGCCGTTTCATCCAACGCACCCGTGCTTGAAATCAAGGACGTCGCCAAGACCTTCGGTCCCGTGACGGCACTCAAGCGCATGAACCTTTCCGTGCGGCCCGGGCGTGTGCACACGCTGCTGGGCGAGAACGGTGCCGGCAAATCCACGCTCATGAAAATTCTCGTCGGCCTGTTCCAGCCGACATCGGGCTCGATCACGCTGCGCGGCGAGCCCTATGCGCCGAAAAACCCTATCGAAGCAAAGGCACTGGGATTGAGCATCGTCTTCCAGGAGCTCAGCCTCTGCCGCAACCTGTCGGTTGCCGAAAACATTCTGGCGACGCATGAACCCAACCGGTTCGGCTTCATCAATGAACGCGATCTCAACGCACAGGCCGCGCAGATCGTCCAAGACCTCGGCCTGCCCGTCAATGTGCGCACCAAGGTCGGCGATCTGTCCATCGCCCAGCGCCAGCTGGTGGAAATCGCCAAGGGGCTCAGCCGTCCCGCCGACGTGGTCATCCTGGACGAGCCGACATCCTCGCTGTCCGACAGCGAAGCGGAAATCCTCTTCACCATCATCGAACGCCTGAAGGCCAAGGGAACGGCCATCATCTACATCTCGCACCGCATGGAGGAAATCATGCGGATTTCCGATGATATCACGGTGATCCGCGACGGTTCTTTTGTCGCGACAACGGAGAAGCAGAACACGAGCATCGAAGGCCTGATCGCCCTGATGGTCGGGCGGGAGATGAAGGACATTTATCCGCCGCGCCTTGTCGAACGCCCCTCATCTGCGGTGCCTCCGGTCCTTGCGGTTGAGAACCTGTCCGAAACAGGAAAATTCGAAAATGTCTCGCTGGACGTGCGGCCGGGCGAAGTCGTCGGTCTCTTCGGCCTGATCGGTTCCGGCCGCTCCGATGTGATGAAGGCCTTGTTCGGTTTCGGGCAACCGGCCGGAACGATCCGCCTCAACGGCAATCCCGTGCATCTGCGCTCCCCGGCCGATGCGATCCGTCACGGCATCGCCTTCGTGACGGAAAACCGCAAGGAAGAGGGACTGGTGCTGCAGCACAGCGTCGAGCGCAACATCAACATGGTCGCGCTGGGCCAACTGGCCGGACAGTTCGGCTTTACCCGCCCGGCCCGCGAACGGGCGGCGGCCAAGACGGAAGTCCTGCGCCTTGCCATCAAGACCGCCTCCATCGATACCCCTGCCGGCTCGCTCAGCGGCGGCAACCAGCAAAAGATCGTCATTGCCAAATGGCTCCAGACGCAGCCCAAAATACTCATTCTTGACGAACCGACACGCGGCGTTGATGTCGGTGCGAAATTCGAGATTTACCGCATCATCCGCGAGCTTGCCGCCGCCGGGACGGCGATCCTGATGGTATCGTCGGAATTGCCCGAAGTGCTCGGCCTCAGCGACCGGCTTGTCATCATGCACGACAAGCGCGTGGCAAAAACGCTGGATGCGCAGGGCCTCAGCCCCGAAACCGTTATGACCTATGCAGCAGGAATACACCAATGAGCAATTCGACCGAGACGAAGCAGGCGCTTCTGGCTTCCCCCCTCATCCGGCAATATGGTGGCATCGTCATCTCGCTGATCATCCTGTGCCTGGTCTTTTCCTCGATCAGCCCGCGGTTTCTCGCCTTCAACAATTTCATGAACATCATGCAGCAAGTGGCTGTGATTGCAGTTGCTGCCTATGGCATGACCTATGTGATACTGCTCGGCGACATTGATCTTTCCGTCGGCTCGATCATCGCGGTGGCGGGTATGGTCGCGGCACAGGCCTTTTCCATGGGTTTTGGCTTTGCGCCGACTGTGCTGATCACCCTGGCGGCCGGCGCCATCATGGGCGGGCTCAACGGCGTCCTGTCGGCAAAACTCATGCTGCCGTCCTTCATCGTCACGGTTGCGACCATGGGCATCTATCGCGGCGCTGTCAGCCTGCCGACCAACGGCGCGCCCGCTTCCATCGAGAATGAAACATGGCTGGCCATCGGCAGCGAAAGCTGGCTTGGCCTTCCCATCATCATCTGGATCGTCATTGCGCTCTTTGCCATCAACCACATCGTCCTCTCCCGCACGATCTTCGGCCGCCGCGCCTATCTGGCCGGCGGCAACCGCGAGGCGGCGATCTATTCCGGCATCCGCGTCGACCGGCTGAAGATCATCATCTTCATGATCTCAGGCGTCATGGCGGCGATCAGCGGCATCCTGCTGTCCTCGCGCCTTTCCTCGGCCCAGACCAATGCCGGCATGGGCTATGAACTCGACGCGATTGCCGCGGTCGTGCTCGGCGGCACCAGCCTTGCCGGCGGCGTCGGCACCATGGTCGGCACCATTCTCGGTGCGCTCATCATCGGCGTCATCAACAATGGCATGAACATGCTGGCCGTCCCCTATTTCTACCAGCTCATCTTCAAGGGCATCGTCATTCTCTTCGCCGTCTGGCTGGACGTGCGCAGCAAATCGATGCGGGCCTAATCCCGACCGGCAGGCCCGGGGAGGAACACGGCGAACGGTTCCTCCACCGTGCGTTTGAGATAGGCGAGATAGGACGCGTAGCTGCCGTGATCGGGCGCGATGCGCCCGAACTGCGCGTCCGGTATGGATGCCATCGGAATGAGAACGATAGGTGCGGAGATCGGCGTCAATTGCGCGCCGCGTCCCGCCTGCAATGTTGTCAGGATTCCGTACATTTCGCCCGTAATGGACGGGCGCGAAACGATGATCAGGCGCTGCTGGCCCGATGTATTGGTCGCGAGATAGATGTGGCCGGAGAGATTCGGGATCGCCACCGTACCTTGCTGGGTAAAGGCCGCATCGAGCCGTTCCTTTTCGATGAACCGCAGATTGGATGCGGCATCGTTCCAGCCGATCTCGGTGCAATAGGCAAAGATTGCCTTCGGATCACCGAAGGAAGGGCGCAACGTCAGATACCGGCCTTCAATCCACCCGGTTCCTGCACGGGAATAGGCGCCGAATTCCTCGCTGGCATGTCCACTGTTCACCGTAACCGGGCTATCGAGCAGGTCAGCCGCACGCAGGCGCATGCCAAGTGCTTCTTCAAGCCGAATGGTCGTGGCCAATGTAAACGGCCGGTGGCCGGAAAGCGCCTTTTCCAGGGTGGACAGGCTGATCTTCGCCTGGTCGGCCAGATACTGCCGCGAAACCCGGCGGCGGGCCATCTCCTCGCGGATCTTCGTGGCAACCGCCTGGTTCTGCCGCTCCGATAGCTGACTGTCGATATCCCCGGCCATACGCCCCGCTCCCGTCAAATCACGTACATTCCTTCACATATCCACACAAGGCCGTCAGGGGCAAGACATCTCGTGACGGGGCCGTGCGGAACATTCCCGAAGCTTACGCTGGCGGCAAAAAGGCCCATGTATGAAATGGGGAAAGCTTCCCGATGGGAGCACCAACAGGAGCTTTCCCGATGAAAACCGCAACCTTCCATACCCAGCAATCTCCTCGAGCGATGCCCCATTGGCTGCGCCGTACCTGCCAGGCACTCTGGTTGATCAACGTCGTTGGTCTGCCATTTATTGCGCTCGCCGTATTCTTTTTCAGCCTGGCGACGGCGCATGCCGAAACCGCCCGCTCGCCACTTGTCACCCTCGATGACGTCAAATCCGGCACGCTTCTGCTGAAGAGTTCGGAAGCCGGTCGCTACATCGAAGCGCCGCGTGTCGCCACGGATGTCGACATCGTCGTCAGCGGTCCGACGGCTCGCGCCCGCATCACCCAGATATTCACCAACCCGTCCAATGGCTGGGTCGAGGCGGTTTACGCCTATCCGCTGCCGGAAGACAGCGCCGTGCATGCCCTCAAAATGGTTGTCGGCAAGCGTGTGATCGTCGGTAACATCAAGGAAAAGAAGGAAGCCAAGGCCATCTATGAAACGGCGAAGGCAGCCGGCCAGAAAGCCAGCCTGGTTGAACAGCAGCGGCCGAACCTTTTCACCAATTCCGTCGCCAATATCGGCCCGCACGAACAGGTTGTTGTGCAGATCGACTATCAGGAGCCTGTGCGCCTGTCCGGCGATGAATTTTCCTTGCGCGTGCCGCTGGTTGTCGCGCCGCGCTACAATCCTGCACCGATCACGCAGACCGCCGACCTCGCGGCCGATGGTTCAGGCTGGGGCACCACAGCCGATCCTGTCCCCGATCGCAGCAAGATCACGCCACCCGTGCTTGATCCGCGCATCAACGCCCCGGTCAATCCGGTCAGCATCAAGGTCCGTCTGCAGGCTGGATTTGCCCTCGGCGAGGTGAAGAGCCATCACCATGCCATCAACACCGAAACCATCGACACCCAGACGCAGGTCATCTCGCTGGCGGGTGACAACCAAGCCGACCGTGACTTCGAACTGACCTGGAAACCGCAAAATGCCAAGGCACCCGCTGTCGGCCTGTTCCGCGAAACGGTCGGCAAACATGATTATGCCCTCGCCTATGTCACGCCGCCGGTTGTCGAACAGAAGCAGGAACAGCGCCCGCGCGAAATCGTCTTTGTCATCGACAACTCAGGCTCGATGGGTGGAACCTCGATGAATCAGGCCAAGGCCAGCCTTGACTATGCCTTGAGCCGCCTCAAGCCCGCCGACCGGTTCAACGTCATCCGCTTTGATGACACCATGACCGCGCTGTTCCAGGACACTGTTGCCGCCGACCGCGGAAATGTTGCCACGGCCCGCGAATTTGTCGGCGATCTCGAAGCATCCGGCGGCACGGAAATGCTTGCCCCGCTGGAAGCAGCCCTCAATGACCGGCGCCCCAATGATCAGTCCTTTGTCCGCCAGATCGTGTTCCTCACCGACGGCGCCATCGGCAACGAACAGCAACTGCTCGATACCATCGCCGCCAAGCTCGGCCGTTCGCGGGTCTTCATGGTCGGTATCGGCTCGGCTCCCAACAACTATCTGATGAACCGCGCCGCTGAACTTGGCCGAGGCACATTTACCTCCATCGGCTCAACAGATCAGGTGGACGAGCGCATGCGCAATCTCTTTGCCAAGCTGGAAAGTCCCATCATCACCAACCTCAGCGCCACCTTCTCCTCCGGCAATGCCGATGTAACACCGGCCATTCTGCCTGATCTCTATCGCGGCGAGCCGCTCGTCATTGCCGCCAAGCTCGGTTCGCTCTCCGGCATCCTGACAATCAAGGGCATGATCGGCACGCAGCCTTGGGAGGTCACGCTGCCGGTTGCCAAGGCCGCCGAAGGCGAAGGCCTGTCAAAACTCTGGGCCCGCCGCAAGATTTCCGATGCGGAAGTTGAAAGCACCCTCGGCAAGATCAGCCGTGACGAAGCCGACAAGCGCATTCTGAAACTCGCACTTGAAAACAGTCTCGTCTCGCGCCTGACCAGTCTGGTTGCCGTCGACACAAATCCAACACGGCCGCAGGACAAGCCGCTGAACCGCGCCGACGTTCCGCTCAATCTCCCGGCAGGCTGGGATTTCGACAAGGTGTTCGGTGAACAGGCAACACGCAAGGCCAGCCTCGACAATGGTCCGGACGTCCAGTTTGCCAAGCTGGCGGCAGGCAAGAAGCCGGTTGTCCAACAGGCTCCTGCCGATCAGCTTCCCCTGCCGCAGACGGCAACCGATGCGGAACTGCGCATGATCGCCGGGTTGATGCTGTTCCTCGCCAGCGCCGGGATGTTCTTCTTCAGCCGCAAGACAATGGGGAAAGCATGATGAGCATGATCCGCACACGGTACGGCGTCTCCAAGCAGAAAGGCAGGGCGGTTTTCCGCCCTGTCCTGCGGGCGGGAATGATCGTGATGGCTCTGGTCGGGCTGGTACTGGTCAGCCAAGGCCTGTGGATTCACGCGAAAGCCATGGTGGCGCAGGTGCTTCTGGACCGTGCCTTTACCCGGAGCATCGAAACCGGCCAGCCGGTCAAACCCTGGTCATGGGCGGATACCTGGCCGGTCGCACGGCTTGAATTCCCGCGTATCGGCGAAACCTCCATCGCCTTGCACGGCGCAAGCGGTCAGGCCTTGGCCTTCGGCCCGGGTCATGTGGACCGCAGTGCAGAAGCAGGCGAGGATGGCACCGCCGTCTATGCCGCACACCGCGATACGCATTTTGCCTTTCTGAAGGACGTGCAGATCGGCGATGCGGTCAAGATTACCCGGCGCGACGGCAAGGCGTTCATCTATCAGGTCACGGAAACATCGGTCGTCCGCTGGGATCAGTCCGGCATTGATACCAATGCCGCCGGCAAGAATCTGGTTCTTGCCACCTGCTGGCCTTTCGATGCTGCTACATCGGGACCGATGCGCTATCTGGTGAAAGCGCAGATGCTGGAATGAGATCAGCTGTCCAGTTCACCCCGCCGGATCAGTTCTTCCCTGATGAGCTTCTTGGCGATCTTGCCATAGGCGGATTTGGGCATATCCGGCCAGAAGACGAAACGCTTCGGCAGCTTGTAGCGCGCCATCTTGCCGTTCAGCCACGCCATGACGGCCTCGCCATCGGGGGCGCTGCCGGCGCGGGCAACACAGACCGCCAGCCCGACCTCGCCCCACACCGGATCGGGAATGCCAAGCACCGCCACTTCGCTGATATCCGGATGGGTCAGTATCTTTTCCTCGATCTCGCGCGGATAGACGTTGGAACCGCCGGAGATATACATGTCGGATGCCCGGCCGGTGATGTAGACGAAACCCGCCTCGTCCATGTGGCCGAGATCGCCAGTGCGGAACCAGCCATCGCGAAAGGCTTTCGCATTGGCTTCGGGGTTGTCGTAATAACCCGCAAATACCGCCGGCCCGATGACACAGATCTCGCCGGTTTCGCCTGGCAGAACCTCCTGGCCGGTGTCGTCCTGAATGGCGATCTGCATGCCGGTCCGCGCAAAGCCGCAGGTACCGATTCGTGCATCGGGACCATCCTGCGTCGTATGATAGGCAGGCGGCAGGACCGTGATGTTGCCGGTCACCTCGCCAAGACCGAAATACTGCACGAGCACCGGCCCAAGCGTCTTCAACGCATGGATCTGGTCGGTCCGGTACATGGGCGCACCGGCATAGATCACGTAGCGCAGGGAGGAGTGATCGCGCTCATGCACCGACGGGTGTTCCGTCAGCATTTTCAGGATCGTCGGCACCGTGAACATGTTGCTCACACGCCATTTCTCGACCAGCCTCCACGCTTCGGCAACGTCAAACTTCTCCGTCGGCAGCAGGATCGTCTTCGCACCGCGCGCCACTTGGGTCAGTTGGTGAATGCCCGCGCCATGCGACAGCGGCGCAACCACCAGCGAAGCATCTTTTTCCGTGGTGCCGGGCATGAGATCGCAGAGATGATTGGTGATGACGAAAGCCATCTGGCCATGGGTGAGGACAGCCGCCTTGGGCCGGCCCGTCGTCCCAGATGTAAAAAAGAACCAGCAGGGATCGTCGTGATCGACGGCGGCCGTTGCAACTTTCCGGCCGTCAAAGCGGGCGACGATGTCATCGTAATCGTCGCCGAAATCCGCCTTGCCGATGGCAATGACGAAAGCGAGATCGGGGTTCATGTCCCGGCTTGCCGCGACATGGTCGGGGAAGAGGTGACCGCAGATCATGCCCTTGGCTCCGCTCGCCTTGGCGAGATAGGCGACCTCATCCGGTGTCTGGCGGAAATTCGCCGGCACCCACACGGCGCCCAACTGGAAACAGGTGAACATGGATTCGAACATCTGGTTGCAGTTCTGCGACTGGATCAGAATGCGGTCGCCCTTGACGACACCGAATTCGCTCTGCAGTGCCGCAGCCATCGCATCGACACGCCGCTGCAGCACGCTCCAGCTCCAGCTTTTTTCACCCCAGACAAAACCTGTTTCCTCAGGCAGGCGGCGCGCGGTCTGCGCCAGGAAACCCGACAGGTTCATCACGCGTTTCGACATGGCCGTGATCAGGGCTGCGTCGGTGCTGCTCATGCTTTCATCCGTTCGGGTCTTGCTCTGGATTTCACACCGGCAGCCAAAGTCCGTTTCGGCCGGTCGTTGAGCGGCTGGAGATGGGCCAGCCGCGCCTCGATCTTTTTCGCCTCGATACGCATCAGCTCCGCCAGTTCCTGCTGGCGCGCCGGCTGCATACGGCTGTCGATGGCCGCGATGCTCAGCGCACCGGCGGCCCGCCCATCCGGAAAATGGATCGCAAGGCCGATGCCCCAGGAATTAGCAAGGATACGCCCAGGGTTGAGGGCAAAACCCTGTTCCCGCGTTGCCGCGATATCCTCCCTGATCTGCCACGGCGGAAGATTGGGGTAATCGGCAAGCAGCACCGCCTCGTTGGCGGCCAGGATGATATCGATCTCGTCATCCGGCATCGTTGCAAGGATAGCCAATGAACCGCCGCCGACGCCGAGAGGATGCCTGTACCCCGCCTGCAGCGCATGGGTGCGGATGGGATATGTGCCCTCCTCCCGGTGCAGGCACACCGCATAGGTCTCGCGCTGGATGGAGAGAAAACTGGTATCCTGCGTTTTGGCGGAGAGAATGCTGAGGCTGTCGCGCGTGATCTGCAACAGGCCGTAACGGCGGGTGGCGAGCGTTCCCAGCACATAGGCTTCCTGCCCGAGATAGTAGCGCCGGGTCTGCGTATCCTGTTCGACCAGCCCCGAGCGGATGAGTGCAAGCAGCAGACGCCGTGTCGTCGGCTTGTTGAGGCCGCCCTGCTCGACAATCTCACTCAGCGATCCGCCCTGATCGCCGAAATAGCTGACAAGACTGAGAAGACCCAGCGCCCTGTCGACACTTTGCGACCCGTTGAGACTGGCTGGTGCCGTCATCTTTTCTTCCATGCTCTCCCACGCGCATTTTGATCCATATTGTGGATCATTTTGTTGTTCTATTGAACTATGGCATAAAAAATATTGCAAGATGCCAGCATTTGTTTATTGTTTTATCCAATTCTAGGAGGAATTGCATTCTATAATATGGACCTATGATTTGAATCGGTGCGATGGAGGTTGCATTCGTTCAATGAGTTCCGGGGGAATGCGCCATGCTGTTCGGGAGGAAATCACATGAATAATCTGTCACGCCGCCAGGTCCTGGCCGGCACCGCTGCAACGCTCGTTGCCAGTCCATTCATCATGCGGCGTCCCGCCCATGCTGCCGAATTTTCCTATAAATACGCCAACAACCTGCCGGTGTCGCATCCGATGAACATCCGGGCGCAGGAAGCCGCCGACAAGATCAAGGCGGAGACCGGCGGACGCTTCGAACTGTCGATCTTCCCGTCGAGCCAGCTCGGTTCCGATACGGACACGCTCAGCCAGCTCCGTTCCGGCGCGGTGGAATTCTTCACGCTCTCCGGCCTGATCCTCTCGACACTCGTTCCGGCCGCGTCGATCAATGGCATCGGCTTTGCCTTCCCCGACAGCGCCACCGTCTGGAAGGCGATGGATGGCGATCTCGGCGCCCATGTGCGCAAGCAGATCGAGAAATCGAATCTCGTCGCCATGGAAAAGATCTGGGACAACGGCTTCCGCCACATCACATCGAGCACCAAGCCGATCACCACACCGGATGATCTGAAGAACTTCAAGATCCGTGTTCCGGTCAGCCCGTTGTGGACATCGATGTTCACCGCTTTCCAGTCATCACCCGCCAGCATCAACTTCAACGAAGTGTACTCCTCGCTGCAGACCAAAGTTGTCGAGGGCCAGGAAAACCCGCTCGCCATCATCTCGACGGCCAAGCTCTATGAAGTGCAGAAATACTGCTCGCTGACCAGCCATATGTGGGACGGCTTCTGGTTCCTGTCGAACCGCCGCGCCTGGGAAGCCTTGCCCGACGATATCAGAACCGTCGTTGCCAAGCACATCAACGCCGCCGGCCTTGCCGAACGCGACGATGTGGCCAAGCTCACCGAAACATTGCAGGCCGATTTGAAAACCAAGGGTCTTGAATTCAATACGCCGGACCCCGTGCCCTTCCGCGATGCCCTGCGCAAGGCAGGCTTCTACTCCGAATGGAAGGGCAAGTATGGCGAGGAGGCCTGGGGTCTTCTGGAAAAAGTCGTCGGCCAGCTGGCATAGGGGCGAACCCGATGGCAGGGCTCAGACTGACCGAAGGCGCCGTGGCGGCGGAGGGCGAAAGCATGCTTTCTCCCCCGCCCCGCAATGACCACTCCATCGCATCAAAACTCGACCGGCTGCTTGGCCATCTCGTCGAGTTTCCCGTGGCAATCCTCGTTGTTGCCGAGGTGGTCATCCTGTTTGCCGGCATCATCGCCCGCTATGTCGTGCATCAACCGCTGATCTGGTCGGATGAACTCGCTTCAATCCTGTTCCTGTGGCTCGCCATGCTGGGTGCCGTGGTGGCATTCCGGCGCGGCGAGCACATGCGCATGACGGCGCTGGTCGGCATGATGAACCCGCAGCGCCGGGCGTTTTTCGATGTCATCGCCATTGTTGGCGCAATGGCATTTCTCCTGCTCATCGTCTATCCCGCCTATGACTATGCCCACGAAGAAACCTATATCACCACGCCGGCCCTGGAGATAACCAATGCATGGCGCGCGGCGGCGTTGCCCGTCGGTGCCGGACTGATGATCGTCTCGGCGCTTATCAAACTCTTTCAGGTGTCGAACCTGCGGCATGTGGTGACGGCGATTGCCCTTATCGGCGTGCTGACGCTTGTCTTCTGGCTGCTTGGCCCTTCTTTGAAGCCGCTGGGCAACATCAATCTGCTGATCTTCTTCGTGGGTGTCGTTGCAGCCCTCGTTCTCAGCGGCGTTCCCATCGCCTTTTCCTTCGGTCTTGCCACCTTCGGCTATCTCGCTTTGACGACGAACGTGCCGATGATCGTGGTCATCGGCCGCATGGACGAAGGCATGTCGCACCTTATTCTCCTCGCCGTGCCACTCTTCGTGTTTCTCGGCGTGCTCATCGAAATGACCGGCATGGCGCGCGCCATGGTGCAGTTCCTGGCAAGCCTCCTGGGGCATGTGCGCGGCGGCCTGTCCTACGTGCTGATCGGCGCGATGTATCTGGTCTCCGGCATATCGGGCGCCAAGGCCGCCGACATGGCCGCCGTCGCGCCGGTGCTCTTCCCGGAAATGAAGGCACGCGGCGCCAAGCCGGGCGATCTGGTTGCCCTGCTCTCCGCCACCGGCGCACAGACGGAGACCATTCCGCCCAGCCTCGTGCTCATCACCATCGGCTCGGTCACCGGCGTGTCCATCGCGGCGCTGTTCACCGGCGGCCTGCTCCCCGGCGTTGTTCTCGCTGTGATGCTGTGTTTCGTCGTCTGGCGGCGCTACCGCCATGAGGACCTGTCGCATGTGACGCGCGCCACCGGGCGGCAGATCGGTCGGGCTTTTGTCATCGCCCTGCCTGCCCTGGCGCTTCCCTTCATCATCCGTGCCTCCGTCGTCGAGGGTGTGGCGACGGCAACGGAAGTATCGACCATCGGCATTGTCTACTCCATCGTGGCGGGGCTTTTCATCTACAGGCAGTTCGACTGGGCACGGCTGAAGCCGATGCTGGTGGATACCGCCTCGCTCTCCGGCGCCATCCTGCTGATCATCGGCGCAGCGACCGGGATGGCCTGGGCATTGACGCAGTCCGGCTTCTCGCGCGAACTTGCCGCCGCCATGACGGGCTTGCCCGGTGGTCCCATCACATTCCTTGCCGTTTCGATTGTCGCGTTCATCATTCTCGGCAGCGTTCTGGAAGGCATACCCGCCATCGTGCTTTTCGGCCCGTTGCTGTTTCCCATCGCCCGGCAGGTCGGCGTGCATGAGGTGCACTACGCCATGGTCGTGATCCTTTCGATGGGCATCGGCCTTTTCGCCCCGCCCTTCGGCGTCGGCTATTATGCGGCCTGCGCCATTGGCCGGGTCAATCCCGACGAGGGCATGCGGCCCATCTGGGGCTATCTCGCCGCCCTCATTCTCGGCATCATTCTCGTGGCTGCCGTCCCGTGGATTTCGATTGGCTTCCTCTGATGACTGAACGACTGAAAGATAAAATCGCCATGGTTTTCGGGGCAGGCTCGTCCGGCCCCGGATGGAGCAACGGCAAGGCTGCCGCCGTCGCCTACGCCCGCCAAGGCGCCACCGTCATTTGCATCGACCTGCAACAGGAAGCAGCCAACGAAACGGCAGCAATCATTGCGGCGGAGGGCTTTTCCGCCATGGCGGTTACCTCGGATGTCACGAGCAGCGCGTCCGTCACAGAGGCCGTGAACGCCACGATCGAGCGCTATGGCCGGATCGACATCCTGCACAACAATGTCGGCGTCGCCACAGCGGGCGGACCGGAAGACCTCGATGACGAAAAATTCCGGATGTCGCTCGATATCAATGTCGGCTCGGTGTTCCGAACTGCCAAGGCCGTCCTGCCGCATATGAAGGCGCGCAAATCCGGGGCGATTGTCAATATTTCCTCGCTGGCGGCCATCCGCTGGACCGGCTATCCCTATTTCGCCTATTACGCGGCCAAGGGCGCGGTCAATCAGGCGACTGTGGCGCTTGCCCTGCAATACGCACCACACGGCATCCGCGCCAATTGCATCATGCCCGGCATGATCGATACGCCGCTGATCTACAAGCAGATTTCCGGCAACTACACATCGAACGAAGAGATGGTCGCCGCACGCAATCGCCTTGTTCCGCTGGGGCAGATGGGCAGCGCGTTCGATGTCGCCAATGCCGCCGTCTTTCTTGCCTCCGACGAAGCAAAATTCATCACGGGTGTCTGCCTGCCCGTCGATGGCGGACAGAGCTGTTCGGCGGTGGTCGGTGCCTGAGCGCCGGTTGCAGCAACCCGGCCCGGCGGCGGCGGAACGGTTCGAGAGTTTCGCCGGCACCGGGCGTAGATTCAGCTTTGAGCTCCAGCCGGGTCTCAGCCTCAACGACGCCATTGCCATTCCGCTTGCCGCCGCCAATCTGCGCGCCGCAGCGCTTGTCATCGAAGGCGGCGCTTTTGCTCCGTTCCACTATCTCATGCCGGCGCTCTCGACCGATGGTCTTCATGCGGCGTGGTACAGCGATACATTTTCGCCCGTGGGTGAAACTTTGATGGAACGTGGCAATGTCACGTTCGGCGAGCGGGACGGTGCAGCCTTCATCCATTGCCACGCCACCTGGATCGAACCGGATGGCAGGCGCTGCGCCGGCCACATCCTGCCGCACGAAACAATCGTCAGCCGGCCGATCCGCGCCACGGTCTGGGGTGTCGAGACCATCCGCATGGTGTCGGAGCCGGATGCGGAAACGGCATTCACCATTTTCCATCCCGTGCCGGTCAGCGCACCTGCGGCCGATGACGCCGGTCCGCGGACAATCATCGCCCGTGTCCGCCCGAACGAAGACATCACCGGCGCGCTCGAAGCGATCTGCCGCAAGCATGGTTTTGCCGGGGCACATCTGCGCGGCGGCGTCGGCAGCCTGATCGGCGCCCGATACGCCGATGGGGGCCGCGTCGAGGATATCGCGACGGAAGTGTTCATCACCGGCGGGTTTGTTTCGGCGGACTCCAGTGCGACCCGCGTGGAGATCACCATGGTCGATACCAAGGGCGGCATTACGTCCGGTGATTTGGTGCGTGGCAACAATCCCGTCTGCATCACCTTTGAACTGTGTCTGGAAGAGGCCTGACCACCTCTTCTTCCGCAACAGAGAGGACCATCGTCATGACGACATTCGACACCGATGAGCGAACGGCTCTCGTCACCGGCGGCGCATCGGGAATCGGTCTCGCCACAGTCCATGCCCTCGCAAAGGACGGATGGAAAGTTGTCGTCGCGGATCGAGACGTGAAGGAAACGGTGAAGGCAGATCTCGGCAAGGCCCATCCCGACCGCATCCGCTTTGCCCAGCTCGATGTCACCGACGAGCACGCGGTCGAGGCACTCATGGCGGAGACGGAAGCAGGGTTCGGTCCGATCAGGGGGATTGTCTGTTCAGCTGGCATCGACCGCGATACGCCGTTCTTCGATACCACGGCGGACATGTTCCGGCAAATCTACGAGATCAACGTCATCGGCACATTTCTGGTCGCACAGTCCGGTGCGCGCATCATGGCAGCGAATGGCGGCGGTGCCATCGTCAATCTCGCTTCGATCTCGGGCATGCGCGGCAATATCGGGCGGTCGGCCTACGGCGCGTCAAAGGGGGCAATCATCAACCTGACCAAGGTGATGGCGGTCGAACTTGCGCCCTACAACATCCGCGTCAATGCCATTGCGCCCGGCCCGGTCGAGACACCCCTGGCCGCCGCCGTGCATACGCCTGAAATACGGGAGGGCTGGAGCAAAACGGTGCCGCAGCGGCGTTACGGCCAGCCGGAGGAAATCGCCAGCACGATCGCCTTTCTTCTCAATGAAAACCGTTCAAGCTATGTGACGGGCCAAACACTGGCGGTCGATGGCGGCTTCACCGCCGGTGGCCTCATCGGCTAGCAAACCGCTAGCTTACTCGGCCTCCGGGTAGCTCAGGCTTTGCAACTGCGTCGGGTCCGCTCCTTCGATGCGCCGCAACACGGCGCGGGCAAGCTCGCGCCCGGCATGCCGCACATCTTCGTTGAACACAATGATTTCCGGGCGGAACCATTGCAGGAAATGCGTCGTCTGCTTCGACACCAGATCGATGTCCCGGCCAAGTTTCATGCCCGTTGCCTCGATGCCCGCGACAACAGCGACGGTCAGGCCGCCGGTGCAGCAGATGATGCCATCCGGCGGATTGGGCTGGCGCATGAACATTTCCGTCCGGTTGCGCACATCGTCCAACGAAATGCTGCCATTCCAATGGTCGAGCATAACAGGCACTGCCCCGCTTTCCTGCAGGCCCCGCCTGAAACCATCGTCGAGATGCCAGTAATAGGTATGGGCCGGGCCCGGCCCGGCAACCATGGCGATCCGGCGGCGGCCGCGCTCAACCAGGCTTTTCACCGCCGCATAGGCATAGGCTTCGTTGTCGAAATCGTGGAACGGATGCTCGATACCCATTCGCGTCCGCCCGTGCGTGGCGAAAGGAAAATGATGATCCGTCAGATAACGCACACGCGGATCGGACGGCTGGGTCTGGGACATGATGATCCCGTCAGCCGATCCGGTTTCAATGATATAGCGGATGGGCTGCATCGGATCGTTCTCGGGCGAGTACGGCGTCACGATGAGATGGTATGGCGTTTCGGCCAGGACTTCGGAAATACCGTAGACGAGATTGGAGGTCAGTCCCATGATCTCGCTCTGCGCATTGAGCACCAGGCTGATCACATTCGTCTTGCCGGTCCGCAGGCGCACACCCGCGCGATTGGGCCTGTAGCCGATCTGCTTGGCGATCAGCTGCACGCGGTTCTTGGTTGCCTGCCCGATTTCCGGCGCGTCCTTAAGCGCCCGCGAAACGGTCGTCACCCCGAGCCCTGCCATAAACGCAATGGTTTTCAGCGTCGGCCTCTCGCCTTCGGCGAGAGCCGCCACTTTTTCCCCGTCATCAGGGTGATGCTGCTTGTCGTTCATGTCAATTCAACCGGTTAACCGAAACCCAACTCCTGTATGGACCCGCGAAGAGCGATCTTCAAGATGCCTTCTGCAACTTTCTGTATCGTTTCAGATTCTGTGCTAATTCAAGAAACATCCATGCCTATTAGACCAAGTGTTTAGATTGATATCTCCCTCATTTTGAGAAAAACTCGGAAATCCGGAGGCTGGGTATTTGACCAGATTAAGCATAATAATTTGTTTTTATTGTATATATTTATCAGCCCTGTGGATTATGTCGATGATCGAAAAAAATCGGATGCGCCTGATTGCCTCATTCCAAGTTTTCAATTACCGTACCTGTAACGTTTCAGATTTGGGAGGATACGATGCGTTACCGGACATCTCTGGCCATTTTGGCTGCATCCACATTGTTATGGACGACCGGCATGGCCGGCGCCGTGGACCTGGAGGTCACCCATTGGTGGACTTCGGGCGGCGAAGCGGCTGCGGCCAGGGTCCTTGCGGAATCCTTTGACAAGCAGGGCGGTGACAAATGGGTCGACGGCGCCATTGCCGGCAGCGGCTCGACGGCAACCCCGATCATCGTCAGCCGCATCCTGGGCGGCAATCCGATGGGCGCAACCCAGCTCAATACGGGCCGCGACGCGGAAGACCTGGTCAAGGCCGGAATGATGACCGACCTTTCGGAACTTGCGGCCAAGGAAGGCTGGGCCGATTTCATCCGCCCCGCAAAGCTGCTCGATGCCTGCAAACATGACGGCAAGATTTATTGCGTGCCGGTCAACATCCATTCCTGGCAATGGATGTGGATCAATCCCAACACCTTCAAGGATGCGGGCCTGCCCGTTCCGGCGAACTGGCAGGAATTCGTTGCGGCGGCGCCCAAGCTGAAGGAAAAGGGTATCATCCCGCTCGCCACCGGCGATGCCTGGCAGGTGACCGGCATTTTCAACGTCATGATCCCCTCGCTCGGCGGCAAGGACCTCTTCCTGAAGGTCTATCAGGACAAGAATGCCGAAGCCGCCGCTGGTCCGGAAATGAAAGCGGTGTGGGAAGCGTACGCACAGGCCCGCAGCCTGGTCGATCCCGGCTATGTCGGCCGCTCCTGGAACGAGGCAACCACGCTCGTCATGACCGGCAAGGCCGGGGCACAGGTCATGGGCGACTGGGCGCAAGGTGAGTTCGGCGTGGCGAAAAAGGTCGCCGGAACCGATTATGACTGCCTGCCCGGGCTGGGCGGCAACGCCATTCTCGATACGGGCGGCGATGCCTTCTATTTCCCCAAGAACCAGAACCCCGAGGTGACCAAGGCGCAGCTGAAGCTGGCGAGCCTGCTCCTTTCCAGGGAAACGCAGGTTGCCTTCAATCTGGCCAAGGGCTCGCTGCCGGTGCGCGGCGATGTCGATCTGGAAGCCGCCAATGCCTGCATGAAAAAAGGCATCGAGATCCTGAAAAAGCCGGAGAATATCCTGCCGTCCCTGAACCAGAATCTGACTGCCGATACCAAGGGGCAAATCGAGGACCTGACCAAGGAGTTCTTCGCCGACGCCCACATGTCCGTCGATGATGCGCAGGCCCGCTTCGTCGATATCATCAAGCAAGCCCAGTAGAACCGACCATCCTCCTCGCTCCCGCCAGTCGCGCAAGCGGCGGGCGGTCGTGCGAAGAGTTGACGGAGAACGCCATGAGTTCCACCGCGCGTCCAAATACATTGTTCAAGAACCTGAATGCCAAGGTTGCGGCTCTGCCGATGATCGCAACCGTTCTTGTGGTCTTCATCGGCTGCACGCTGTGGACCGTCGTTTATTCCTTCACGGCATCGCGGGCATTGCCGGAGCTGACATTCGTCGGGTTCGACCAGTATACCCGCCTGTTCAATACGCCGCGCTGGAACATCTCCGCCATCAACCTTGCGATCTTCGGCGTCTTCCTCCTGTTCTTTTCATCGGTCATCGGCTTCATTCTCGCGGCGCTGATGGACCAGAAAATCCGTTTCGAGAACACCTTCCGCACCATCTTTCTCTATCCCTATGCCCTGTCGTTCATCGTCACGGGCCTGGTCTGGCAATGGATACTCACGCCCACCTACGGCATCCAGCGGGTGGTGCGGGATCTCGGTTTTGAAAACTTCACCTTCTCGATCCTCAATGACCAGCGCTATGCCATCTACGCCATCGTCATTGCCGGCCTCTGGCACGGCACCGGCCTTGTCATGGCGCTGATGCTGGCGGGCCTGCGCAACATCGACGAGGAAATCTGGAAGGCCGCGCGGGTCGATGGCATCCCGATCTGGAAGACCTATCTTTTCATCATCATTCCGATGATGCGCCCGGTCTTCATCACCACCATTGTCCTGATCGCCGCCGGTATCGTGCGTGTCTACGATCTCGTCGTCGCGCTGACTGACGGCGGCCCCGGCAATGCCAGCGAAGTCCCGGCCAAATATGTCTACGAATTCATGTTCCGGCGCGCCAACCTCGGACAGGGCCTTGCCGCCTCCACCATCATGCTGACCACCGTTCTCATCGTCCTCATTCCCTGGGCCTTGATGGAATTCCGCGAGGGCAAACGCAAATGACCATGGCAAGCCAGACCGCAGCCGAACCACGCGGCAAGCGTCCCACGACGACCTTCGCACCATCGACGATCATGATTTACGGCGTCCTGCTGGTGGCGGCGATCTACTACCTGCTGCCGCTCTACGTGATGATGGTTACCTCGCTGAAAGGCATGCCGGAAATCCGCCTCGGCAATATCTTCTCGCCGCCCGTGGAGATCACCTTCCAGTCGTGGAGCACCGCCTGGGACAGCGCCTGTACCGGCCTCTACTGCGAGGGCCTTAAGGTCGGGTTCATGAACTCGGTGAAGATCACCATACCGAGCGTCATCGCCTCGATCCTCATCGCATCGGTCAATGGCTATGCCCTGGCCAACTGGCGCTTCAAAGGTTCGGAGGTGTTTTTCAGCATCCTCCTGTTCGGCGCCTTCATTCCCTATCAGGTGATGCTTTACCCGCTCGTGATCATCACCCGCAATCTCGGCATCTTCGGAACGCTGACCGGTGTCATCGTGATTCACACCATCTTCGGCATGCCGATCCTCACCCTGCTGTTCCGCAACTACTTCGCCTCGCTGCCGGCGGAACTCTTCAAGGCGGCCCGCGTCGACGGGGCGGGTTTCTGGCGCATCTTCTTCCAGATCATGGTGCCGATGTCCGCGCCCATCTTCGTCGTCGCGATCATCCTGCAGGTCACCGGCATCTGGAATGACTTCCTCTTCGGTGTCGTCTTTGCCGGCACGAAAAACGTGCCGATGACGGTGCAGCTCAACAACATCGTCAACTCGACGCAGGGCGTCAAGGAATACAACGTCAACATGGCAGCCACCATCCTCACCGGCCTGGTGCCGCTGCTCGTCTACTTCTTCTCAGGCAAATATTTCGTCAGGGGCATTGCCGCTGGCGCCGTCAAAGGATGATCGCGGATGCAGCCAACCTTTCTACAACAGTTTCACCGGAGCGGATCGGTATGACCCAGCAGAGCCCCAGCGTTTCAATCAAGGAGCTTTCGCTCAACTACGGTTCGGTGAGTGTGCTCAAGGAGCTCAATATCGACGTGGCCGATGGCGAGTTTCTCGTGCTGCTCGGACCATCGGGCTGCGGAAAATCGACCTTGCTCAACTGCATCGCTGGATTGCTTGAGATCTCGGACGGACAGATTTTCATCAAGGACAAGAACGTCACGTGGAAGGAGCCGAAAGATCGCGGCATCGGCATGGTGTTCCAGTCCTATGCGCTCTATCCGCAGATGACGGTCGAGAAAAACCTTTCCTTCGGCCTGCGGGTGGCGGGCCTGCCCAAGGCGGAGATCGACAAGCGGATCGCCAATGCGGCTGATATTCTGCAGATCGGGCCGCTTCTGCAACGCAAGCCCGGCGCGCTTTCCGGCGGCCAGCGCCAGCGTGTCGCCATCGGCCGTGCCCTGGTGCGCGACGTCGACGTATTCCTGTTCGACGAGCCCCTGTCCAATCTGGATGCCAAGCTGCGCTCGGAGCTGCGTGTCGAAATCAAGCGCCTGCACCAGAAACTCGCCAATACCATGATCTACGTGACCCATGACCAGATCGAGGCCCTGACGCTGGCGGACCGCATCGCCGTCATGAAAGGCGGATTGATCCAGCAACTGGACGAGCCGCTCACCATCTACAACAAGCCGCGCAACCTGTTCGTCGCCAGTTTCATCGGCTCGCCGTCGATGAATTTCCTCAAGGGCGAGATTGCGGAGAAAGATGGCAAACCCGTCTTCCGTATCGCCGACCTCGATATCTCCCTGGAAAACTACGTGGCACAGGAATCCTTGCAAGTCGGGCGCTCTGTCATTTTCGGCCTGCGTCCCGAGCACATTGCGCTCAGCGATCAGCCCGGCCCGGCGGGCCGTTCATGCAAGGCGACCGTCGACCTCGACGAGCCCATGGGCGCCGACAGCCTTGTCTGGCTGAAAGTCGCCGGCAAAGCCGTGTCGGTACGCGTGGATTCCGGCCGCCGCTACCAGAACGGCGAAACCGTGCACCTCACCTTCGATCCAGCCCTCGCCTCGCTTTTTGACTCCCAGACTGAAGACCGCATCTGACAAACCTTATGGAGTACTGACCGTGACTGACTTTTCCTACCAGCTCTACAGTTCCCGCAACTTTCCCCCGTTCGATAGAATTCTTCCGATCCTGCAGAAGAATGGTTATGCGCAGGTGGAAGGTTATGGCGGGCTTTACGCGGATGCAGCGGCAACCCGGGCTGCACTCGACGCCCATGGCCTCACCATGGCATCAGGCCATTTCAGTATCGACCTCCTGGAAAACGAGCCGAACAAGGTGCTCGACATTGCCGGAACGCTGGGCATGAAAGCCATCTATTGCCCGCATCTGGCCGTCGAGCAACGCCCCTCGGACGCGTCCGGCTGGTCGGATTTCGGCAAGCGGCTTGAGGCGGCGCATGCCACCTACAGCAAGGCCGGATATATTTTCGGCTGGCACAACCATGATTTCGAGTTCAAGGCACTGCCTGACGGCTCGATCCCGCAGAAGCTCATCCTCGATGCCGCGCCGAGCATTTCCTGGGAAGCGGATATCGCCTGGATCATCCGCGGCGGCGCAGACCCGTTCCGGTGGATCGGGGATTACGGCTCCCGCATCAGCGCGGTGCACGTCAAGGACATCGCCACGGCTGGCGAAAACACCAAGGAAGACGGCTGGGCGGATGTCGGTTACGGCACGGTCGACTGGAAAGCGCTCTTTGCAGCACTGAAGGCCACGCCGGTCCGGTATTTCGTCATGGAACACGACAACCCGTCGGACGATGAACGGTTTGCCCGCCGTTCCATCGCCACGGTCAAGGCATTTTGAAGAAAGACAGCATCATGGCAAAAACACTTGGTATTGGCATTATCGGTGCCGGCAACATTTCCGCCACCTATCTGAGGCTCGGCCCCCTGTTCAAGGGCATCGAAATCCGCGCCGTCGCTGACCTCAACAAGAAGGCGGCGGAAGCGCGCGCCAAGGAATTTGGCATCGAGGCACGCAGCATCGACAAGCTGCTTGCAAGCGATGACATCGACCTTATCGTCAACCTGACGGTGCCGGACGCGCACTTTGCCGTCTCGCACCAGATCCTGTCGGCCGGCAAGCATCTCTATTCGGAAAAGCCGCTGACCCTGTCGCTCAAGGATGGCCTTGAGTTGCAGAAACTCGCCAACAAGAAGGGGTTGAAAGCCGGCTGCGCGCCGGACACCTATCTGGGCGGCGCGCACCAGCTGGCGCGCAAAGCGGTGGATGACGGCCAGATCGGCACGATCACATCGGGAACCGCCCATGTCATGAGCCACGGCATGGAGCACTGGCATCCCAATCCGGACTTCTTCTTCCGTCCGGGCGGTGGCCCGATCCTTGACCTCGGCCCGTACTACATCGCCAATCTCATCAACCTGATCGGACCGGTGAAGCGGGTGGCCGCCCTGACATCGATGGCTACACCGACCCGCACCATCACCAGCGAACCGCGCCGGGGTGAAACCATCGCGGTGACGACACCGACGACCATTCAGGCCCTGCTTGAATTTGCCAGCGGCGCGTCCATCACCCTGTCGGCAAGCTGGGATGTCTGGGCGCATCATCACCCGAACATGGAACTCTACGGCACGGATGGCTCGCTGTTCCTGCCCGATCCGAACTTCTTCGGCGGCGATGTCAAACTGGCCAAGCCGGGCAAGAAGGCGAAATCACTGAAAAGCTGGGCGCATCCTTTCGGCATTCCCAACCAGAAGCATTCCGTCGGCATGATGGCCAATTACCGCACGGCCGGGCTTGCAGACATGGCGGCAGCGATTCTCGAGGGCCGCGATATCCGCTGCTCCATCGACCGGGCGCTGCACGGTGTCGATGTCATGGTTTCGATCCTGCGCTCCGGTGAAGAAAGGAAGTTCATCGACATCAAGACCAGCTGTACCCGCCCCGAAGCACTTGGGATCAAGGAAGCCAAATCCCTGCTCAGGAAGAAATAAGCCTCCCAAGGCCATTCACCCCCTCTGCCCCGTGCGGCAGAGGGGCCTGGCCCGTGCTTTAATCGGCGCTTGGTGCCGGATCGAGCAATCGCGGCCCCGGTCCCTGCTCCGACAGCTCATCCCAGGGGTTGCGCAAGGGGCATTCCTGCATCGACAGGCAACCACACCCAATACAGCAGTTCAACTGATCGCGCAGGCCGATCAGTTTGTTGATCCGGTCATCCAGATCGGCCTTCCAGCCTGCCGAGAGCCGCCGCCAGTCCGCGGCCGTCGGAGCCCGTCCCTGCGGCAGGGTCGACAGGGCTTCGGCAATCGATGCCAGTGGTATGCCCGTCCGTTGCGCCACCTTGATGATGGCAACACGCCGCAGAACTTCGCGCGAGTAGCGGCGCTGGTTACCACGGTTGCGTTCGCTGTGAATAAGACCTTTGCTCTCGTAGAAATGCAGCGTCGAAACCGCCACGCCGCTGCGTGCCGCCACTTCCCCCACCGTCAACTGCCTGTGCCGCTCACTTGGTTTGATTGTCATCCGCTCAACCCATACCTTAACATTACTTCAGGTTCATAGCGGTCTCCGCAAACTTTGTAAAACTTGCGTACAAGTCGCTTTCATACTGGACATCACATGCGGGAGAGGTTCCTCTAGCCGTTCCCGAGATTGCCAGCAGGAGGAAAAGTATGCAGACCCGTTTCACAACGGTGGTTTCTTTCACCGTTTCCCTCGCCTTGAGCACAATCCCCATCACCACAGCCTTTGCAGCATCGCCTGAACCGGCAAAAGCCGAGCATGGCATGGTCGTATCAGCCCAGCATCTGGCAACGGAAGTCGGCGTTGACGTTTTGAAAAGTGGCGGCAATGCCGTGGACGCGGCGGTAGCCGTTGGTTATGCGCTCGCTGTGCTTTACCCTACGGCAGGCAATATTGGCGGTGGCGGATTCATGACGATTCGCCTCAAGGACGGTAAGACCACCTTTCTCGATTTTCGCGAGCGCGCTCCGCTGGCGTCCACCAAAACCATGTATCTCGATGACAAGAGCAATATCGTCAAAGGTCTAAGCCTCGACGGATATCTGGCGGTTGGCGTGCCGGGAACCGTTGCAGGATTCGAACTGGCGCGTGAGAAGTACGGCACCAAAAAACGCGAGGAATTGCTGGGACCGGCGATCCGTCTTGCGCGGGATGGTTTCGAGCTGGTTCAGGGCGATATCAATTCGTTTAAGGCCGGCAACAAGCGGCTTGCCAAGGATCCGGCGGCTGCAGCGATCTTTCTGAAGCCTGACGGCAAACCCTATGCGGTTGGCGAAACGCTCGTCCAGACCGATCTTGCCGCGACCCTGTCCGGCATTTCCGACAAGGGGCCTGATTCCTTCTACAAGGGCACTACTGCCGATGCCATTGCAAAAGCCAGCCAGGACAAGGGCGGCATTCTAACCAAGCAGGATTTCGAGCAGTATTCGGTGCGCGAGCTGGAGCCGGTGAAGTGCAATTATCGCGGATATGACATCGTGTCGTCGCCGCCCCCAAGCTCCGGCGGCGTCATCATCTGCGAAATCCTCAATGTGCTCGAAGGTTATCCGCTTTCCTATCTTGGTTATGGTTCCGCCGAAACCGTACATGCCATGGTTGAGGCCATGCGCTACGCCTATGTCGACCGCAACTCAGCACTTGGCGACCCGGATTTCGTCAACAATCCAGTCTCAAAATTGCTCGACAAGGCCTATGCCAAGGAAATTCGCGAGAAGATCAGCCCGTTCAAAGCCGGTGTATCGAAAGAGCTGATGCCGAAAGGCCTCGGCGAGAGCCACGAAACCACGCACTATTCCATTATCGACAATGATGGCAATGCGGTTGCAGTCACCTATACGTTGAACGGCTCCTTCGGCGCGGGTGTCGTTGCGCCTGGAACCGGCGTGCTTCTCAACAACGAGATGGACGACTTCACCTCCAAGCCCGGCGTTCCCAATCTGTACGGGCTGGTACAGGGCGAAGCCAACGCCATCGCGCCGAAGAAGACGCCACTCTCCTCGATGAGCCCGACGATCATTTCCAAGGACGGTAAGCCGTTCATGGTGATCGGCAGCCCCGGCGGTTCGCGCATCATCACCATCACGCTGGAAGCGATCCTCAACGTCATCGATCATGGCATGAACATCCAGGAAGCCATTGATGCACCGCGCGTTCATCATCAGTGGCTGCCCGACAAAGTCTACATGGAGCCCTATGCCCTCTCGGCAGATACGCGCAAGGTATTGAGCGATATGGGCCACACTGTCCAGATCGACAAGGATTGGTCGATCTGGGGCCAGGCCGCAGGCATCCTCGTCGGCGGCGCGAGCCTTTCCGACATCGAAAAGGGTGACGGCGCGCGTTACAACGGCGCCATCGACAGCCGCGCCAGCTCAGGCGAAGCAAAAGGCTACTGAAACCCCAGGGGCTGGCAACGATGTCGCCAGCCCCTGTTGTCAGATGCTGAAATCGACCATGCGGCCACGCAGCTGCCGGATTGTCGCCGAATCCGCATTGGCAAAGGCAAAGCGCAGGAACTGCGTGTGCCCGACGCCGAAATATTCACCGGGAATGGCCAGTATGCCCGCCTGTCTGGCCAATTGTTCGGCCACTTCGACCGAGGTCTTGCCCGGGAAGGGGTGGCGGACAAACGCGAAGTAGGCACCGACGGCTTCGAGCTTCCAGCCGCCAAGACCGGACATGGTCTCACGCAGGGCCTGGGCACGGGTTTCAATTTCCAGCCGGTTGGCGGCGCGCCAGTCACTCAATGCGGGAAGCGCATGCGCTACGGCAATCTGCGGTGCGCGCGGCGCGCAGATCTGCAGATTGTCCATGATCTTGGCAATTTCCGTGACAACGGTTTCACCCGCTGTTACCGCCCCCAGCCGGTGTCCGGGAATGCAGAAGGATTTGGAAAAGCTGTAGAGCTGGATGAGGTTGTCTTCCCAGCCGCTTTCATTGAAAAGACCATGCGGTGCGCCGGAGCCATCGGCGAGAAAGTCGCGGTAGGTTTCGTCCAGAATGAGCCAGATGCCATGCTTCCTGCAGACCGCAAATATCGCCTTGAGCCGCTCGGGTGAATACACCGCGCCGGTCGGATTGTTCGGGGTGACCAGCGCCAGGGCACGCACGCCCGGCACCAGCGCTTTTTCCACCGCCTCCACTGTCGGCACGAAACCGTCTGCCGCACCGCAGGCGACAAACCCCGTCTTGATACCGAGCATCGACAGCGTGGTTTCATGGTTGAAATAAAAGGGATCGGTGACAAGCACCGTTTCGCCTGCGGCGGCCACGACCATGGCGGCGCAGATGAAGGCCTGGTTGCAGCCCGATGTGATGTGGATGTTCCGGCCGCTGATTCCAGCGCCATAAAGTGCCGACACATGCGCGGCATAGGCATCGCGCAGAACCGTTTCGCCCTCGATCGGCCCGTAATTGGCATAGGCGACAGAGGACGCCGCCTCGCCCAGCCAGCGCAGCATGTCCGGATGCGGCGGATAGCCGGGAACCGCCTGCGACAGGTCGATCAAGGGACCATGTCCGCCGGCATAGGCCCGGCCCCAGGCCTGCACGGCCGGAATAGGCGGGGGAGACAGGCGGGTGACGAGCGGGTTCAGCACAGCAGCAGTCATGGATGATCGTCCTATCGGGTATCGGCCTTGGCACGCCGCTTCTGCGTGCGGTCAGGCCTTTTGGCTCGTGTTGTGGGAATGGATGGCGGTGCCGCCGCGCGCTCGGGCGCACTGATCTTGCCATTGCGCCGCCGGATGATCCGACGGGCCGAGGTCTGCGGTTCCGTGATGGTATCGGTTTCCAGCGATGCGAAGAACCAGTCGATGAACACCTTGACGATGGGCGCATTGCGCACCTCGTTGCGGCAGGCGACATGGAATGCGTCATTGGCGGGCACGGTCAGGTCGAAGGGAACGATGAGTTCACCCTTGGCGATCAGGTTGCTCGCGGTGATCGTATCGCCAAGCGAAACGCCCTGCCCGTAAAGCGCAGCCTCCGTCGAGAGCCGCGCATCGCTCATGAAATGCTGGGCACCGCGCGCCAGATCCGTGGCATCGGCGGCTGCCAGCCAGGTGTTCCATTCGCGCCCGTCATCGCCATGCAGGAGCACATGGTTGCGCAGGTCGCGGACCGAGCGCAGCGGACGGCTGTTGAGCAGCGTCGGGCTGGCCACAGGAAAGAGCTTCAGCGTGCTCCACAAACGTGACCAGCAGTCCGACCATTTGCCATCGCCGTAGAGCACGCAGACATCCACATCCGGCGACTGGAGATGATGCGCCTCATTGGTGGCAATCAGTGTCAGCCGGATATCGGGATATTGTTCGGTGAACTGGTTCATGCGCGGAATGAGCCAGAGCGACAGAAGTGCCGGCACGCAGGTCACCGTCAATTCGCCTTTGGTCGTGGGGCGTTTCATCAG
Source organism: Phyllobacterium sp. SL163 (assembly GCF_049896885.1). Classification (NCBI taxonomy): domain Bacteria; kingdom Pseudomonadati; phylum Pseudomonadota; class Alphaproteobacteria; order Hyphomicrobiales; family Phyllobacteriaceae; genus Phyllobacterium; species Phyllobacterium sp. SL163. The sequence continues at coordinate 128,215 of NZ_JAFCVE010000010.1, read as the reverse complement.
GGCCGTTGCCGTCGCAATATCCTCGAATGCCTTGGAAATGGTCGGCAGCAGCAGCGCGCCCTGCGCCGTCAGTTTCAGCCGCTGCGCACCGCGCTCGAACAATTGCACATCGAGCGTTGCTTCCAATGCTTTGATCTGGTGGCTGATGGCACCGTGGGTCACGTTGAGTTCGCGGGCAGCAGCGGTCACGGAACCGTGCCGCGCCGTCGCTTCGAAGGCGCGCAGGGGATTCAATGGAGGCAACCGGCCAAGCGTCATGGGAGACTCCAATAGACATCAAATTCGGATTTGTCATGTGAGATTTTCTCACACTAATCCCTACAACAATGTCAATTGCTTTTCCATCGCCTTTGCATCGATAATGTGGCCAACAAAGGCGAAAAGCCCAGGGGAACTGACAGAAGCGGATCACATCGGACAACCCTCGCAAGGGCAATCCCTCCCGCGTTTCCCCCGAGCTTTCAGAGAACGGGATAGTGTCATGACATCATGGGATGAGAAGAAGCTGAGCGATCTTCGGGCCAAGTATGGCGAAAGCCATGGCGGCGAGCTGTTCGATCCAACCTTCCGCAAGGTTGCGGACAAGATTTTCTCCAAGAGTGGTACACGGCTTGCACCCTATGCGGGCATTCCGACATTCCTCACCGCACCCTATATGCCGGTCGATGCAGCGACACCGGATTTCGGCAATCTGCAGGTCGCCATTGTCGGCGTTCCGATGGACCTTGGCGTCACCAACCGTCCCGGCTCGCGCTTCGGTCCGCGCGCCGTGCGCACCATCGAACGCATCGGACCGTACAACCATGTGCTCGGCTGCGCGCCCGTTTTTGACCTGCGCGTTGCCGATATCGGCGACGTTCCCTTTGCCAGCCGCTACCGGCTGGAACAGAGCCATGACGATATCGAGCGCCGGTTCAACCAGATCGTCGACGCCGGCGTGGTGCCGCTTGCCGTCGGCGGCGATCATTCGATCACCCATCCGATTCTCAAGGCCGTCGGCAAGAAGCGTCCGGTCGGCATGATCCATATCGATGCCCACTGCGATACCGGCGGCGCCTTCGACCAGACGAAGTTCCATCATGGCGGGCCATTCCGCAATGCGGTACTCGACGGGGTCCTCGATCCGACCCGCACAGTCCAGATCGGCATTCGCGGCTCGGCGGAATATCTGTGGGAATTCTCGTACGAATCCGGCATGACCGTCATCCATGCGGAAGAGGTAACCGGCCTCGGCATGCCCGCCATCATCGAGAAGGCCCGCAAGATCGTCGGCGACGGTCCGACCTATCTGTCGTTCGACATCGACAGCGTCGATCCGAGCTTTGCGCCAGGCACCGGTACGCCCGAGGTGGGTGGCCTGACCACCCGCGAAGTGCTCGAACTGATCCGCGGCCTCAAGGGCATCAACCTGGTGGGCGGCGACGTGGTGGAAGTGGCACCGCAATATGACGCGACCACCAACACGGCCCATGCGAGCGCACAGGTGCTGTTCGAAATCCTGAGCCTGATGGTGTTCAGCCCATTCGTTGCAGGAAAACGCGACTGACACGCATCAACAGACCAACAAACGGTGCGGCGAGACGATTCCGCACCGTCACATAATAACAAGAAGGGGACTGCCATGACATTCAAAACCACGCTCAAATCATCCTTTGCCGCGCTTCTGCTGCTGGGTGGTGCAACCATCGCCATGTCGGCAACGGCGGCGCGCGCCGATGCCATCGACGACATCACCAAAGCCGGCGTTATCAATGTCGGTGTCTTTGCCGACTTCCCGCCTTTCTCGTCGGCAAGCGCCGACATGACCCTGAAGGGTTATGATATCGACGTGGCCCAGGCTCTTGCCGACGCATTGAAGGTCAAGCTCAAGACTGTCAGCGTTACCGGCCAGAACCGCATTCCCTACCTCACGGAACATCGCGTCGACCTGCTGATGAGCGTCGGCTACAGCAAAGAACGCGAACAGGTCCTCGATTTCGCCGCGCCTTACGCGCCGTACTACATCGCGGTGATCGGGCCGAAGGCGCTTGAGATCAAGAACAAGGACGATCTCGCCGGAAAGAGCATTGCCGTCAATCGCGGCACGCTGGAAGATACATCCCTGACTGCGGCGGCACCGGCTTCGGCCGATGTGAAGCGCTTCGACAATTACAACGCCGTTATCCAGGCCTTCATCTCCGGTCAGACGCAGCTCATGGTGGTGGGCAACGACGTGGGCGCGCAGGTGCTCGCGCGGCAGGAAGCCCTTGCACCGGAACAGAAATTCCAGCTTCTGACGTCTCCCTCGCATATTGCCTTGAACAAGAAAGAGGACCGTCTCAAGCAGGCTGTCAACGATGCCGTCGCGAAGATGCTGGCGGATGGCTCGCTGAACAAGAGTTCCGAGGCCTGGCTGAAGACACCGCTCAATCCTGCCAATCTCAAGGATTGACCTGTGGGCTATGCGCTCGATTTCGGCTGGTTGAACGATGCGCTCGGCATGATTGCCAGCGGTGCGGCCATGACGGTCTTTCTGATCGTCGTGACCTCAGTCGCTGGCACATTGCTCAGCATCTTCGGCGCCATCGGGCGCCGCAGCCGCCATGCGATCCTGCGCAAGCTGGTTGCCGGATACGTCGAGCTCATCCGCAATACACCGTTTCTGGTGCAGCTGTTCTTCATCTTTTTCGGCCTGCCGCGCCTCGGCATCCGCCTTGATCCCGTGGCGGCAGCGATCCTTGCCATGACCCTGAACATGGCGGCCTACAGCACGGAGATCGTTGGCGCCGGGCTGGATGCCGTTCACAAGGGACAGACCGAAGCGGCGAAGGCGCTTGGCCTTCGCCCGAGGATCATCTTCATCAAGATCATACTGCCTCAGGCGCTGAAGGTTATCTTCCCTGCCCTGACCAGCCAGATCGTTATCATGATGCTGGAATCCGCCGTGGTTTCGCAGATCGCCGTGCGGGAGTTGACCTACGAGGCCGACATGCTTCAGGCGCGTACCTTCCGCGCTTTCGAAACCTATTTCATCGTGACCCTGGTCTATCTCGGGCTCAGTATCGCCCTGCGCAGGCTGCTCTATGCGGCCGGACGCCGATCGATTGCCGGAGGCATGGCATGATCGAGTTCACCTTCTGGGACATAGCGCGCAATCTGCTGCTGGCGGCCCGCTGGACAGTATTGCTTTCCGTCGTCGCTTTTACCGGTGGTGCCGTCGTCGGCGTGGCTATCCTTCTGGCACGTATCTCGAAACGCAACTGGCTGCGCCGCAGCGCCCAATATTACATCGGCCTGTTTCAGGGAACACCGCTGCTGATGCAGCTGTTTCTGCTGTTCTTCGGCCTGCCGCTGCTCGGCTTCCGCATCGAAGCCTGGACGGCCGCAGTGCTGGGTCTGACGCTTTGCGCCAGTGCATTCCTCGCCGAAATCTGGCGGGGCGGCGTGCAATCGCTGCCGAACGGACAATGGGACGCCGGCAGCAGTCTTGGCCTGCATTATTTCGCGCAGTTGCGGCTGGTCATCCTGCCGCAGGCCTTTGCCATAACACGCGCACCGACAGTCGGTTTTCTCGTGCAGTTGATCAAGAGCACGGCTTTGACGTCGATCATCGGATTCGAGGAACTGGTCAGGACGTCGAACGCCATCAACAATGCAACTTTCGAACCTTTCACCGTCTATGGGCTGGTGGCACTGATCTATTTTGTTCTGTGCTATCCGCTGACGCGCTACACTAAGAAACTGGAACTTCGTACCGCACAGCGCTAGAGCGCGCGCAGTGTTGGTAAAAGAGTGGGAATCAGCCAGAAACTGGCCAACAAGAAGGAGATCGGATTATGGATACAATTATCAAAACAGCCGTCAACCGGCGCACCGTGCTGGCTGCCGGGGCTTTGGGCACCGCAATGCTTGCCATGCCGTCCGTGCTGCGCGCACAGGACAAGTCCCTGAAAATCGGCGTCTATGGCGGCTACTTCAAGAATTCGTTCGACAAGAACATTTTCCCCGAATTCACCAAGGCAACCGGCATTGCCGTTGAATCCGTTGCAGAACCGACGGGCGAAGCCTGGTTGGTTCAGCTTGAACAGGCTGCCAAGGCCGGTGCTGCCCCCGCCGATATTTCGATGATGTCGCAGGTTGCCATGATCAAGGGCCAGTCGACCGAACTCTGGACGCCGCTTGACACGGCGAAACTGCCGAACGCGAAGAACCTGCTCGACCGTTTCATCAACAAATATCCCGATGGGCGCATCGCCGGTATCGGCGCGGTCGCATGGTATATCACGCTCGTGACCAACACCGATGTCTACAAGGAAGCGCCGACATCCTGGCAGGCATTCTGGGATCCGGCAAACGCCGACAAACTCGGCCTGCTTGCCCTCGTTTCCAACTCGTTCCTTCTGGAAGTGACGGCAAAAACCTTCTTCGGCGGCACCAATGCCCTCGATACGGAGGAAGGTATCCTCAAGGTCTTCGACAAGCTGGCCGAAGTGAAGCCGAATGTCCGGCTGTGGTACCGCGACGAAGCGCAGTTCGAACAGGCGCTGAAATCAGGTGAAATCCCGATGGGCCAGTATTATCACGACGTTACCGGCCTGGCAGCGTCCGAGGGGCATCCTGTCCGCTCCACCTTCCCGAAGGAAGGCGGCATCCAGGATTCAGGCTGCTGGGCGGTGTCGCGCGCGTCAAAGAAGATCGACGAAGCGCATATCTTCATCAATTACATGAGCCAGCCGGCCATTCAGGCGACCCTGTCCCGCAAGGTGGGGACGGCTCCGACGGTCAAGCGCGAACTGCTCGACCTGAATGAAAAGGAGTTCGCGGCTGTATCGTCGGATATCGAACCGATCCTGCCGCGCTACGACCTGCTGACGACCAAGGCCGACTTCCTCAACCAGAAATGGACCGAGCTGATCGTTGGCTGATCGCGTTTGCCGCCGGTTGCGGATAGGCTTTCCGGAACCGGCGGCAGCCTGCCTGATTGTACAAAGGTGAAACCCGGCCTATTGCGAACCGGGTTTCTTTTTAACGATGACGAATGAAACGAGGGCTCGATGTCCGGACTGGTATTGAACGGTGTAACCAAGCAATTTGGTACATTTACCGCCGTGGAGAATGTGCAGCTTTCCGTGCCGCACGGCACGTTTGTATGCATGCTCGGGCCATCGGGCTGCGGCAAGACCACGCTCCTGCGGATGATTGCCGGGCTCGACGACCCGACCGGCGGTTCCATCCTTCTCGACGGTGAAGACATCACCAAGGTCCCGACCCACAAGCGCAATCTGGGCATGGTGTTCCAGTCGCTGGCCCTGTTCCCGCATTTGAGCGTGGGCGAAAATATCGCCTATCCCCTGCGCATTCGCGGCAAAGGCCGCGAAGACCAGAAAAAGCGCGTCGATGAACTGCTGGCCCTGATCCACCTGCCCGGCTACGGCGACCGGCCCGTTTCGAAACTGTCCGGCGGCCAGCGCCAGCGCGTGGCCATCGCCCGCGCTTTGGCGCTTTCACCCAAACTGTTCCTGCTCGACGAGCCGCTCTCGGCGCTCGATGCAAAACTGCGCGAAGCCATGCAGGTGGAACTGCGGCAGTTGCAGCAGAAGCTCGGCATCACCACCATCGTGGTGACCCACGACCAGCGCGAAGCCATGACCATGGCCGATACGGTGGTGGTCATGAATGGCGGTCATATCCGCCAGGCCGCCTCGCCGATCGAAATCTACCGCAAACCCGCCGATACGTTTGTCGCCGACTTCATCGGCTCGACAAATCTCATCGAAACGACGGCCGACAGTTCGGGCGCCGCCACCATCTTCGGGCACAACGTGCCCGGTCTTCTGCTGCCTGCAGGCCTGCAGAAAGCAACGATTTCCGTGCGGCCGGAAGACGTGCACCTGACGGCGCCGGGCAATGGCGCCATCAACGGCACCGTGACCTTCGTGCGCGATCTTGGCGGCACCATAGAGACTTTCGTCGAAGCGGGCGGCAAGCAGATCATCGCCGTCTCGACGCCGCGTGCCCGGCCTGAGGTGACAGCCGGACAACAGGTCGGCATCGTGCTCGCCCCCGATGTCTGCGTGGTGCTGAAGCAATGAAGCGCGAAGCCCCCCAATCCATAGCCGATTACGGGCCGCTGTTTTTCCCTGCGGGCATGCTGCTGGTGTTTTTCGTGGTGCCGTTCGGCACCATGATCGCCGTAAGCTTTTTCCAGCGCCAGCAGGGCGGCTTCTATACGCCTGCCTTCGTCTTCTCCAACTACGAGCGCTTTCTCAGCGTCTTTTTCGGCGGCGTCCTCGGCTTCTCGCTGATGCTGGCGGTCACCGTCGCCATCTGCTGCGTTGTCCTTGCCCTGCCCTTCACCTATCTCCTGTCGAAGCTGCCGCGCCGGTTGCAGGTGATCTGGCTCGTGGCGCTGCTCTCCGTACTGTCGCTGTCGGAAGTCATCATCGGCTTTGCCTGGTCCACCCTGTTTTCGCGCACGGCGGGGATCACCAACATTCTTGTCCAACTGGGGTTGATGAAACAGGCCGTCGCCCTGTCGCCGAGCTTTGGCGCGGTGCTGACGGGTATGGTCTATCAGGCGCTTCCCTATACGGTGCTTGTCCTTTACCCCGCCCTTGTCCGGCTCGATCCCACCTTGATGGAGGCGGCGCGGACATTGGGCTCGTCGCCGATACGCGCCTTCTTCAACGTGCTTGTGCCGGCGCTGCGCAACACGATCATGGCGACGCTGATCATGGTGTTCATCTTCGCGCTGGGCTCGTATCTGCTGCCGCAGATTCTTGGCAGGCCGCAGCACTGGACGCTCTCCGTCCTCATCACCGATCAGGCGATCTACCAATCCAACATGCCGTTTGCGGCGGCCATGGCCGTGTTTCTGGTGCTTGTGACGCTTGGTCTGGTGGCCCTGACATTGCTGATCGGACGTAAGGGAGAAAAGGCATGATGACCGCACTGCGACGCTTCTACTTCCTTGTCATCGGCCTGTTTCTGGCGCTTCCGCTCATCGTGGTTGCCGGCGTGTCGGTCAACGCGAAGCAGACGCTTGCCTTTCCGCCGCAGGGCTTTTCGCTGGCCTGGTACGGCGAAATCTTCCTCAATCCGGAATGGCGCAGTGCTCTCATTGCCTCGGTCGTCCTCGCCACCACATCGGCGGCTTTGGCCGTGCTGATTGCGCTGCCGCTTGCATGGTTCCTGTGGCGGCGCATTGCACCGTGGGCCAACATCTTTCAGGTTCTCGGCATTGCACCGTTCACGCTGCCGCCGGTCATCACCGCGCTCGGCCTTCTGACATTCTGGGCCACCACCGGCTTCTATGGTCAGCCATGGACCGCTGTCATCGGCCACGCGATCTTCTTCGTCACCCTGCCGCTGGTGACCCTGTCGCTCGGCTTTTCATCCATCGACCGCTCCTTCGTCGAGGCTGCGGCCACCATGGGCGCGAGTGACCGCACCATTTTCCGCACGGTCATCCTGCCGCTGATCCTGCCCTATCTGGTTTCCGGCTATGCCTTCGCTTTCGTGCTGTCGCTCAACGAATATATCGTTGCCTACATGACCGTCGGCTTTACGCTGGAAACGCTCCCCATCAAGATTTTCAATGCACTGCGCTACGGCTATACGCCGACCATGGCCTCGGTGACCATTCTCTTCGTCGCCACCGCCGCCGTGATCTTCTCGCTGGTTGCAAAATTCGGCGACCTGCCCAAGCTGCTTGGTGCCATGGCCACGGATGACAAATGATGCGGATCGCAGCACTCCAGATGCAGGCGGCTTGCGGCGATGTCAGCGCTAATCTGGCACGCATCGAGCAAGCCGCAAAAGCTGCCGCCAAAGCCGGTGCCGACCTGCTGGTCGCCCCGGAACTCGCCCTGACCGGTTACGGTGCGGGAGAGACTGTCACGGCATTGGCAGAGCCGGCCAATGGCAGACAGATCGATCGGTTGCAGGCCATATCCAAGGCCAACGCCATAGCCATTATCGCGGGTTTTGCCGAACGGGATGGCGATCACATCTACAACAGTGCAGCCTTTGTCTGCGGCGATACCCAGCCTGCCATTTACAGGAAATCGCATCTCTTTGGCGATTATGAGCGGGCCCTGTTTACCCCGGCAAAACCGGCCAGCTGCATTGTCCCGCTTGCCGGGCTGAAACTGGGCATGCTGATCTGCTACGATGTGGAATTTCCGGAGAATGTCCGCCGCCTGGCGCAGGCGGGAGCACAGATGATCCTCGTGCCGACGGCGCTTCCCGCGGGCCCATCCGGAGAATTCATCGCCGCGCACATGATTCAGGTACGCGCGTTCGAAAACCAGATATTTGTCGCCTATGTCAATCACGCCGGCAGCGACGAACGCTTCACTTTTGCCGGCCTCTCCCGTATAGCCGCGCCGGATGGCAGCCTCGTCGCTGCCTGCACGGACGCCAATGAACACCTGGTTTTTGCCGACATCGACCGGCACGCCTTTGCAGCATCGATTGACAGCAATCCCTATCTGAAAGACCTGACGCGGATATGACCGACATCATCGACACCGACATTCTCATCATCGGCGCCGGCATTGCCGGCGTTGGCGTAGCCGCCGAACTTGCCCATACGCACAAGGTCATCATACTCGAACGGGAGAGCCAGCCGGCCTACCATTCGACGGGACGTTCGGTCGCCATATTCCTCCCCAATTACGGCAACGATGTCATTCGCGCGCTCAATCATTTCAGCGCGCCCATGTTCATGCAGCGTGACACGAACCTGTTTGCCGAACCGCTGCTGACACCCCGTGGTGCCCTCACCATCGCCGATGAAACAGGCATTGCAAGCTGCGAGGACATGATCAAAAACGGCGTCAATGTCGAGGAGATCAGCGTAGACCGGGCCGTGGAAATGGTGCCGATCCTCAACCGCGATCATATCAAGGCGGTCTGCTATCAGGCTGAAGCACAGGACATCGACGTGAATGCCCTGCATCAAGGCTGGCTGCGCAAGGCGACGGGCCTTGGCGCCGAACTTCGCACGTCATGCGAAGTCATCCGCGCGAACCGGGCGAACGGCTTTTGGCTGGTCGAAACACCGGGTCAGACATTCCGCGCTCCTACGGTCATCAACGCTTCCGGCGCATGGGCCGATGTCATCGCAGGCATTTTCGGCGGCAAGCCGCTTGGGTTTACCCCCTTGCGCCGCTCGGTCGCCGTGCTGCCCGCGCCGGAGGGATACGACACCCGCAGCTGGCCGGTGGTCGACGATGCCAATGAGAGCTGGTACCTCAAGCCTGACGGCGGACGATTGTTCGTCTCGCCCGGTGATGAGACCCCGGTGGAACCGCATGACGCCTATGTGGACGACATGATCCTCGCCGAAGGCCTCTACCGCTATGAACAGGCGGTCACGATACCGGTCAACCGTGTCGAACGGAGTTGGGCCGGGCTGCGCACCTTCGCGCCGGACCGCACACCCGTTGCAGGATTTGACGCGGAACTCGACGGGTTCTTCTGGCTTGCCGGACAGGGAGGATATGGTATCCAGACTGCACCGGCGCTATCGCAGCTTGCTGCCAAGCTCATCCGCCAGCAATCCTTGCCGGATGGTCTGGCAAACATCGCCCCGCGCCTGTCTGCTGCCCGCTTTCAATCAAGCAGGGGATAGCCGCCAAAAATCGCCGTCTGGCTGCCGACCTCCGAGCGGATGAAATCGCTGAGCACGCGGATGCGCGGCGTGTTGACGATGTCCTCATGGCAGATCAGCCAGTAATCGCGATTGAGGTGCATTTCCTTTGGCAGCACCGGCACAAGTTCCGGATAATTGTAGGCAATGAAGTAGGGCAGGATGCAAAGGCCGAAACCCGAGCGGGCGGCGCTCAACTGGGCAAAAATGCTTGAGCTCTGGTAGGCCGGCCGCAAGCCGGGAAGAATCTCGCGCATATAGTCGAGCCCGGGCGTGAAAATCATATCCTCGATATAGCCGATGAAGCGGTGAGCGGAGAGATCGGCGCGTTGCCGGATCGCCGGATGCCGGGCGAGATAGTCTTTCGCCCCATAGATGAACAAGCGGTAGGGCATCAGTTTTTCCTGATGATAGGGGCCCGTGCGGGTCGGATTCAGCGTGATCGATAAATCCGCCTCGCGGCGCGACAGCGAGACAATCTGCTGGATCGTCACCATTTCCACGGAAAGGCTGGGGTAAGACTGCGCCATGACAGGCAGGCGGTTCGCCAGAAAGAAATTGGCTATCCCCTCCAGAATGCTCAAGCGCACGACACCGCTGAGCGAGACCGTTCCGCCGGAGGCCTCGTTCTGAAAGCGCTCGGCTTCGCGCTCCATGATTTCAGCCGATTCAATCAGCTTCTCGCCGAGTGCCGTCAGAATGTATCCACGCGGATTCCGCTCGAAAAGACGCGCCGAAAGTGCCTCCTCCAGCCGGTCGATCCGCCGGGAGACAGTGACGTGATTGGTGCGCAGACGGCGGGCTGCCGTCGTGAGCTGGCCGGTCCGCGCCACCGCCAGGAAATATTGCAGATCGTCCCACGTATATTGCCGCAAGTCGCACCCCATATGTACATATTTGTACTTATTCTGTGCGAAAATAGGTGTTTGTGTACTTATTTGTCAATGCTACAGTTTTTTCAACGAGTGGTTGCCTGCAACAAGAAACGGGACAATCATAGGGGCAAGAAATATCCGGCAGAGAGGAATGGCTGACCGGATTGAGGAGGAAACCGAACCGATTGGGCGCAGACATCTCTGCGTCATGGCTTTGGGTCATTTTCAGCCGAGACGATCAAGTCCGCGACGGTCCATCATACGATGATCCTGTGAGCGGCATTTCTTTGGGAGGAGAACAGAATGAAATTATTGGCAATTGCAACCGCTGCCCTGATGGCTGCAACCGTTATGCCCGCTGCAAGTGCAGGCATTTCGGACGGCAAAGTCAAGATCGGTATCCTGAACGATCAATCCGGTGTCTACGCGGATTTCGGCGGAAAGTGGTCGTTCGAAGCGGCGAAGATGGCCGCCGAAGATTTTGGCGGCAAGGTTCTCGACGCGCCGATCGAGGTCATCACCGCCGACCATCAGAACAAGCCGGACATTGCCTCCAATATCGCCCGCCAGTGGTATGACACGGAGCAGGTCGATGCAATCATGGAATTGACCACCTCGTCCGTCGCGCTCGCCGTGCAGGGCATCTCCAAGGAAAAGAAGAAGATCGATCTCGTGACCGGTGCGGCCACGGCCGAACTGACCGGCAAGCAGTGCTCGCCCTATGGTTTCCATTGGGCCTATGACACCCACGCTCTCGCTGTCGGCACCGGCGGTGCACTCGTCAAACAGGGTGGCGACACGTGGTTCTTCCTCACTGCCGATTACGCCTTCGGCTACTCCCTGGAAGAACAGACGACCAAATATGTGACGTCGAAGGGCGGTAAAGTGGTCGGCTCCGTGCGTCATCCGCTGGCGACAGCCGACTATTCCTCCTTCCTGCTGCAGGCGCAGTCATCCGGTGCCAAGGTGATCGGTCTGGCCAATGCCGGTCTTGACACCGCCAATGCCATCAAGCAGGCCGCTGAATTCGGCATCGTATCGGGCGGCCAGCGCCTGGCAGCGCTGCTCTTCACCCTGGCGGAAGTGCACGGCCTCGGCCTTGAAGCAGCCCAGGGTCTGACCCTGACGGAAAGCTTCTACTGGGATCGCGACGACCAGTCCCGTGAGTTCGGCCGCAAATTCTTCAAGCGCACCGGCCGCATGCCGAACATGATCCAGGCCGCGACCTATTCCGGGGTCATGCAGTATCTGAAAGCCATTCAGAAAGCCGGCACCGATGACACGGAAAAAGTTGCCGCTGCCATGCATGAAATGCCTGTCGATGACGTCTTCGGGCGCGGCGCCAAGGTCGGTGCCAATGGCCGCCTGATCAGCGATGTCTATCTGATGGAAGTCAAGAAGCCATCGGAAAGCAAGGAACCATGGGACTATTACAAGGTTCTGGCTACGGTTCCGGGCGATGAGGCCTATATAAAGCCAGCCGAAAGCGGCTGCGATCTGGCCAAGTAGTCCGGATGACAGCTTCGTTGAGCAGTACGGCATTCGGGGGAGGTCATGCCTCTCCCGGCAGCGCCGGTAACGCCGGATCCCGGGTGGTTCTCTCCGCCCGCGGCCTGCGCCGGGATTTTGGCGGTTTCATCGCCGTCAATAATGTGGATCTGGATATCCATCACGCAAAAGTCCACGCACTGATCGGCCCCAACGGCGCGGGAAAGACCACGGTTTTCAATCTCCTGACCAAGTTTCTGCAGCCGTCGAGCGGCACGATCACCCTGCTCGATCAGGACATCACCAGAACCGACCCGGCGAAAGTCGCCCGTATGGGGCTGGTTCGCTCGTTCCAGATTTCTGCGGTTTTCCCGCATCTGACCGTTCTCGACAATGTGCGCGTGGCCCTGCAACGCCCGGCCGGCCTGTCGACGCAGTTCTGGCTGCCGACCAGCGCGCTCAACCGGCTGAATGATCGGGCCATGGAACTGATTACAGCCGTTGGATTGCACGACGCCCACAACAAACTGGCCGCTGACCTCTCCTATGGCCGCAAGCGCGTGCTGGAGATCGCAACGACGCTGGCGCTCGATCCCAAGGTCCTGCTTCTGGATGAACCCATGGCGGGCATGGGCCACGAGGACGTGCACATCGTTGCCGAGATCATTCGCGAGGTAGCCCGCGACCGGGCAATCCTGATGGTCGAACACAATCTGAAGGTCGTTGCCGATCTTTGCGACCAGGTCACCGTCCTGCAGCGCGGCGAGATTCTCATCTCCGGCGACTACCAGACGGTCAGCCAGGATGAACGGGTGCGCGTTGCCTATATGGGGACCGAACATGAGTGATGCCAAACCCCTCCTCGCCGTCCGCGATCTCCATGCCTGGTATGGCGAAGGCCACGCGCTGCATGGCGTCAATCTCGATATTCACGAGGGTGAAACCGTTACCCTGCTCGGCCGCAACGGCGTCGGCAAGACCACGACCCTGCGCTCGATCATGGGCATTATCCGCAAGCGCACTGGCAGCATCGCCTTTGACGGCAGGGATATGATGCGCGTGCCCCTGCACCGCACGGCCCATGCCGGCATCGGCTTTGTGCCGGAAGAGCGCGGCATCTTCGCGACACTCTCGGTCGATGAGAATCTCAACCTGCCCCCCATCGTTGCCAAGGGCGGCATGTCGATACCGGAGATTTATGATCTTTTTCCCAATCTGAAAGAGCGGCGCAACAGCCCCGGAACCAAACTTTCCGGCGGCGAGCAGCAGATGCTGGCCATTGCCCGCATCCTGCGCACGGGGGTCAAACTGCTGCTGCTTGACGAGCCGACCGAAGGCCTTGCCCCGGTCATCGTGCAGCGCATCGGCGAAGTGCTGGTGACGCTGAAGCAGCGCGGCATGACCATTCTGCTGGTCGAGCAGAATTTCCGTTTCGCCAGCAAGGTCGCGGATCGCTTCTACGTGGTGGATCACGGCAAGATCATCGATAATTTCCACGTCCGGGAACTGCCGGAACGCATGTCCATGCTCAACGAAGCGCTGGGAGTCTGACCCATGACCATGATCTTCGGCGTTCCCCTGCAGGCCTTCCTCGGACAATTGCTGATCGGCCTCATCAACGGTTCCTTCTACGCCATGCTCAGCCTTGGCCTCGCGATCATCTTCGGCCTCTTGCGCGTGATTAATTTCGCCCATGGCGCGCAATATATGCTGGGCGCCTTTGTCGGCTATCTGCTGCTTGCCCAGCTCGGCATCGGCTATTGGCCCGCCTTGATCCTTGCACCCGTCATCGTCGGCGTCGCCGGTGCGATCGTTGAACGCGTCGCACTCTCGCGTCTCTATAATCTCGATCATCTCTATGGCCTGCTCTTCACCTTCGGGCTTGCGCTGGTGATCGAAGGGACCTTCCGCTATTACTACGGTGCGGCGGGACAACCCTATGCGGTGCCCGCCGCTCTCACCGGCAGCTATAATCTCGGCTTCATGGTCCTGCCGAAATACCGTGCCTGGGTGGTGCTGGCCTCCCTTGCCATCTGTCTTGCCACCTGGCTTCTGATCGAGAAAACCCGGTTGGGTTCCTATCTGCGCGCGGCGACGGAAAATCCGACGCTTGTTAGGGCCTTCGGCATCAACGTGCCGATCTTGCTGACCTTTACCTATGGCCTCGGCGCCGCGCTTGCCGGGCTTGCGGGCATCATGGCGGCACCGATCTATCAGGTGAGCCCGCTCATGGGCACCAACCTGATCATTGTCGTCTTCGCCGTGGTCGTTGTCGGCGGCATGGGGTCCATTCTCGGCGCCATCGTCACCGGCTACATGCTCGGTATTTTCGAGGGCCTGACCAAGGTGTTTTACCCCGAGGCCTCCAATATCGTGATCTTCGTCATCATGGCGATCGTTCTGCTTGTCCGTCCGGCAGGCCTGTTCGGAAAGGAGGTCTGACATGACCGATACGACAGTTTCCCCAGGCCAGAAAAGCAGGTTTCTCAATCTTGAAATGCTGCTGATCCTCATCGGCGTCGCGGCGCTCATTCTCGCGCCCTTCCATTTCTACCCGGTCTTCCTGATGAAAGTGCTGTGTTTCGGGCTGTTCGCCTGCGCCTTCAATCTGCTTCTCGGCTATACCGGCATACTCTCTTTCGGCCATGCGGCATTCTTTGGCGGAGCCGCCTATTTTACCGCCCATTCCGTCAAGGAATGGGGCTTTCCGCCGGAACTCGGCATCCTGCTCGGCGTCTTCGGCGCAACGATCCTTGGACTGATCATCGGTTTCTTTGCCATCCGGCGTCAGGGTATCTATTCGACGATGATCACCCTCGCCCTGTCGCAGATGTTCTTCTTCTTCTGCCTGCAGGCATCCTTCACCAAGGGCGAAGACGGCATTCAGGGTGTGCCGCGCGGCAAGCTCCTCGGCTTCATCGATCTGAATGATCCACTCAACATGTATTTCTTCGTGCTGGCCGTGTTCCTCATCGGTGTGTTTATCATCTGGCGCATCATCAATTCGCCCTTCGGCATGATCCTCAAATCCGTACGGGAAAACGAGAACCGCGCCATTTCGCTCGGTTATTCCGTTGCCCGCTACAAGCTTGCGGCCTTCGTCATGTCGGCAGCGCTCACCGGCCTTGCCGGCGGCTTGAAGGCGATTGTCTTTCAGTTTGCAACGCTGACCGATGTCAGCTGGCAGATGTCCGGCGAGGTCGTGCTCATGACCCTGCTTGGCGGTATCGGCACACTGGTCGGCCCGATCGTCGGGGCCGGATTCATCACGGCGCTGGAAAACTATCTCGCCACGTCGGAATTTCCGGTCACGGTGATCACCGGCATCATTTTCATGGTCTGCGTCCTCGTCTTCCGCCGCGGCATTATCGGCGAGCTCTACGCCTCGCGGTTCGGCAAGAAACTCGAGAGCAGCTCCGGGCACTGACATGACAGCCAGCTATGACTACATCATCGTCGGGGCAGGCACGGCGGGCTGCACCTTGGCCAACAGGCTGTCGGAAGACCGGAACGTGTCCGTCCTCCTGCTTGAGGCGGGCGGCAAGGACAATTACCCCTGGATCCACATTCCGGTGGGCTATCTCTACTGCATCTCCAATCCGCGGACGGACTGGTGCTTTTCGACCGAGGCTGAACCTGGCCTCAACGGCCGCGTCCTCAACTACCCGCGCGGCAAGGTGCTTGGCGGTTGCTCGTCGATCAACGGCATGATCTATATGCGCGGGCAGGCGCGCGATTACGATCTGTGGCGGCAGGATGGCTGTGCCGGATGGGGCTGGGACGATGTCCTGCCCTATTTCCGCAAGTCGGAAGATTACTATCTCGGCAGCGACGAATTTCACGGATCGGGCGGCGAATGGCGCGTGGAGGAAGCGCGCCTGCACTGGGATATTCTCGATGCGTTCAGGGATGCTGCCGAAGCGGCGGGGATCCCGCGCACCGACGATTTCAATCGCGGCGACAATGAAGGCAGCTCCTATTTCAAGGTCAACCAGAAACGCGGCATCCGCTGGAACACGGCAAAGGCGTTTCTTCGCCCGGCAATGAAGCGGGCGAACCTGACGGTCGAAACCGGCACCCATGTCCGCAAGCTCGTTGTCGACGGCCTGACGGCCAGGGGTGTCGAAATCGAACAGGCGGGAACCATCCGCACGATCCACTGCCGCCGCGAGGTGATCCTGGCGGCAGGCGCCGTCGGCTCGCCGCAGATTCTTGAATTGTCCGGCATCGGCCGCGGCGATGTCATGCAGAACGCCGGAATCACTCCGGTTCTTGAACGGCGCTCGGTCGGTGAAAACCTGCAGGATCACCTGCAACTGCGCTGCGCCTATAAGGTGACGGGCATTGCGACACTCAACGAAAAGGCCAACCGCCTTTTGGGCAAGGCATCGATTGCACTGGAATACCTCATCAACCAGTCCGGCCCCATGTCGATGGCACCGAGCCAGCTGGGGGTGTTTACCCGTTCCGACCCGTCTTTTGCGACGGCGAACCTGCAGTATCACGTGCAACCGCTATCCCTGGAAAAGTTCGGCGAAAACGTCCACCCCTTCCCCGCCTTTACCGCCAGCGTCTGCAATCTGCGGCCGGAAAGCCGCGGTTCCGTTCACATCAAATCACCGGATTACCGGGCCCATCCGGCCATCCGGCCGAATTACCTGACGACGGACAGCGACCGCCGTGTCGCGGCGGATTCAATCCGCATCACCCGCAACATCGTGGCGCAAAAGCCGCTGCAGCGCTACAGGCCGGAAGAATTCAAGCCGGGACCGCATTATCAGAGCGAGGCGGAGCTGATCGAGGCGGCAGGCGCAATCGGCACGACGATCTTTCATCCCGTCGGCACCTGCCGCATGGGCGCCGATCAGGAGTCGGTGGTCGATCCTCAGCTGCGCGTGCGTGGGATCGCGCAGTTGCGCATCGCCGATGCTTCGATCATGCCGACGATCACCTCAGGCAACACCAACGCGCCGACGATCATGATTGCGGAAAAGGCGGCGGAAATGATCGCCCGCGCCTGAAAGCCGATCTGCTTGAACCGCTGTGATCTCTTTGCTATCATTGAGATCAATGGAGGTACGCATGGCCGGAAACCTGCACGTAAGAAATCTCGATGATGATCTCATTGTAAAACTCAAGTTGCGCGCGGCGCGCCACGGTCGCTCGGCGGAAGCGGAACACCGCGAAATTCTGCGCCAGGCTTTGGCGACCGAGATCGAGCCTTCCTTTGATGATCTTGCCGCCCAGTTGCGCAAACTGACGATGAACCGGAAGCAAACGCCTTCGGAAGAACTGCTCCGCGAAGGACGCGACGAGCGTTGATGGAAACCCTTATCATCGATGCCAGCGTCGCCATCAAATGGGTCATTGAAGAGGAAGGCACGGAGCAGGCGCTCAGATTGCGCGGCCGCTATCATTTCGCGGCGCCTGACCTTCTCGTCGCCGAATGCGCCAACATTCTGTGGAAGAAAGTGCAGCGGAACGAGCTGATGCTGGAAGAGGCCCAACTGGCCAGCCGGCTGCTGCAACAGGCAGACATTGAACTGATCAGCATGCGCGGGCTTCTGGAAGAGACGACAAGGCTGGCAATTCTGCTCGGCCACCCCGCCTATGACTGCATTTATCTTGCGCTCGCGAAACAACGGCAGTGCCTGTTTGTCACTGCAGATGAAAGACTACTTCGCATCGTCCAGCAGAAGGCAGTGGGCACAACCTTCCCGCGATGCATGACGCCCCTTCAGGTTAGTGAGCGCACCTGAATTCATCGTCATTCTCAGGATCATTGAATGGAAATGGGGATGGACAGGGATTGACTCCCGCCCTGAAAATCATCCGGCGCCGAGGGGACGGGCGATGCACGGCGGACCAGATCGAGGACATACTGGTCAAGCCCCGGATTTCCAGAACTGCCGACGATCCTCGAAGCAATGATATTGCCATCGCGCGTGACCGTAAACGCCACACTCGCCCTACCGGAACCATGACCGCCGCCACGGGCACGGCGGGAATAACGTGCCAGATAGGAGTTGATCTTGTCTTTCCAGCTGCGGGCAGCACTGGCAGAACTGGCCCGCGACACGCTTGGCTGCTGCCTGGCTTCCACAACGGTATCGCTTTTCACGTCCGTGACCTGTGTCTTCACCGGCTTGCGAACGACCTTCTTCGGCATATCCTTTTTGGGCACATCCGGCTTTTTCTGTTCGGGACGCACAATGGGCAACGGGACTTCCGCCTTTGGCAGTTCAACCGTTTTTTCCGGCTGCGGCTCCTCCGGGACTATCTGCTCTTCCAGCACTGGCTGTTCGACAGGCTGCGGCTCAGGCTCGGGTTCGACTGGCTTTTCCGGCGGCATGTCGGGCGCCTTGGCCTCCTGCTGGACAGGCTCCGGTCTGATCTTCTCCGGTTCGACCGGCGGCAGCTCGGCAACGGCTTCCGGGATCACGGGAGCCGGCAGCGGCTCCATATCGATCATCACAGCGGCAGCAATATCTCCCGCCGCCGCTTCCGGCTGGTACCGATATCCGTACCATCCCGCACCGGCATGCAAGCCGGCCATTACAATGCCGGCGGCAGACCACAGGCCTATTTCGCGCCAGTTCAGCTGAAACCGTCCCACCCCGCGTGCTGTCGGCTCGCCCGACATCACTGCGCACTTCCAACGGGCACCGACGGGGCGCTTTCGAGCCCGACGAGGGCGATCTTGAGATAACCGTTGTCACGCAACGTGTTCATCAAATCCATCAGCGCGCCATAGTCCACGGCCCGGTCGGCACGCAGGAACACGCGCGTTTCCTTGTCGCCCTGCGTCTTCTGATCGAGGAAGGCGCCCAGCGTTTCCTTCGTCACCGTGTCATTGACGATCGCAATGGTATGATCGTCCTTCAGCGTGAGATAGAGCGGCTGGTCGGGCCGGGTGGCGGGCGCTGCCGTCGACGCCGGCAGGTCGACATTGATATCGACGGTGGCGAGCGGTGCGGCCACCATGAAAATAATCAGCAGAACCAGCATGACATCGATGAAGGGCGTCACGTTGATTTCGTGGTTTTCCTGCAAGTCGTCATCGGAAACATTGTGCCTGATACCGCCGGCCATGATCCGTACCCCCTATTCTGCCGCTGCGGCGCGGGGCTGATGCACCGGCGGCATCAGGGCGAAATCCACGTCGCGGCTGACAAGCCGCTCAACACCCGCCGAGGCGTCGGCCAACAACTGGCGATAGCCGGTGATGGACCGGGCAAACACATTGTAGATGACGACTGCAGGGATCGCGGCGACAAGACCGATGGCGGTAGCAAGCAAGGCTTCGGCGATACCCGGCGCGACAATGGCAAGATTTGTCGTCTGCGATTCCGAAATGCCGATGAAGGAATTCATGATGCCCCATACCGTGCCGAAGAGACCGACGAAGGGCGCCGTTGAGCCGATGGTCGCGAGCACGCCCGTGCCCCGGCTCATGCGGCGGCCGGCCTGAGCCTCGATGCGCGACAAGCGGGAGGAAACACGTTCCTTCAAGCCGTCAGCACCCGCATAACTCTGCGCTTCCTGCGACAGGCGCACTTCCTCGCGTGCGGCATTGACCAGTTGGGCTCCCGGTCCGCCGCGGCCTTCCAGTGCCTTTTCGGCATCGCGCAGGGTGCGCGCACTGCCGATGGCATTCAGCGCGCGATAGGCGCGGACCCTGGCGCCGGCCAGTTCCAGCGTCTTGGCCAGCCAGACAGTCCAGGTCACGAGCGACGCGAAGGCCAGTCCGATCATCACCCCCTTCACCACCCAGTCCGCCGCCATGAACATACCCCAGGGAGACAGATTGTGCGGGAGGGTTGCCTTGGTGACGGCAGCCGGTGCGGTCGACGCCGGAGCGGCCTGGAGAATGGGCGCAGGCGCCGCTTGAGGTGCCGGGGTGGCTTCAACCGGGCTTTGCTGGATGGCCTGAGGCTGCGCCGCCTGCGGCGCGCCTTCTTGCGCGATCACTGGAGAAGCCAGCAACAACAGGACCGGAAGGACGACCGCCCCTGCCCTGATACGCCCTGAAACATTCCGTTTCACTGGAAATCCGCCTGTGTTTTTGCGCATGACTTTTATCTTTCGCTCCTTCCGCCATCTCAGCCATCGGGCCGGCAAACTCCGCCGGCTCTCAGCGGGTCCGATGCGTGGCGTTTGATCTGGTGCAGCGGCTGTAATATTGTTGAGTATAATAATCAACTATTAACTTCTGCAACCCCGAGTTTTAGGACAATGTCATTTCGGGGGCATTTCGGGCGCCTCAATCGTCCCGTCTGGCATTGTCGCCGTCAAAACCGCGCCGCCAGTAGGCCACAACGAGATGTTTGGAGCGCTCGTGTTTTCGCTCCTTGCGCAGATGCGCCCGGATTTGCTTGAAATCAGTGAATTCGCAACCGGCCCAGACAAATGTGTCGGGCGAAATGACGGAGGAATCGAGACCTTCAACGATCCCGGCGAGCCGGCCGGTCGTCCCGGCGGGTGCGCCATCGCGATACACCCAGCGAACATCGACTGTTGCTGCGGATTGCAGGGGCTGCCTGTCAGCGGGGCTGTCGATTTCAAGAATGACGGTTGCCTCGGCCCCCGCAGGCAGCGTTTCCAGAATCCGGCCAATTGCAGGCAGGGCCGTTTCGTCGCCGACCAGGAGATATCGCCCCGCGTCTTCCACGCTGCCGCCGCCGGGGCCTGTCATTCCGACAATGCCGCCCGGTTTGGCATTCAATGCCCATGTTGATCCCGGCGTATCGTTGCCGGGATGAACGACCATGTCGATATCGACTTCGCCGCGCTCAATGTCGATGGTACGGATAGTATAGACGCGGGCGATCAGCGCATCGTCCCCCTCCGGCCAGACCGGACGGCCATCGCGCCCCATGGTCGGCCAAACCGGTTTCCGGCCTTCCGGCGCGAACAGCAGCCGGATATGCAGGCCGCCAATCGCAAACCGGGCAAGATTAGCACCGCGCAAGCGGATGCGCCGCATATGGGGCGTGAGATCGCGGGCACTCACCACCCGCATTTCGCGAAAGTAAGGCAGTTCGGTGCCGGCCAGACCATCGCCCACCCATGACAGTTGCGGCTTCTCCGCGCCGGCGAAGCCCAGAAGGCTGTCAGCCAGCACCATGCGGACATAGGCCAGCGATGTTTCATCATCGGCCTCGACATCGAGAGACAAGATATCGCCGGCAATTGTCAGATGCGCCTTGCCATAGGGCGTCTCGATGCGCCCCTCCGCGTCATCCCTTTCGACGCGCGCATGCTCGGAAAAGACGTTGCAGAGCTTGTCCAGCATGTCCTGCGGCGCCTGAAGTTTAACCGTAGCGGAGCTGCTCAGAACGGTCGGCATGGCAGACATGGGTATTCTCCTGGCATTGCGCGTCCGCTGTCCATCCATTGCGGATGATCATGCGGGGCCGCCGGGACCATATTAAAAGATGAATAATTGAGTCAAGTATTAAGACAAAAATTTCCGCCTGCCCGGAAGCGAGCCTGCCAGCCCCCTTCACAGGTCGTCAGACGATACCCCAGGCACGATAGCGGCCCCGCCCGGTCATCTCCCGCACGCCCAATTCGGCAATGAGATTGAGCGCGCCCCGCGGCGTCACTTTCAGCTCCTTGGCAATCAGCGCCGTTGAAACCATCGGCCGCGACAGAATGAGATCGATCATGCCGGGCAGGCTGGAGGTCGAGCGGCGGTCCTTCAGCTTGCGTTCCATCTGGACGCGGGCGAGGCTCAACCGGTCGATCTCCTTCAGACTGGCAATGGCCGATGATTGCGCAGCTTCCAGAAAGGCGGTGAGCCGCGTGTTGCGGTCACGGGCGCGGCGGCGATCGCGTGGTATCGCGCGCAACCCCGCATTGAGGACCGCCAGATGCGCCCGCGTCTTCATGCGCTCACGCAACATGGAGGCCACCAGCATGGGGCCAAGCCAATGCTGGTGCTGCAATGGTTCGATTTCCTCCCACGCATCCCAGAGCAGAGCCGCAGCCAGCATCGGCGGCAGATCGCGGGTGCGATCCATGACCACGAACCATTCCTCCATCCTGCCGTCTTCATCCCAGTCCGGATCGTAAATCAGAGAATCTCCATCCGGCGTCAGATGACCGGGAGAGATTGCTTCCGCTCTGGCCGGTGCAGTGTCACGCGTTTCCTTGGGCTGCTTCAGCAGGCGTTCCGAACGGTCGAGCAGCGCATCCAGCCTTGCCAGTTCTTCCTCGAAAGCACTTTCCGCTTCTGACCCCGGCTCGGAGGCAGCCTCGATGTCGAACCCGCGCACCGGTTCGCTGATAATCGGCGCGAGAAGCGCATCGCTACCCCAGCGCCCGCGCAGGCTGGCAATGCCCTTCGGGCTCAGTGCCCATTGCGCCGGACTGGAGGCGATCTGACGCCGGGTTCGCAGAATTGCGTGCGCCCGGGTCAATTCATGGGTTGGCGTCCTGATATCCATGCGGGCGTCATGCAGGACAAGGTCCTCCACATGAACAAGTTCGCCCGCCAGCCACAGCGCGTTGCAGGCTTCCATGAAATGCGACCGGGCAATCCAGCCTTCGTTTTCGCGCAACAAGCCGTCTTTGGACTGGCGGCTGCCCAGCGCACCGAAATCGCCCTTGCGGGCCACCCGTTCGTCCAGCCGCGCCAAAGCGTCTTCGGCGGCGACAACCGGGCGAAGCAGGTCTTTCAGGGAATAGTTCGTAGAATCATAAGCCATTGAAATCATGATAGGGGAATAGTGAAAGTGAAGCTATTGCCCAAGATGGAAAACGGCGTTCATCCATCCGGATATCAAAGAATACCGAAGCGGAAGGCGCCCTTTTTATCCGCGCCCGACCGGGCGCGGGCGCCGAGGACCAGAGAGGGATGGTCCTCGATCATGACGGCGATCAGCCGCAGCGACGCCGCGGCCTGCAGCGCCAGGGGCCGCGCCGACATCCCGGGAATGCCCGCTGCCATTGACCGGGCGGATGCGACATAGCCTGCGACGGCTCCGGTATCCTGCGTCTGCAGACTTATCATTTTCGCCAATTGCGCGAGGTTTTCCGAAACGCGATCGGCAATATCGTTCTCCAGTCGCCCCCATGACAACAGCCGCCGCAACCGGATGATTTCCGCCCCGAGGGTGACCGATGACAGGGCGTCGTCCAGCAGGGTTTCCCCCGCCTCCCGCATGGTCCTGAGAATCGGCATCAACTGGTTGATGCGGTCATAGGCAAGGCTGTTGAATGCGGACGGGCTCGGAACCCGGTCACGCAGACAGAGGCGGACAATATCCGTTCGCAACGCGCCCATCATCCGGTTCACCGTCACCTGCGGCCGCTTCGGCAGAACAACAATGAAGACGAGAAGTCCGATGAGGATGCCGACCAGAACCGACAGTGAGGTTTCCATGAAAACATGCGGTTCAAACACCATCGCCTCATGCGGTTTGAGGAAGACGATGAAATTGATGGCGAAAGCGGTTGCCGGCCCGACATGGCGCGGATCTACCATCAGCAGCGCCGCCGGTACGAGGATGGGAACGATGAAAAGGGCAAACCAGAACAGACCGGGGAAAGACGGCAGGATCAACTGTCCCAAAACAAAGGCAAACGGAACGGCGTACAACGTGCCCTTGAAAAATCCCCAGCTCGTCTGCAGCGGGTTGGGCATCGACGCGAACAGGCTGCACACCACTGCGACGATAATCGCCGCCGCTGCCGCATCCGCATGCCGGCTTTCCATCCAGTAGGCCGTCATCAGAGTTGTCGCGGCAACAGCGCGAACCGCATTCACCAGCGCCGTGCTGTGATCGCGGTAGACCGGCAATGCCGGCGGCTTCCTGCTGCCAGCCATATATTGCGAGCGGCTGCGCAGCGCCGAAAGACCGTTCAACGTCGCCTTGAGCCCGTCGAGAAACTCACCCAGCAGCGTCAAACGGGCCATCATGCCGATGCTGTCATCGCCCCACGGCCTGCCTTTCAGCTCCGCTATTTCGGCTGCGATGATATCAACCCTGCCAAGCCACGGCTCAACGGCGTCAACCTTGAAGTCGCGCGCCATGTCATCCAGCAATACCCCGAGTTTGTCACGCAGGCTGCTCCATGTCCCGTCGGACGAGGCCCGATGCGCGACGAGGATGTTCACAATCGACAGGCATGACATGAGATGCCCCACTGTATGGCGGGAATGGCGGCCATGCGTGACAAGGCTGGGGGCTTCCAGCCGGGCGTGAGCCCGCATGGCGGCAAGCGCCTGCGTGTCCGCGATCAGCTTCCTGTGCGCGGCCTTCAGGTGCCCGGCATCGCGTCCGGCAATCGCATCGCTGGTATAGCGCGCCAGATCGGCGATGCAGTTTTCCAGGCCTTCCACCAGCGCCGTCCGCGCAAGCTGCGGTCGAAAAAAGCGGCTGGCCACACCGGCACAGACGATGCCGAGCATAATCTCGGTGCAGCGCGCATAGGCAAATTCGGCCAGGAGATGCGGATGGCCAAACGCCGGGAGTGCGATAATGACGGCGGTATAGCCCGCAAGAGCCGCACCGTAGGATTCCGGGTTCCGCAACATCGAGGCCGCGTAGGTGCACAATGCCACCCAAAGGGCTATCGATGCCACAAACAGCCAGCGCATATCACCTGTCGCGGCGGTGATGGCCATCGCCGCCAAAGCCCCGATCAGTGTTCCGGCCAGACGAAACAATCCCTTGCTGATGACCATGCCGGCAATCGGTTGCGACACGATAAAGACAGTCATCATTGCCCATTGCGGCTGCTGCAGGTTCAACGCAAAGGCTGCCGTGAGGGCAAAGAGCGCCGCGACATTCGTTCTCAGCGCAAATACCCAGGCCGTCCGGCCGGGCCATGCGGGATGTTGCATGATGGTGTGGATGGATTGAAACATGGCGTCCGATCTGGCAGCTCCCCGCCCTCAATATATTTCACAGGCAGGCGGCACAACGGAAAGACGCTGCGTGGCCGTGCGTCTTCTTGCCACCTCGGCTTCATCCCGACCTTTGCCGTGCAACAACGCCTTCAATGGTCCCATTGTGTCACAAACGTGACATCCAACGGGCGCATGATCGCATGGCGACCATCACCCTAACGAGGACCATTTTATGCGTAGATTGCTCAGTCTGCTGACAGCGTTTGCTTTTGTCGGCCTTACCGCCGCCTATGCCGGCGAGGTCAAGCCTTTCAGCGATAGTAAGGAAATCGACCTCCTGACCATTTTGCCTCCGCCTCCCGCCAATGATTCGGCACAGACCAAGGCAGAAATCGGCGAAGTTCTTACCTTGCAAGTGACGCGGACACCGGAGATGGTTGCCCGCGCCCAGGCCGATGCCGAAGAAAATGTCTGGCGTTTCGCCGACGTTCTGGGTCCGGATTTCAACAAGGACAAACTGCCGAAGCTTGCTGCCTTTTTCGACCGGGTTGTTGAAACCGAAGGCGCTGTCGTTGATCCGGCAAAGGACGTCTTCAAGCGCCCGCGCCCGCATCAGCTGAGCGAACTCGTCAAGCCTGCCGTCAAGCCTTCCAATTCCGGTGCCTGGCCGTCCGGTCACACAACCGTTGGCACGCTGATGGGCATTGTTCTGTCCAACATGGTCCCGGAAAAGAAAGCGGAAATCATGGCCCGTGCCTGGGAATACGGCAATAACCGCATCGTCGGCGGCATTCACTACCGTTCCGACGTGGAAATGGGCCGCATTTCCGGCAGCGTCATTGCCGCGACAATCATGAAGCATGATGACTTCAAGGCCGAATACGAGCCTGCGAAGGCAGAGCTGCGCGCTGCCTTGGGTCTCGGCGGCGCCTGATAGCATCTGCGCCAGCCATTTCCCCGACAATGCCCGCCATGCGTGTTCTTCGCGCATGGCGGGTTAACCATCTACGACTTTAGTCGTACGTACGAGCCTGACCTTCGCCCGATGCACCAACAATGGAACAGGGGTACTTTCCGGCCCAACGCTTCACGAAAGCGTGATAACTGGAAGAGACAGCTATGTTCAGACCAAACCAGACGTGGCTCGCACCGCAGGTTGAACCCGATGTTCCTGGCCACGCATCAGCGACGGCCGCATGATCATGCGTTATCAGATACAGTTGCTTTCCATTGAATATTTTGCCCTGTCGCTTCTGCTTGGCCTCGTGCTGATACCCCTTCTCTCGTCTGATTTCTGGAACGCTTTGCGCGACAGAGTGATGATCCTGTTGAATTTTGCAGGCGGATGGAGAAAAGGGACAGCCGCGCGACAGGATGAATCCGCCAATCAGACGGAATCAGCGTCAATGCGCACCCATCCGTCCTATCGATTGCCTGAGAGTCAACGCACAACGCCGAAGCCCCGCTACAAGAGCAAGGGTGGCATTCGCTCCGCCGAGTGGTATGGAACAAGGAACCGGCCAGTGAGACGTCGGCTTAAATAACCGGCGAGGAATGAAAACGTGAGTTTTTTGCATGCTCTTCGTTTGCGTGGTCTGTTCGTCAAACTGGTGCTGATGTTCATGATCGTCGGCTTCGGCGCGCTTTTCCTCGTCAGTATCCTCATGAGCCAGTTTTCCTCCGGCCGCTACGAGAGCAGCATCCGGGGCTTCTTCAATGGCCTCGATCAACAACAGCTGACCGCTCTGGCGTCAGGCACCGATCCGCGCGACAAGGAAGCCTGCACCGTTCTGGCCAGCAAGATATTCTGGAATGTGGTGCGATCCGGTGTCACGCGGGTATCCGATTTCGGCATCATGTTTTCGTTTTTTCATAGCGGCCGGATGCAGGTCCGGATCATTGATGATAACGGCGTGGTATGTGCCACCCAGCCGGACGCGACACCCCTGCTCGGCAAGGCGCTGAGCGCGGCGGTGCATGCCGAACAGCCGAATTTCATTCAAAGGGACAATGACGACTGGGCCATGGTCAAGCGGGTAGCACTGCCGCTGGCCAACAACACCCAGGCATTGATCGGGCTTCATTACTGGTCGCAATGGGAGCTTTACGACGAAGTGCTCGATGCCACCGTTTATGACTATATCCGCACGTTCATTCTGATCAATTCGATGGGGGCGAGTGTTGCAGCCCTGTTTGTCTGGCGGCTGTTCCGGCGAATCAAGCGGGCGACAAACGCCGCGGACCAATGGGCCGCAGGCGATCTGCGGGCCCGCATCAAGGACGGTTCAAGAGACGAATTCGGGCGCCTGATGCAACGCTTCAACAGCATGGCGGATGCAATATCCAAGAGCTTTGATACGCAGAAGGCGCTGGCCATATCGGTGGAACGCAACCGCATCGCGCGCGACCTGCATGACACCGCCAAGCAGCGCAGTTTTGTGCTTGGTCTGAAGCTCACCGAACTGGAATATGAGGCGCAGGGGCACGCGCCGCTGCTGCCGACGGTGGAATCGGCCCGGCGTCTGGCCGATCATTTGCAGCAGGACCTGGAAAACGTGGTTTCCGGCTTCAACCTGCCCGCGATTGCCGATTACGGCCTGTATGAAACATTGCTGCGCAGTGTCCGCGATCTGCTGGCGGGGTCAGGCGTACAATGGTCGATCAATTGGCCTGAAGGCGCCCGCTCCACTTTTGACGGCGTCCCGGAAATAGCCCAGGAATTGCTCATGATCACCCACGAAGCCGTGGCAAACGCCCTGCGCCATGCGCAGTGCCGCACCATTCGCATCGACTGCAAGCCCGGTGCCCGCTGGCACTGGAGCATTGCCGATGACGGCCAGGGTTTCGATATCGGCAAGGCTCCCTTTGGCATGGGATTGTCGAACATGCGCTGGCGTGCGAACACATTGCCGGGCGGCATTATAACAATCCAATCGGAATCAACCGGCACATCCATCGATGTGTCGTTCAAGCTACCCGTGGCGGGGCAATCATGAGCACAACAATAGTCATTGCCGATGATCATGCCGTGGTACGCGAAGGTATTCGCGGGCTGCTGCGCATCGATCCCGGTTTCACCGTCCTTGCGGAGGCCGAAAACGGCGAGACCGCCATCTTGATGGTGCGCGAACACCGCCCCGACGTTCTCCTGCTGGATCTGATGATGCCGGGAATGGGCGACGCTGCGGAAGCCATGATCGGCCTCATCCGCAAGGCGAGCCCCGAAACCCACATCATGATTTTGACATCCAGTGACGACGACCGGCTGGCTTTCAAGGCTATCGAGGCGGGGGCCCATTCGTTCCTGCTGAAATCCATGCGCGGCGAACATTTGATGAATGCGATTCATGCGGCCAGCAAGGGGACGCCGACACTGCACCCCCTCGTGGCGCAGCGCCTTCTCAATTCGATCCGCAACCCGCAGCCGCGCCAGTTCGAGGACCTCACGGCCCGCGAGCTTGAAGTTCTGCGCTGCCTGGCCGAAGGCGGCAGCAATGCAAGGATCGCCGCCCAGCTCAACATCACTGAAAAGACAGTGAAGGCTCATCTGGGAAGCATCATGTCAAAGCTGGACCTGACCGACCGCACCCAGGCGGTCGCCCTGGCCTGGCGCGCCGGCCTGATGAAGCAATAACCCCAACGGAAACCCTGCTCAGGCAGCGCCGGAGGTCCGGTCCGGATTGCGCCGCAAGGTGTTCATTTCCGCCCTTTCCCGCGCCATGTTGCTGACCGCCGCCCGCAGGGTCGGATGCCGCGACATGAAGACGTTGAAATCACGGCGATCAAGCACAAGAAACTCGCAGAAATCGATGGCGACGACATCCGCCGTGCGCCGTCCGCCGCTCAGCAGCGCCATTTCCCCAAAGAATGCTCCGGGCTCAAGCCGCACCGGTTCGCTGTCGAGCTGGACCTCCACCGCGCCCGACGCAATGAAATACATCCCATCGCCGCGATCGCCGATCCGGATGATCCGTTCGCCGGGGGATGCGGATTTGGGTTTGAACAGCAGCAGGAGTTCCTCCTGTGCGTGCTCATCCACTTGCGCAAACAACGGGAAAGTGTCGATCAGCTGCTGCATCTTGAGCTGGTGCTGCCGGTTGCGCTCCTCGTTGATCGCCCGGATATCGCCGAGTTCACGCGCCAGCGCTTCCTCCCGCCGTTTGCCGTAGCCGGCAAAAAACACCGGCCACCGGCGGTGGATGCTGTTCTCCACGCCCTCGGCGGCCAGAAACACCAGCGGATTGATGGTGATCGAGAGGATTGCGCCGGCCAGGATAATGTCCTGGCCTTCCCGTGGCAGCAGGCCGAGCGTCACACCGAGACCGGCGAGAATGAAGGAGAATTCACCGATCTGCGCCAGGCTGGCCGCAACCGTCAGGCCCATGCCCACGGGGAAACGCAGCAAAAGCACGATGCAGAAGGCAATCAGCGATTTGCCGAAAATAATCAGCGCGAGCGCACCCAGCACAGCCATGGGTTCGCGCAGCAGGATCGACGGGTCGAACAGCATGCCCACGGAAATGAAAAACAGCACCGAGAATGCATTCTGCAGCGGCAGCGAGTCCGCCGCGGCCCTGTGACTGAGATTCGACTCACTCATCACGACGCCAGCAAAGAACGCGCCCAGCGCGAAGGACACGCCAAAGATCTCCGTCGCTCCGAACGCAATACCGAGCGCAATGGCAAGAACCGAGAGGGTGAACAACTCCTGCGATCCCGTCCGCGCCACCAGGGTCAGCAGCCACGGCACGACCTTCGGGCCCAGGAAGATCGCCATGACGGCGAAGGCCCCGACCTTGAGCAGGGTGATCGCAATGGTCAGCACCAGCGGCATTCCGCCCGCAGCGGCCTGTCCGGCCGCACCGCCGGCATGCGCACCCAGAATTTCTGCGAGGGCCGGCAGGAGCACCAGCGCCAGCACCATCGCCAGATCTTCCACGATGAGCCAGCCGACGGCGACGCGCCCATTGGCGGAGTTGACGAGATTGCGCTCTTCCAGCGCCTTCAGAAGCACGACCGTGCTGGCAACCGAAAGGCTCAGACCCAAAACCAGCCCGGCACCGATCCCCCATCCCCACAGCGAGGCGAGGCCGACACCAAGCGCGGTCGCCAACACGATCTGTGCAACCGCACCGGGCACGGCGATACCGCGGACAGCCAGCAATTCGGAGGCGGAGAAATGCAGGCCGACACCGAACATCAGAAGGATGACACCCATCTCGGCAAGCTGCGATGCAAGCGCAGCGTCGGCGATGAAGCCCGGTGTAATGGGCCCCATCAAAATTCCGGCGACGAGATAACCGACCAGCGGCGGCAGACGCAGACGATCCGCGAGATAACCGCACACGGCCGCAAAAACAAAACTGACAGCCACAGTGGCAATTAAGGAAACTTCGTGATGCACGTCCGCCCTTCGGTTTTTATGAATTCCCGCTCCGTCCAGGCACGGTTGGCCCGGCTCCAACCCATACAAGCTAGATTGCGCCGAACATAGCCCAATTTCGCACTGGACAGGCCAAAGATCGGCGGTTCGGGCAAGCTGGGGCCGTCTGGCAACATCCGCGTGGTGTCTGGCCGGGCCGCGGCGAAAGGATGCCTACCGGATCGACCGGGGCGGACCTGGCCGGCAACGCCGGTGACGACGATAATTTGCTTGTTCATGATCATGGTCCGTCTTGTTTCGTGACGGTTGTTGGCAGGAGATACCGGTCAGGCGACGCCGCCATTGGCGCGCAGGATCTGCCCATTGATCCAGCCGGCATCGGGGCCGGCAAGAAAGGCAACAATGCTGGCGATGTCATCCGGCTGGCCCAGCCGCTCGAGCGGCGGCATCTTGGCAAACTGCGCGACAAGCTCATCGCTCTTGCCATTCAGGAACAGGTCGGTGGCGACGGGTCCGGGAGCCACGGCATTGACGGTGATGCTGCGGCCGCGCAGTTCCTTGGCAAAGACGCGGGTGAACGCTTCGACGGCAGCCTTGGTGCCGTTGTAAACGGCATAACCCGGCATGTTCAGCGCGAGGGTGGTGCTGGAGAAATTGACGATCCGGCCGCCATCATTCAACCGCCTGGCGGCTTCGCGCAGGGTATTGAACGTTCCCTTGACGTTGATGGCGAAATGGCGGTCAAACTCCGCATCGCTGGTTTCGGCGAGCGGAAGCGTCTTGAGAATACCGGCATTGTTGACGAGCACATCGACACCGCCGAAGGCCGCCTCGGCCGCATCGAACATGCGCGCAACGGCCTGCGCATCGCTGACGTCGGCCTTGGCGGTCAAAGCCCTGCCGCCGCTCGCTTCGATCCGGCGGGCCAGTTCTTCAGCTGGCGCAGCGTCGCCGGAATAATTGATGACGACTATAAAATCATCCGACGCCAGGCGCCGGGCGATGGCTGCACCGATCCCGCGCGATGCGCCGGTGACGATTGCGATCTTCTTTTTGGCTTGTGTCATGGTCTTTCTCCTTCATCTCTGCGCCGCAGCGCTGTTGATGAAGGCACTATGCATCATTTGTTTTTCGGGATAATCATGCGATAACTGGCATCACTATTCGAGAATTGAGAACAATGGACACATTGGATGCCATGCGGGTTTTTGCCCGCGTCGTCGAGCGCCGCAGTTTCACGCTGGCGGCGGAAGACATCGGCTTGCCGCGTTCGACCGTGACCAATGCGGTGCAACAGCTGGAAGCGCGGCTGGGCACCGGCCTGTTGCAACGGACCACCCGGCATGTCAGCCCGACGCTGGATGGCGAGGCCTATTACCAGCGGTGTCTCGCCATTCTGGCTGACATTGAGGACGCCGAAGGTGCGTTTGCCGGGGCAAAACCGAAAGGGCCGCTGCGGGTGGATGTGCACGGTACGCTGGCCCGGCACTTCCTTCTGCCCGGACTGCCGGCATTCCTGCAGACCTATCCCGGGATACAGTTTTATATGAGTGAAGGGGATCGTCTCGTTGATCTCGTGCGTGAGGGTGTCGATTGCGTGCTGCGCGTCGGCGATCTCGCCGACAGCGATATGATCGCCAAGCGCGTGGGCATGCTCGACGAGATCACGCTGGCCTCACCCGGCTACATCGAGCGGTTCGGCATGCCGCAGCATCCGGATGAACTCGCCGGGCATCAGATGGTTGGCTTTCGTTCAACCGCGACAGGCACGATCCTGCCGCTTGAGTTCCTCGTAAAAGGCACCATTCGCACAATCACCCTGCCGGCACCCGTTTGGGTCAATGCGGCGGAGAGCTATGTCACGACCGCAAGACTGGGGCTCGGACTGATCCAAATCCCGCGCTATCACGCCGAAGCCGACCTGGCCGCAGGCACGCTTGTCCATGTTCTGCCTGATTTCCCGCTCTCACCGACCCCGGTTTCCCTGCTCTATCCGCGCAACCGCCAGCTTTCGCCAAGAGTGCGCGTGTTCATTGACTGGATATCACAGAGGTTTACGCACCTTCCTTGACTTCCGGATCCTGCTCCTGACCCACCTCATAAACTTCTATGGGAAGTCCATCCGGATCGGCGAAGAAGGCGAATGCGCGCTTGGTATAGGGATCAATCCGCACCGGTTCGGTTGCAACGCCCCGCGCATGCAGCCAGGCCAGCGTGTCCTCCACGGAGGTGACGGCAAACGCCAGGTGCCGCAGCCCGCAGGCTTCGGGGCGCGACGGACGCGCGGGAGAATGCGGAAAGTGAAACAGTTCGATCTGGGTATCGCCGGATCTCAGGTCGCACTTCCATGACTGGCTGTCCGGGCGCCAGTTTTCAGCAATGATCCCGTAGCCGAGCGTCTCGGTATAAAACTGCTTCGAGCGATCATAGTCACTGCAAATGACGGCAACATGATGAAAGCGCGAGAACATTGGTTTCCTGTCTGCTGTCCCGGAAAGCGGTGGCAAACCGGCATGCCAGTGCGGATCACCAGGTGTTGAAACGAACACCCGCCCGGATCTGATGGGTTTTGATGCCATCGTCGCGGATGGTCACATCGCCATTCTGATACAGGTCCTTACCGCCGATATCCGCATAGCGATAGCCCAGATCCAGCTTGAGGCGCGGGGTTATATCAACTGCAATACCGGCCATGAGCGCCCATTCAAAACGGTTTGTGCCGCCAGATTTAAGCCGCGCGTCGACGGGACCCTGATAGTCGTAATTGACATTGGCAAAGCCGATGCCGCCGCCCACATAGGGTGTAATTCCGTAGTAATTGCCAAGGTCGACATAGGCGTTCGCCATGGCTTCCCACAGATCCGTCGTCGTTTCATAGTAGTTGCTGTCGCGCTGACTGTAACCGACGGTTGCGTCCGCACGCAGGTAGTTATTGAACTGATAACCCACGCCGATGAAGGGCGAGAAGCCCCGCTTCAACTCATATTCGCTCGGCGTGCTGCCGCCGGGATAATCAACATGAGCCTTGACCGTCGACGAAAAATTGTAGGCAACGTCGCCGCGCAGATACCAGCCTGATGCAGTCTCAACCGGCATATACGGCGCCCGTTCCGGAAAAGTCGCCGGACCAAGATCAGCCGCAAGAACATGACTGCCAAGCAGAGAGAAGAAAGAGGCAGCAGAAAGGAACGTTTTCGTATAACGCATTATCAATCCCCAAGGTGATTAACTCTGGGGACCCCGCCCCTTATCTCTACCTTAGGATGAGCCCGTTAAGTTCCGGTTAAGCATGATCAGTAAAAGCAAAGCCCCGTGAAATACCAATCAGGGCGGGGCGGTTCGGTTGCAGCAGGACTTCCCGGATTGCATTGCCTGCGGCAGCGAATAAGGTTTCGCTACGACTCACCGCGACAAAGCGACGGAACGCATGAAACTGTTCTTTGACAGACGGCAGATGGCCCATCAACCCAAGCAATACATGATCAATGGCCGGATCACCGACCCACTTGAGAACCCGGCACGCGCCCATACCCTGATCGATGCTCTGGCCGAACTTGGATTGGCGCAGGAAGAGCCGGGCGATGCGGGGCTCGATCCCATCCTTGCCGTGCATGCCGATCACTACGTCGCATTCCTGCAAACCGCCTATGACAGGTTCATGCAACTGCCCAACCACGGGCCCGAAGTTCTGCCCAATGTGAATTCCTATCAGGGTGCTGGCTCGGATTTCGGCGCGCGCGCACGTCCGCGCCCGACAGGCATTCTGGGCCAGGCGGGCTGGTACATCAACGGCCTGTCCTGCGCGATGATGGAGCACACCTACGCGGCTGCCTATGCCTCGGCCCAGACGGCCATTGCCGCCGCCGATGCCGTCCTGAATGGCGCGCGCCATTCATTCGCCCTTTGCCGCCCGCCCGGCCATCACGCCTATGCGGACCGCGCCGCGGGCTTCTGCTATTTCAACAATGCAGCCATTGTCGCCCAGCATCTGCGCAAGCGCCATGATCGCGTTGCCATCATCGATTTCGACACCCATCACGGCGATGGCACCCAGGCCATTTTCTACACCCGTGACGACGTGTTCTTCGGCTCCACCCACACCGATCCATCCAACTACTATCCGCACTACAGCGGCTATGCCGATGAAACGGGAGCAGGCGCGGGCCAGGGTGCCAATCTCAACCTGCCTCTGTCCGAAGGCAGCGGCGATGCCGCATTTATCGACGCCAACCGTCGGCTTGCCACCGCCGTGGCCGCGCATGGATCGACGGCGCTGGTGATATCGGCGGGTTGGGACGCCCACCACGACGACCCGCTCTCACGCCTGAAGGTGACCACGGACGCCTATGCGGAAATCGGCGCTCTGTGGGGGGCTGTCAACCTGCCTGCGGTTATCGTGCAGGAGGGCGGCTATTCGCTGAGCGCCGTTGCAGAAGCGGCTCCCCGCTTCATGGCTGCTTATCGGGCATCGCGGGACAAGCCGTAAACGGAGACATTTCCGCCGTGCAAAGCGGGGACTGAAAAACGTCCGTGCCCCAGCTCCGGATATCCATACAATTGGGCGTGACCATATAGCGTTCGGCTACCCTGTGTTGTAAACTGAACAGTTGAAAGGTTCGGGGGATTCCTGCCAATCCCGGAAGATATAGACACTACCATCCATTTTTGCCCTCCATGTCATTGCACCGAACGGTTTCAAAAGGAGGCTCTCACCGGAATACAACCTATTCGAATTGTTCAGAATTCAGCTTATTTGACAGCTTACGGTTACCCATGGAAAAAAGTTTAACGCGCTATATCTGGTCGAACACACGGTTCCAGCAAATATGGATATTGATGGTCGTTGCGGCCTCGATGATCCCGTATTTCCTGTCGTTCGATTTGCCGAAACAGATTGTCAACGGCCCCATACAGGGCACCGGATTCGAAGTCGAAGGCGCAACGCAGACCTTCATGCGCATCCAGTATACGCTGCCTTATTTCGGCAAGGTGATGTTCTTCAAAGGGCTCCAGCTGACGCGCTTCGAAATGCTGATGGCGCTGAGCCTGGTGTTTCTGCTGCTTGTGGTGATCAACGGCCTCTTCAAGCTCTACATCAACACCTATAAGGGCCGGCTGGGCGAGCGCATGTTGCGCCGTATCCGCTTTGAATTGATCGATCGCGTTCTGCGGTTTCCCCCGAGCCAGTTCAAAAGGGTGAAATCGGCCGAAATTGCAACGATGATCAAGGATGAGGTGGAGCCGATGGGCGGTTTCACCGGCGATGCGTTCGTTCAGCCAGCCCTCCTCGGCGGACAGGCCATCACGGCGCTTGTCTTCATCATTCTGCAGAATTTCTGGCTTGGCATGATTGCCGCCGGGATTGTTGCGGTGCAGGGCGTCGTCATTCCGCGCATGCGCAAACGCTTGCTGGAGCTTGGGCGGCAGCGTCAGTTGACGGCACGCGAACTTTCGGGCCGCGTCGGTGAGATCGTCGATGGTATCGGCACCATTCACGGCAACGACACGTCCAATTATGAACGCGCGGATATTGCGGCGCGTCTGGGGCTGATCTTCTCCATCCGTTACGATCTTTACCAGTGGAAATTCCTGGTCAAGTTCATCAACAACTTCCTCGCACAGATCACGCCCTTCCTGTTCTATTCCATTGGCGGCGTTCTCGCCCTGCAGGGACGGCTGGATATCGGCCAGCTGGTTGCGGTCATCAATGCCTATAAGGATTTGCCCGGACCGCTGAAGGAACTGATCGACTGGGATCAGTCGCGCCAGGATGTACAGGTGAAATATGCGCAGGTCGTCGAGCAGTTCAATGTCGATATGCTGGTCGATCCGCATATCCAGGCGGTTGTGCGCGAACCGGTGGGAAAACTGGAACATTCGCTGAATGCGGTGAACCTGACCCTGTCCGACGATAGCGGCGCGCGCCTCGTCGAGCACGTCTCGCTCGAGATCAAACTGGGCGAGACGGTGGCCATCGTCGGTGCAAGCGGCGGCGGCGGTGAGGCGATGGCGGAAGCCTTCGGCCGCCTGATCTGGCCCGATTCCGGCCGTATCACCATTGACGGCACCGATATTCTCGAGCTGCCGGAATCGATCACCGGGCGGCGCATCGCCTATGCCGCCTCCGACGCCTATTTCTTCCACGGAACGCTGCGCGACAACCTTCTCTATGGCCTCAAGCATGCGCCCCTGACCAAAGTCGAATATGACGGGACCAAGTCCGCCAAATACAAATGGAACATCAACGAAGCGCGGCTTGCCGGCAACCCGGACCTTGATCTCAACAGCGACTGGGTCGACTACCAATCTGCCGGTGTCACGGGACCCCAGGATCTTTTCACGGTCGTGCGGCCGGTGCTTGAAGCGGTCATGATCTCGCAGGACATTGTCGATCTGGCGCTTCGCTCGCAGGTGGACACCGCAACCCATTCCGACCTGACGAGCCGCATCGTCGAACTGCGGCAGGCCCTGCGCAAAACCCTCCAGGACGAGAACCTTGACGGGCTGGTCGTTCCGTTTGAACCGAAGGTCTATAATCCGCAGGCAACCATCGGTGAAAATCTCCTCTTCGGCACGGTGAAGCGGCCGATGATGACCAATCTTCGACTGGCCGCCCATCCCTATTTCCGCTCGATCCTGCGCGAGAGCGGCCTCAATGTCGATCTGTACAAGATGGGTCTGGAAATTGCGGCCAACGCCATCGAACTGTTCGAGGACCTGCCGCCGGACCATCCGTTCTTCCAGCAGCTGACCTTTATGACGGCGGACGATATTCCGGCCTATCAATTGCTGCTGCAGAAGCTGCAGGGACGCGATTTTGACGCCGCCTCGCCCGACGAACGATCGAATATCATCCGTCTGAGTTTTGCTTACATCGAGCCGCGGCACCGCTTCGGTCTGTTGACCGATGAACTCATGGCAAAAATTGTCGAGGCACGGCTTCGCTTCCACAAGAATTTGCCGGATGATCTCAAGGCCGTCATTGAACGCTACGATCCCAAGAACTTCATTACTTCGGCTAACCTGATGGACAATGTTCTGTTCGGAAGGATCGGATACGCGCAGGCCGATGGACCGGATCGAATTCGCGTCATCCTGCGCAATCTCTTTGACGAACTCGGGCTTTACGACAGCGTCTTGTCCATCGGCCTTGATTTCGACGTCGGATCAGGCGGCAAACGCATCACCAATGTGCAAAGGCAGAAGCTGAATGTCGCCAGGGCTCTGCTCAAGCGGTCCGACTATGTGATTTTCAATCGCCCGCTGCCTGCACTCGACCAGCGTGTCCAGGATCAGATCACGCGCAATATCATGCAGGATCTGCATGAGGAAGGTCACGCACCCGCGATTATCTGGGTGCTGGCTAATTCTTCACTGGCAAACCTGTTCGATCGCGTCCTTGTATTCGATCGCGGGGCTTTGGTTGAAGATGGAACGCACGCGACTCTTTTGGAGAAAAACGGTATATTCAAAGAGCTGGTATCGTAATACTCTATGTCCGGGTAGAGTGGCACTTGGGGGTATTGGACGTTCATGCTTCTGAAAGACGAAGTCGAAATGTTGCGGCGGATTCCGCTGTTTTCTGGTGTGGCGCCAGCGAAGCTCAAGCTTCTGGCCTTTACGTCAGATCGCGTCAGCTATCGCGCCGATCAGGCTTTGTTCCGGCAAGGCGACATGGGCGATGCCGCCTACGTTATTCTGTCGGGTACGGCCGAGGTCAGCGTCGATACGCCCAACGGACAGATTAAGGTTGCCGAAGTCGAGCACGATTCCATCGTCGGCGAGATCGCGATCCTTTGCGATGTCCTGCGCACGGCCACGGTTACGGCCTCAACCCCGCTTGAAGCCCTGCGCATCAGCAAGGAGCATTTTCTCAAGCTGCTGAGCGACTATCCAGAGATGACCATCGAAATCATGCGGGTTCTCGCCAGCCGGCTCAGCCATACCACAGCGGAGCTCTCGGAAGAGCGCAGCAAGCACTGACCGGCATTTTTCAAACTATCAGACTTTTTCGATACTGCCGGTGGCAAGATCGATCTTGAAATGGCGCGACGGCAATCCTTGGAGATAGCAGCCCATCATGCGCACAATCCGGGCAAACTGCTCCTGCGCGCCGCCCATTTCCAATGCATCGGACACGGCAAAAACATCGATCAGGATGTGATAGATGGCCAGTCTTCCCGCTGATATGCGATCGAGCGCCATTTCGCTGCCCATTCTGAGGCGGTACCAGTCACCCAGAAATTCCTGCACGGTGATCCCGTCGAAAGATTCGAGGGCAACCTCCCTGCCCGCCAGCAAGGCATCCAGCCTGGCTTTGGTCTCGGCGCGCCCGCGCTCAGCATGGACAAGGATGATGGTCGCATCCATATCCACAGGCTGGTCCAACAGGCTGAGTGTGAGCAGGTCACCAATAGTGAGCAGCGGCAGAACCCGCGCCAGGTCCTTGGGCCACTCGCGCCGCAGGTACCGGTGCACGACCAGCTGATCGACGTGTTCGCAGATGAAGGCCCCGTAATCCGCGGCATCGAGCATCTTTCCGATCTTCTTGCCGGTCAGATCGATTTCGGTCCGGTACAGGGCGTTCAGGCGCGGATCGATCGCCTGTCGGTCAATCCCGACGGTTTCAACATTGAGGGTTTGCGTCTCGAAGGTGACGACCTTGAACGCGGGCGGAAATGCCACCAGTGACGGCACACCGATATTGATCAGCCAGGACGCATCCTGCGCAACCCTCGCGGTATCATTGACATGCAGGTGACCGCTGAAGTGAATCCGGACGCCTGCATCCATCATCGCGGCGGCAACATCCGGCAGCGGCATCCGCTTGACCGAGCCCGTGTTGCCGATGACCTGCCTTTCATCGTCATGCGTGCCATCGAGGATATCCAGCATCGGATAATGCGAGAATGTAAGCAGCTTCTTACCTTCCAGCTCCGCCCGCCTCGTGACGTCCTTGATCCATTCGATGACAAACCGCTTGTGCCGCAGCATGCCATTCCAGCCGGCATTGGTGCTGTCGATGAATGCGCCGGAACTGCCGCGCTCGAAATCCCCGTCACGCGGTTCGAAAACATTGGCGTCGATCATCAACAGCCAGAGGCCCGCCACCGGCTCGGCAAGATAGGATGCATCCATCAGGTGGTATTCGTTGGTGCCGTCGGCCGAGCGCACCGGATAGAGCCGCTGTTCCGGCGCATCGTCCGGCCCGAAGGGCGTTTCCCAGTGCAGATCGTCCGCGCGACGAAAGAACCCGAGATCCGGCAGAGCCCGCAATCCCTCGGGATAGCCTGCGCAGAACATCTTGTCCGTTACGACCATCCCGTCCGCATCCTCGTCAATGAATGCGCTGTCACTGGCGACGATGGTGTACGTGCCGTCGGGATTGAGCAGGCGCTTGGCATGATGCCGCCCTTCGGGGCCGAATATGTCGTGGTTTCCCGGGGTAGCGGTAAAGACCAGCCCATGCGCCTCGGTGTAGCCGTCCAGCAATTGCCGCAGCGCGCTCAGCGTCGCAACCTGCCCGTCATCGGAATAGTCCCCGAGCAGCACGACCTGCTTGATTCCCCGTTGCACGACCTCGTCCAGAGCCGTGCGCAGGGCAAAATAGCTTTCGTTGAAAACCCGGGTGGAGCGCACCGTATCCGTCAGGCGCCGCGCTGTCATGCGCCGGCCGCCGGCCTCTACCCCGGCAAAATCATAATCGCCGTAAAGATCATGAAAATGGGCATCTGCGATGATGGCGACAGGCGGAAATGCGGATGAGGACATGAATCAGAGGTTCCGATGATTTTATACATTTGTATCAGCGATTGTCATAAAGCTTAAAAAACAAATCGCTATCGCCTACATATGCTGAATGGCAGACTTTTATTGCGCACTTAGCCAATAAAACAAAATCCAAGCCTCGCATAACGTCTGCAGTTTGGTTACGATGACCAAAAAAACGGGGAATTGGGTGTGAGAAACGTATGAGTGAAGATATATTTCGGGTGAAATTCTGGGG
Organism: Phyllobacterium sp. SL163; assembly: GCF_049896885.1. NCBI lineage: Bacteria > Pseudomonadati > Pseudomonadota > Alphaproteobacteria > Hyphomicrobiales > Phyllobacteriaceae > Phyllobacterium > Phyllobacterium sp. SL163. Next base: position 87,970 of record NZ_JAFCVE010000010.1, on the reverse strand, counting down.
AACGCGTGGCAGCGTACCAGTTTCCGGCCCCGAATTTGAACGCTATGGCGGAAACACGTCATGTATCGAAGTGCGTTGCGGTGAACATAGAATGATCTTTGACGGGGGCTCCGGCCTGCGTCAGGCAGGTGATGCCCTGTCGGTGGAAGGCGTGGACCAGATCGATATCATTTTCACCCACAGCCATTATGATCACATTATCGGTCTGCCGTATTTTGCCCCCCTCTACAATCCGATGATGAATGTACGGCTCTGGTCCGGCCACCTGGCGGGGATCATGACCACCCGGGAAATGGTCCGCCAGTTCATGCGGCCGCCCTGGTTCCCCGTCGAGCCGGATATTTGCAAGGCAAGTCTCGGCTTTCGCGATTTCCGCTCCGGCGATGTGCTGACACCGCGCGAGGGCGTCACTATCCGGACCGACAGCCTGAACCATCCCGGCGGCTGTATCGGCTACCGCATCGAATGGGCGGGCAAGGTGCTCGCGCTCATTTACGACACGGAACACGAAGCCGGTATCCTTGACCCGGCCGTGCTGCGCCTGATCGATGGCGCCGATCTCGTCGTCTACGACTGTACCTACACGGAAGACGAGATGCCGCGCCGCTTCGGCTATGGCCATTCCACATGGCAGCACGGTGTCAAGCTGGCGGCGGCCGGCAAGATCGGCAAACTGGCGCTCTTCCATCACGCCCCCTCGCGCACCGATGACGAGATCGACGCATTCGAGACATTGGCCAGAGAGCGCTTCAGCGGGACATTTGCCGCCCGCGATGGCCAGGTCATCGATCTCTAACCCCCCGGCTTCTGGCTCTTCATCAGATCGGCAATAGAGAGCCAGCGCCCGCCCGGTGTTCGTGCAACGACCTGAAAGAGCTTGGTCAGGAAGACCCATGCCGACTCGTCGTGAACAAGATGATGGGTCAGAATCCCGATTGGCTCACCGCTTCCGTCAAACCGCAGCCGCAGCTGTTCCACGATGGCGCCGACCAGTTCCGCGTGGTCGCGGCAGCCGCGCGTGCCGTGCCAGTCCATCAGATCGACATGGGTGTTGATGTGCGGCACCGACGTTTCCACCGGCTTGGCCGGGCCAAACACCGAGAGCGCCTTGAACCCGCAAGCGTTGAGATAGGGCAGGAGTGCCGCATCGATCCGGTTCCAGGGCGGCACGAGAACGGGCACAAACCGATCGGGATAAAGTCTGGCGAGCAGCACGCATCCCTCGCGCAATTGCCGCAGCACCAACTCCTGAGGCCGGTCAGGGCCGAGCTCCTGCTTCTTCCGGTCCTTCGGCGCATGGTTTTCATGCGACCAGCCGTGAACCGCCACGCAGATCCGGCGCTCCGCCGCAAGGCGCTCCGCCAGCGCCTCGCCGGTATGGGCTGGTATCACCGCGAGCGTCACCGGCGCATCAAAATCGTTGGCCAGCCCGATGAGGCGGTCCAGCGCGGCGGTCGGCTCGACTGCATCGTCATCGCGCAACCAGAATTTTGCACTGCGGCTGGCATGGATCCAGCGCGCGAGTTCCGCCTGCAGAGGCTGCCAGATTGGGTCTTCCGTCATCGGCTCCGTCCCATGAATTGTGTCAGCGCAGCATCCAGTTGTCGTACCGCATTCTCCAGCGATCGCTCCTCCAGAACAAACCGCCGCGCCCGCGCACCCATGGACTGCCGCAGATCATTGTCATCCAAAAGGCTGGCGATGGCGGCGGCGTAAGCCGGCACATCATCGTCCCGCGTCAGGAAACCGGTCACACCATCCTCGACCACTTCAGGAACGCCAGCCGTTGCCTGCGCAACAACCGGCAAACCCGCTGCCTGTGCCTCAAGATAGGCGATGCCGTAGGCTTCGCCGCAACCGGGCCAGACATAGGTACCACCCTGACCCAACAACGCGGCAATGTCACCGGCGTTCCGCTGTCCGAGCCATTGAATGCGATCACCGAATGCGGCAAACAGCGCCTGCACGTCATTGCGGGCCGGACCGTCGCCGGCAATCATCAGGGTCCAGGGCCGTTCGGCAATCCGTGACAGAGCCTTGGCCAGCATTTCATAGCTGCGGAACTTGTCACCCCGCCGCATCATCGCCACGGTGACCAGCCGATGCGGATCATGCCCGATGCTGCTTTCACGAAAAGGCGCGGTATCGATAAACGGTTGCAACCGGGCAAGGCGCGCGCCGGGAATATTGCTTGCGAGCCCATCCATGTCGCGCTGCGTAAAACACAGGTTGACCGCTGCTGCGCGCACCGCTTCGGCCACGAGAATTTGCGTCCCGGCCCAGCCAAGCGCATTGCGGCGCGGCGAATAGGATGCTTCCGCGGTGATGTAGGGAATATCCATCGCCGCTGCCATGACGGGGCCAATCAGGTCCGGCGCCTTGTAATAGGGGTGATAACAAAACCAGAGATCAGGTTTTCGTCCAGTCTGCCAGAGGCCTGCGAGGCGCTCAACCTCGGCGCGCCCCGCCGCGGCGATGGGTTCACGCTCTTCGATTGCCGGCGATGCGCTGAAGCTGCGCAGCTCCGACACGACTTCGACCTGGTGTCCGGCTTTGCGCAGCGCTGACATGAGCAGCCGAGCCATCTCACGATCGCCCGACGGCGTCGGGTGATTGGGTGATTTCAAGGGCGCGTAAAAGGCAACCTGCATGCGCACGCAATCCAGTATTTCACAATCGTTTCAACCATTTCGGCGAACGCTTGCCGATTCCGCCAAATCTATAGCCGGTTCCTGACGTCTGACACTAACAATCTTTTGATCTGTGCCGCCATGATTGTTTGTCAAAAAGCCATCATTGCGCTTGATCGCTCGCCTCCCGCTCGCCAAATCAGATGGGCTCGCATAAGCTTTGCACGGCGACGGAGGACAGGGGAACCCATATGGCTGACAAGATGCGGGAATTGATGCGGTATTCATGACGATAACAACGATAGCACCCATGCTTTCCGAGCGGTCCCTGCGCAGGGCGCGGCTGGTATCGGGCTTGATCATGCTCACATTCCTGACCTTGCATCTGACCAATCATGCGCTCAACCTCATCTCGCTTGCCGCCGCCGAGGAAGGGCGCCGATGGTTTCTCGCCATTTGGCGCAATCCCGTCGGCACCACACTTTTCTACGGCGCTGCGGTCACGCATGTCATGCTCGCGATGCGGTCACTCTACCTGCGACGCACGTTCTACATGCCGGTGGGTGAAGCGCTGCAGATCATTCTGGGGCTGGTGATCCCGCTGCTCATCATCGACCACGTGGTCGGCACGCGCATCCGCCATGAGATATCCAACTACTACGACAGCTACGAAGCGATCATACGCGGTTTCTGGATCACCTCGCCCTTCAACGGCGTCAAGCAGACCCTCGCCCTGATCGTCATCTGGTGCCACGGCTGTATCGGCATCCATTTCTGGCTGCGCTACCGGCAATGGTATCAAAGCGCTGCACCGGTGCTGTTGACCGTCGCCATCCTTTTGCCGGTGCTCGCCCTGCTTGGTTTTGCCAATACCGGCCGGACCATCGCCAACATGTCGCCCGCCTCGGGCTACGGCGCGTTCCCTTCGTCGGGCTATCAGGGTCACAAGAACTTCAATGCCACGCGCTACGCCTCCCCGGCCGAACGCGCCGAGGTCAAGCAAGACGAATTTCTGATCAAGACCGGATTGTATGGCGCCTTTGGCGGCGGGCTGGCGCTGGTTGTCGCGTTGCGAATCCGCCGCCGCTGGCGCGAGCGCGCGACCCAGATTGAAATCCGCTATGCCGATGGCGAAAGCGTGCGCGTTCCCCTCGGGTTCAGCGTCCTTGAAGCCAGCCGCCTCGGCGGCATACCGCATTACGCGGTCTGCGGCGGCAAAGGCCGGTGTTCAACCTGCCGTGTCCAGGTTCTGGAGGGCGCCGAGACGCTGCCTCCGCCCGAACCGATCGAGCAGACCACCCTCACCCGTATCGGGGCGGATTATGGCGTGCGTCTCGCCTGTCAATTGCATCCAACCGCCAATATCAGTGTTGCACCGCTTCTCGTGCCCAGTCTTGAAAGCATCGTACCGGCAGGCAGCCAGCAGGCGAGCCCCGGACGGGAGCGCGAAATCGCCATCCTGTTTTGCGATATCCGCAGTTTCACCATGCTGACGGAAGCCCGGCTGCCCTATGATATCGTTTTCCTGCTCAACCGGTACTTCGCCATCGTCGGCCAGGCCGTCGAGCGTTCGGGAGGACGGCTCGACAAATTCATCGGCGATGGGGCAATGGCGCTGTTTGGCCTGACGGGTTCTGCCGCCGACGGTTGCAAGAACGCGTTGAAGGCGGCTGCAATCATCGTCAAGGAAATCGAACGGCTGAACGATGAGCTAGCGGGTGAGCTGAGCATGCCCCTGCGCGTTGCCATCGGCATTCACACAGGTCCGGCCATTGTCGGCGCGATGGGGTACGGGGCGGTGAAGAGCCTGACCGCGATTGGCGACACCGTTAATGTCGCCAGCCGGCTGGAAGCCGTTGCGAAGGAATTCGACGTGACCCTCGTGGTTTCTGAACCGGTCGTCACCCTCGCCGCTTCCGATACCGCAGGGCTTGAGGTCAGGGATGTTGCCATTCGCGGGCGGGCGCTTCCGCTTCGGGTCTACATTGTTCCGCAGGAAAGCAGCATTCGTTTCGCGTAAAGGGCGCGCGGCACATGCCCTTTGGCACGCGAGATCAGCGGCGGCGATAAAGGAAGTAACGTCCCGGCTTGACGCTGGCAGGCAAGGGAAGCAGTTCGAGCGCGGGATGATCCAGCGCCAGGCCACTGGCGACGATACCGTGACGGGCCAGCAATCCGGCGGCCAGCTGCGGCAGCCATGTCTGGGTAATGGCATCCTGGTCCGGATAGCCCGTGCCGATGTCCGCATGCACCAGCGCCGCATCGATGCCGGTAAAGCTCTGTGCGGTTTCCCTGATTTCCCCGATAACCATGTTTTCCGGATCGGGCGTGGAAGCCTTGTAGGCATGGGATGCCCGATCAAACGCAATGATCCGCCGATCCGGAAACCGCTCGCGCAAATGATCGTAGGTGCGGCCATTGCCGAGACCCAGCTCCAGCACCGGCCCCGGCAATTCCCTGACCGTGTCGCTGATATGGTTGAGAACATCGCGTTGGGCCGTCACGCGGCGGATGAAGCTGTCAAGACGGCTCATGGTGATCGGGTATCCACTGTCAATTCACTACAGGCTTGGCTTAGCAGGCCGATGCAGCCGGGTCGACCGCACCGAACGACATATCCGGTAGATTCTTTTTGATCGCTTCGGGCGGAACCACCCTCGAATCCCCGGCTTGCCGGCGCTTTCACGGCGCCTCTCCAAATCGTATTTTCTTTAACTTGACTCTTTTTCTCATGTTCTTGTATAGCTGCACTCGCGATAGTTGCAAAGCTGGATATTTCAAAATTCGAAATATTTCTGGCCGTATCTCATGTTGCCATGAGCGGCAATACAATCCTATGCAAAAAAGAATAAAGATCATGCCTAAAGAAAAGAGTCTTCATGATGAAAATGTTCTTATTGATGCACTGGTTAAATATAAAAATAAACTGATATCTATTGCCGAAAGTGTAGTGCACTCCCATGCACAGGCGGAAGATATATTTCATGACGCCATCGTCAAAGCTTGCACCATGCAGACAAATTGCATTCATTGCCCGGTCGGTTATGCCTGCCGCATGGTCTATAATCTTGCGCTCGATGAGGCGCGCAAGCGGCAATACGAGAAGAAGAATCTCATGCCGATGGACGGTGTGGATTCCGTGCCGGCGCCTTGCGTCAACGCGCTCGATTGTATCGTGATGACAGAGGCGCTCAACCGGGTCATGACCTCATTGAACGACCTGCCCAAGCGCACCCATGACGCGTTCATCCGCCACCGCATCGAAGGTGTTCCGCAGAAGGATATTGCGGAAGAACTGGGCGTCTCGCGCACCCTGGTGAACTTCATGATCAAGGATGCCCACCGCTACTGCGAGCAATCGCTCAAAGTCGCTTAGCCGCCTTGTGCGGGCGCAGGAGCAGCAACGCAAACACCGGACCGCCCAGCAGCGTCGCGATCAATCCCGTCGGCAATTGCCAGGGGAAATAGGCCGTGCGGCCGATGAAATCCGCGACCGCCATCAACAACGCGCCAAACAGAGCCGTACCGAGAAGATGCGGAAATCCGCGTGTCAGTCCGATGCGCTGGGCCAGGTGCGGCGCCATCAGACCGACAAAGCTCAACGGCCCGACGACGAGCGTAGCGATGGCCGTCAACAGGGCGGCAAAACCGAGGATAAGGATGCGGAATGTCCTGACATTGACGCCATGGGAATGGGCGGACATTTCGCCCAGCGCAAAATGCTGCAAGGGCCGCAGGAACACCGGCACCACCGCCATTGCCGCTACAGCGCAGATCAGCGAAATAACCGCCGCGGCACCGGTGACACTGTAGGTCGATCCCGTCATCCAGCTGATCAGCGACATGGCGCGCGGATCGCCCGATGCCAGAATGACTGAAATCAGCGCTGTCAGGAACGCACTCAGAGAGACGCCGATAATGAGGAACTGGTTGCCCGACTGCGCCTTGCGCCAGCTCATGGCAAACAGCGCCACAAGCACGGCGGATGCGCCGAGAAAACCGCCCAGCAGCCTGCCGATATAATCGGGCTGCGCCACGACAAACAGGACACAGAGCAGCCCAAAGGCCGTACCCGCGCTGACGCCAAGCACCTCGGGGCTGGCCATGGAATTGCCGGTCAGCCGTTGCAGCAGGCTGCCGGCAAGCGCCAGCATGGTTCCGGCAGACAGCGCCGCAATCAGCCGGGGCAGCCGCCACGGCAGCAGGGCGTCCAGCGTGGCGCCGGTATGAATGGCCCAGGCCGTATCGATGTCGCGGCCGACAAAGATGGCGGCAATGCAGGCAAGCAGCAGCAGACCGGCAAGCGCGGTCAGGATCAGCGCCGGATTCCGGCTCCTGCGCACCGGCGATGCAGCGGCTGTCGGCTGCCCCACGGCCTTGCGGCGCAACATGACGATCAGCAATGCCGGCACCCCGATCAACGCCGTCACGGCGCCGGTCGGCAGCAGGATGCCGGTCACGGCCGCCTGCATCTGCAGGAGCTGGTCGATCAGGACAAGCAGCCCCGCACCGACAAGGGGCGCGACGATCAGCCGATCCTTGATGCGCCGCGCGCCGATCGCCCGGGCAATGGCCGGCGAGGCAAGGCCGAGGAAGCCGATGATGCCGACCACGCTCACGGTGAATGTCGTCAACGCGACGGCAACCACGAGGGTCAAGGCACGCGTGGTTTGAAGCTTCATGCCGAGCCCCTGTGCCGCGTCGCCAAGGGTCAGTACATTCAGTTGCCGGGCGAGAAGAAACGCCAGAAACGTGAAGAAAGCGATTTTTGGCAGGAGTGCGCTCACATCGCGCCAGTCATTCTGATTGAGCGAACCGCCGCCCCAGACGAACAGACCGGCGAGATAATGGTTGTTCATCAGCACCAGAATGGTCGTGATTGCGGTGCAGTAAAGCCCCATGACGAGACCCGTCAGGATGACGGTGACAGGTTGGAACTGGAAACGCCACGCCACAGCAAAGACGATGGCCATGGCCGCGAACCCGCCAATGGCAGTGGTGAGGTCCCGGCTCCAGCCAAGCAAGGCCGGAAACCACAGGATCGCCACGCCAAGCGCCAGTTGCGCCCCGGCCTCGATGCCCAGCGTCGAGGGCGATGCCAGCGGATTGCGCAGCACATGCTGGAATAGTGTGCCGGACAGCCCGAGGGCAAAGCCGCAGACGACGGACATGGCAAGGCGCGGCAACAGGCTGTAGTGCAGGAGAACCGCCTCACCGTCGCTTGCCTGCGGAGGCAGGAAAACGGCATCAAGACCGAGCTTGCCGATCATCGGCCACAGATTGAAAGCAGCAACGCCGAGCGCAACCAGCCACAGGGCACCGGTCCAGATCAGACGTTGGGATGACGATGTACGCAACATCTAGACTTTTACCTCCGCCAGAAGACGGGCGAAGCGGGAGACCGACGGCAAGGCGCCGAACATCAGCACACTGGCCATGCGCTCGGCATGGCCCCTTTGAACAAAGGGCATGGCCTGCCATAGAGGACTTCCCGCCAAGCCGGCCAGAACATCCGGCGGAACCGGATCCATGTAGAAAATGCGGCTGTCGCCAATGGCAATGAGATCGGCAAGCCCGGCATCGCTGAAACCCCATTCATTGGTTCGTCTTGTCCAGGCATTGTGCAGGTCGAGCCGGTCGAAAACGTCCTGAAAGATACCGCCAGGGCCATACACCCGAATGTTGCGGGCGTCCAAAAACGTCATGATGGCCAGTTTCTGCTCGGCGAGACGCCGGGTTGCCGCCTTCGCCGCCAGCAGATCCCGCTCGGTGCGGTCAATCAGGGCCTGCGCTTGCTGCGGCTGCCCGACGATCTGCCCCAGCTCCAGCGTTGCGGCAACGATGTGCGGATATGGCGATGATCCGAGCGCATGGATGGGAAATGATTTGACCGGCGCGATTGTCTCGAGCTGCGGCCTGATCCATTCGAGATAGGGTGTAGAAATGATCAAATCGGGCTGCAGCAGCTGCAGCATTTCCATATTGATCTCATAGTTCGAACCGACATTGGCAATGCCCGGCGGCAGGGGCGGTTCCATGACCCAGTCATACCAGCCCTGTGTGTCGATCAGGCCAACGGGCGGCGTGCCGAATTCGATCAGCGTCTGTGCCAAACCGTAGTCCAGCGAAATGATGCGCGGCGGCGCAGCCCTGGCAGCACGCGCGAGCAGCGGCGATGCGAGCAGAAGGCTTGAGCCGAACAGAAAATCGCGGCGGCGCAGCGCGGCCATCATCAATATCCCGATCCTTAGAGAACGTAGCTTATGGGCGACTGTGTTTCCGGATGCCGGAAAATACCCATGCGGACCCCGTAAATGGCGTTGAGCTTGTCGGCCGTGATCAGCGCATCGGTCTCGTCATGGGCCACAAGCCTGCCGCCCGACAGGGCGATCAGCCGGTCGCAGAAGCGCGCGGCCATGTTGATATCGTGCAGGACGATCAGCACCGAGCGATCATGCTCATGCGCCAGCATGCGGATGAGGCTCATCACTTCGATCTGGTGGTTGATATCGAGCGCCGAGATCGGCTCATCCAGCAGAAGACATTCCGTATCCTGCGCAATGAGCATGGCGAGAAAGGCGCGTTGCCGTTCGCCGCCGGACAGCGTGTCCACGATACGGTCGGCAAACGGCGTCAGTCCCGTCAACTCCAGGGCTTCGGACACTTTGGTGCGGTCGGTGAGCGAGAAGCGGCCAAGCGCCCCGTGCCAGGGATAACGCCCCAGCGAAACCACTTCCCTGACCGTCATGCCATCGGTGTCCGGTGTCTGTTGCGGCAGATAGGCAACCTTCCTGGCATAGTCTTTGGGGCGGAACGAGGCGAGCGGTTGGCCGTGATAGTCAGCCTGCCCCCGCGTCGGCGCCTGGAACCGGGCCAGGATTTTCAGCAGCGTCGACTTGCCCGAACCGTTATGGCCGAGAATGCCGACCACCTCCCCTTTCGGAACGTCCAGTGTCAGTGGATGAAGCAGGGTTCTTCCGTCGATATCGAAACCGACACCACTGAGGGAAAAGGACGTTCCGTTCATTTGATATTTGACCTTAGAATTTGACCGACAAGGTACCCTTGATTGTCCGGCCTTCGCCGTAGATACACATCGGTGCATTGTCATAGTCGGTCGAGCAGGTGGAATAGTAGCCCTTGTCAAAGAGATTGCTGACCTTGAGCGCGCCCTTCCATCCGTTCTTCTCATAGCTGACGGCCGCATCGACCAGCGTATAGTCAGGAACGTTCACCTGCTTGCCACTGGCGCCGCTGCCGACGGAACTGCCGACATAGCGTATGCCGGAGCCGATGTTCAGCCCCTGAAGAAGGCCGGAGTCAAAGGTGTACTTGGCCCAGAGCGATGCCTGGTTCTTGGGCACCATCGGCGTGCGGTTGCCGACTTCGGGCAGAGAACTGGCCGTGATTTCAGCGTCGAGATAGGTGTAGCTGCCTGTCAGGCTGACATTGTGGAAGAGATCGACGGTGGATTCGAACTCAAAGCCGCGATGGCGCACTTCTTCGATCTGGCGATATGCACCGTCGCTGACAAAGGCCAGTACATTGGTTTTCGTGATGTCGAACAAGGCAGCGGTAAAATGCGCCGGCATGAAATCGGGATCATACTTGACGCCGACCTCGTATTGCCGCGCCTTTGACGGCGCATAAGGGGAACCGGTCAGGGCGTCCTGGCCTATATTGGTCACGAACGAGGTGGAGTAGCTGGCATAGGGTGTGATGCCATTGTCGAAGAGATAGCCGAGGCCGACATTGCCGGTAAAGGCATTGTCCGATGTATCCGTCCTCGTATTGCTCAGGCGGTCATCCGTCTTTTCCTCGAACCAGGACTGCCGCCCGCCGAGATTGAGCAGCCAGCGATCGTTGATCTTGGTCTGTGTCTGCGCATAGATGCCAACCTGGTCTGTCGTGGTCTTCCGGTCGACAATCGTGCCCGGCATCGGCACGTCAATGCCATAGACCGGGTTCTCGAAATTGAGACCGGGTCCGGGTGCATATCCGTTGTGACCGTCAACCGTGTAGCGATTGTAATCGAGGCCCATCAACAGCGTGTTCTTGATATGATCGGACTGGTAGTCGTACTGCGCACTGTTGTCGACGCTGAAGATGGTCGCCGTTTCATCAACCGTAAAGGCGGCTCTGCCCAGGGTCTGCTCATCCAGCATCTGCGTGTAATAGAGGTGCCGGTAATCCGTGTCCTGCGAGGTATAGCGAACGTTCTGGCGAACCGTCCAGGCATCGTTGAAGCGGTGCTCGAAGGAATAACCGATCGAGCCATGATTGGCGTTGAAGCGGTCGAAATCCGGATCCGATGTTGTGAAATTGCGCGAGAACTTCGGCAGGTTGGGATGAAGCGGGCTCGCAACGGGCAGGAACGTATTGGGCGGAAGCTTATCCCACTGATAGTTGGCGAAGACCGTCAGAGAGGTGTCGGCACTGGGCGACCAGGTGATCGCCGGTGCAATGAACACGCGGTTGTTCTTGGAAAAATCAATCGCCTCATGCCCCTCGCGGAACAGACCCGTCAGGCGGTAGGTCCACACGCCTTCCTTGTCCAGCGGACCGCCGGCATCAAGACCGACTTCATAGGTATTATGCGAGCCATAACCGGCATAGGCGCTATACAGCGGGTCCTTGGTTGGCCGCTTGGTGGTCAGGTTCACCAGACCGTCGGCACCGTTCTGACCGTAGAGCACCGACGCTGCCCCCTTGATCACCTCGATGCGCTCAAGTCCGTAGGGCTCAGCCTTGAAGCCGGAGAAATCAATGGTCCGCTGCGGCAGCCCGTCGCGAGATACCGCATAAGGGCCGACGTCAAAACCACGGATCATGAATTGATTATAGCGTTCGTCAACACCCCAGGGCGAACTGGTCACCCCCGCCGTATAGGCCAGCGCATCCTCGATTCGCTGCGACGGACGGTCATCCAGCTGCTCGCGCGTGATAATGGAAACAGAACGGGGAACTTCGCGCAGCGGCGTGCTCGTCTTTGTTCCAGTCAAGGTGCTGTTGGCGAGATAGCCGTTGCCGGGGCCAGTGGCATCGTCGCCGCTGTTGATGACAATCGGATTGAGCTCGATGGTCGGCGCCTGCTGCGCATAGGCGAGATGGGCAGTCATGAGCGTTGCCAGCGATGTGGTCATCAGCAGACGTTTGTGCGAACGCTGTTTGCGCCCGGCTGAATTGACCCCGTTCCAAATCATCGTCCTGCAACCCCGCATGACCAAACCCCCGTTAAAACCCTGAGACTATTTGATATTTAATATGAGTATTATTCTCATATTCAAAACATGACTACATTTGTCATGTTGTCCGAGTCAAGGCGCGTTCGACGAAATGTCCGTCTTTTTCACCCGCCTTGACCAACTTTGTTTTGCCTGTGTCCTGCCTACAACCTGGCGGCGTGGAGGGCCTGCTGAATGTCGTTCCAGATGACCTCGGGCTCCTCCAGACCGACAGCGAAACGGATCGTCTGCGGATTGACGCCAAAGCGCACGAAGGAGGTCATCCGGTCAGGAATCTGCAAGGCGGCCTTGGCAGGAACAACCAGCGTTTCCGGTCCGCCCCAGCTGACGCCAAGGCGGATATGGCGCAGTGCGTTGACAAAGCGCGCGACATCGATGTCCGGGTTCAGATCGAAGGCAAAGAGGCCGGAAAAGCCCGTCAGCGTCTTCTTGCCCGGATGATCCGAAAAAGCGGGATGGCGGACAAGGGCGATATCGTTGTGCTGTTGCAGGTGCTTGGCGAGGACGAGCCCGTTGTGCATGTGTTCCTTGAGCCGCACTTTCAGCGTACGCATGCCGCGCAGCAGCAGCCACGCTTCGAATGGCGAGAGTTTTGCGCCGATATAGGGATAGGTCGAGCTGTTGATCTTGGCGATCAGGTCACGCGGCCCGACGACGACGCCCGCCACCGTATCGCTGTGGCCGCCAAGATATTTCGAAGCGGCGTGGATGACGATGTCGACGCCGTGCTGGATCGGCTTCTGGAAGAGCGGCGTTGCCCAGGAATTGTCGATGACGCTCGTCACGCCATATTCCTTGGCCATGGACGTCAGGGCTTCGATGTCCTGCAATTCGAACACCATCGATGTCGGGTTTTCCAGATAAAGCAGCTTGGCGCCCGGCAAGGCGGCGCGCACTTCATCGTGGTTGGACGGATCGACGAAATCCACCGTGACGCCAAACCGGGCAAGCAGCTTCACGAACAGCCGGTAGATGTCGTTGTAAAGATGCTGGACGGCGACCACGCGGTCGCCCGACTCGACAAGGCTGAGAATGGTCGCTGTGATCGCGGCCGTACCGCTGGAGAAACCGCGTCCGTCTTCCGCGCCTTCCAGGCGGGCGGTCAGCAGTTCGAATTCGCGCACCGTCGGGTTGTCGCCGCGCGAATAGATGTAGTTGCGCGCACGCCCGGCAAACACATCTTCCATGGCTTCATAGGTGTCGTAGGTGAAGAGCGACGTCTGGAAGATCGGCGGCGAAACCGCGTTGAAAGCAGCCGCATCGACCGGCGAAAACAGGTCATCCGGCATTTCCATTGGATCGAATTCATGGGGTGGCATGGATTTGTTCATGATGCCCTCTCAGACACGGTGTTGTTGAAGGTTGCGATGGGAAGATCGGTGTCGCCGCGCAGCTGGCGCAGCGCGGTGAAAAGAATGACGGCGGAGAGAAGTGCGGTCAGCGCCGGGGCAAGAAACAGACTGGCAAGAAGGCCGTCAAAGCCGAGGAAATGCGGCAGGACAAACAGCAGCGGCAGGAGGAAATAGCCGTTCTGCGCGATGCTGATCGTGGCGGCGAGCCGCGCTCTGCCCTGTGCCTGCAGGAGCACGACAAGGATTTGCCGCATGCCGAAAAAGATGAAGGGAATATGGGTGACGATGATGGTCAGCGCGGCGATCCGGGCGATCTCCGGATCATCGGTGAAAATGGCTGCAATGGGGTAGCGCAGGAGAACGGCACCAAGCCCGTACGCCACGGAAAAAACCGAGGTCAGCATCAGGAGCAGGTTCGATGCCGCCAGCAATCGCGGCGTCTTCCCCGCGCCCCAGGCGAAGCTCAGGACCGCCTGGCCGCCGAGCGACAGACCGACGATGGGAAGCATGCCCAGAGTGAGAACCCGCAGTGCGATACCGACACCGGCAATGCCGCTGTCGCCGCGATAGAACCCGGCATAGGTAAACAGCACGGCGAAACTGATGCTGCTCAGCATGCTGGTCAGCGTCGTCGGCAGGCCGATGGAGAATACCGGTTTCAATATATCCGCCCGGAATGCGGCAAAGCGCGCCGACAGGTGCAATGTGCCCATGCGCTTGCGAAAATACAGCGCGTAGGCCGCAATCGCTGCGATCTGCGACAGGATTGTTGCCATGGCGGCGCCTGCAAGCCCGAAGCCAAACCCGAAGATCATGATCGGATCGAGAATGATATTCAGGGCAAAACACCCGAGCAGTGTCCACATGCTGAAACGCGTATTGCCTTCCGAGATGGCGATGAAATCCGACACGATCTGCAGCATCGTCAGCGTCACGGAAAAGGCGACGATGATCAGATAATATTCGGCAAGCGGCATGATCGCTTCGCTGGCACCGAACAGGCCGAGCAGTTCACGCCGGAAGACAAGGATGCCTGCGGTGAGCACGATACCGAGCGGCACGGTCAGAACCACGAGCGTCGATGCCGTCACATTGGCGCGCTGCGGATTGGCGCTGCCCAGCGCACGCCCGACGGCGGTCGCCACCCCGACGCCAAGCCCCTCGCCGATGGCACCGATCATCATCAGGATCGGCAGGACAACTGTGATGGCGGCAATTTCGTGGGCGCCGATCATGCCGACAAACACCATGTTGATCGTATGATGCACCGCGTTGATCGACAGGCCCGCCACGGCCGGCAGGCCGAGCCGGAAGATCAGGCGCGTCAGCGCCGGATCGTTGAGATCGTCGGGCGCAAAATAGGTGCGCCTTGGCTTCTCTTGCCCGATTCCTTCAGGATTCATGGTGCGGGCACCCAAAGCCTGTCGTCGAAAAAGCGCTCGCGCAGCAGCATGACCAGCATGGCCCTTTTATGCGGGAAATCGAAGTGCTTCACCTTGGAAAAGCCCGAGCGGTCGAGATTGCGGATCTGCTGCTCGTGGCTGGCGCGCGGCTCGCCGACAATGCGCTGGGTGCGCGGATCGTCGAGAAACATGAAATGCATCAGCGACGGCAGCCACGCCGTGATCCACTGCTTGCCGCGATAGGCAGGCTCACCGATGGCGACATGCCAGCCACGGTCGTAATCCTGCGCATCGTAATAGGGTCCAAGCCGGTTTTCCCTAGCCCAATAGACCTCGAAATAGCCGAACGGCACACCGTTGAAACAGCCGATCAGCGCCAGGACATGCGGATCATGCAGCCGCTCCTCGAGAATGGCCGCGTGCTTCTCCCTGTCCCCGCCGTCTTCCCAGATTACATTGACCTGCTCGTCATTCATCCAGCGATGGAAATGCTCGAGATCCGTCTGCGGATCCGCAGCCCGGAACGAAAGCACCTGATCGAGCCAGGGAATGTAACGTTCATAGACAACACCGACCGGCTTGCGCGGGCGTTTGGGATGATACTGGCCATTGGTCATGATGTGCACCTGCGGGTGCGGCCAGGCGGGATTGGCAATCCATGGCATCGGCCATTGCCAGAATTCCCTGGTATCGACGGTCAAGGAATTGCCGCTGTGCGTCCCCAGCGGAAAATCCGATGACTGCACATTGTCAACTTCAACCAGACTGATATTGCGCGACTGCGCCGACAGAAATTCGATGGCCGAGGCCAGAACCGAAACGGTTTCGTCGGCATTCAAATCCGGCAAACGAACCCTGACACTTCCAGCCCTTGGCTCGACATCCGCGAGATAGCGCCCGGCCACGGTCGAAATCAGCATCTGGCCCGGCGTTTTCATTTCGGCGGATTTCAGGAAGCACGACAGACCAGAAGCTGGAAGCGGCGAAACATTGGCTTCTTGGGAGATATTGGAAACAAGGGTCATGGTGCGCTCCGCAGCCTGCTCGCTGACAAGTTTTGACAAGATGGTTGCTACAGAGACGGCCGGCGCACCGCTCGATTTAGCCAAAACTTTGAAAAATTTTTCTCCCGTTCCGCTTAAATCGGGCGCGGGTTCATCCGTCTCTTGGTCATGTCTTTATTCTGCAAGGAGCCCGCATGATGTCGAATGCCGAGACGTCGCCAGAAACCTGGAGCATCGTTCGCGATCAGGAACACCGCTATTCCGTCTGGTCCAATGACAAGGCTCTGCCCGTCGGCTGGAGCAAGGAAAGTTTTTGCGGCACCCGCGAGGAATGCCTGGTTGAAATCAAGAAAATCTGGGTTGATCCGCGGCCGCTTGCCCTGCGGCAGGCCATGGCGTGATTGCCGGCAATCCCTTTCAGATAACAGATCGGTGACACCATGAACAAACTCTTCGCCCAACCCGAACCCAATGAACCGGTTGCCATGGATGGCATCGCCAGCGGCGTGGCCGAAAGCTTTCCACTGACATTGGCGCAAAAGCGCATCTGGTCGCTCGAGCAGATCGGCAACGCAACGGTTTTTCCCTTCCAGGTGCTTTCCCTGCAATGGGAGAAGGGCGTTACACTTGATCAGGTGCAGGGCGCCCTCGACCGGCTGGCGCAGCGGCACAGCGCTTTGCGCACGCGCTTTCGCCGCTTTGCCGGCGGCCGCATTGAGCAGTTTTCCGTTCCTGGCGACGTTCCCTCCAATGAGATTGTTGGTAGTGACAGCAATCCCCTGAGCGCGACAGAAGCCGAAACGGAAAAGGCGGGCTTCATTGCCCGCCCCTTCGATCTCCTGAACGGTGTTTCCGCCCGTTATCAATTGATTGCCGGAAATGACGGCCAACTGATCTCGACAATCGTGCTGCATCCCATCGTCTGCGATGAGGCAGCGCTTGCCGTCCTGCGCGGCGATCTCATCGCGCTCGCCGAGGGCAGGGAATTGCCCGTGCTTCCCAGCGACAGCCTGCAGCGCGGCGTGCGCGAAGAAGAAGCGCTGGAAACGCCGCACTTTGCGGCGGCCCTCGCCCATTGGCGCGATCTGATTGGCGAGGAGTACAATGCGACGACCCTGCCCACACGCTTCAATGCTGCCGGATATGCCGGCGCCAGACGCAAACGCGTGCCATTCACACTCGACGCAAAGCTTTGGACCGGCATCCAGTCCTATGCAACGCTGAAAGGGTTGAAGGTTGAAGAGCTGCTTTCCGCCGCCTTTGCTGTTCTCCTGGCCCGCTACAGCGGCACCTATTCGCTGCAGTATGGAGCCTTGCTTGGATCCACGAGCCAGGAGACCATAGCGCGCAGCGAGCAAATCCTGCCGCTGAAGCTTGAACTGACGTCGCGCACTGCCTTCCTGGATGTTTGCAAAGCGCTTGCATCGGCGGTTGCCACAGGAACGGAATATCTCGTTCCGTTCGAACGCCTCGTGCAGGAAATCCAGACGCATGAGGAACGGGAACAGGACGCGATCGTCAAATCCCTGTTCGAGTTCCGTCAGCCGCCCCGGCATTCCGCATTGGCGCAAGACCATGTGCCGGCCGTCGCGCCGCGCTCGGATGCGGAACTGGCACTGGTGCTGACCCCGAAGACAGACGGTGCGCTCGCCGGTCTGTTCGACTATGCCGAAGACATCTATGAGCCGGCACTGATCGAGCGCGCCGCCATTCATTTCCAGCGCGGTCTCTCCCAGGCCATTGCCGGCGAACAGGTCCGCATCAAGGATATCGACCTCATCGCCGAGGATGAACTCGATGTTCTCTCGGCTCCCTATGAGGATGACACTATCAACGACGACCGGGCGGTGCATGAACACATCGCCGCCCATGCCCAGCGCACGCCTGACAAGACCGCCATCATCTTTGCCGACGAAGTCTGGAGTCACGCCAAGCTTGACCGCAGCGCCAACCGGCTGGCGCACCGGCTGATCAAGCTCGGCATCGGTGCCGACATCAGTGTGGCTATCGCCGTCAAGCGTTCTCCCGAAGCCATCGTCGGCATTCTCGCCACGCTCAAGGCGGGCGGCGCCTATATCCCCGTTGAGCCGGATCATCCGACCAGCCGCAACCACCACATTCTGCGCGATGGCGGCGTGAAGGTCATCCTCACCCACAGCTGGCTGCTTGACCGCATTCCGGAAGGCCTCGATGCGGTCATCCTCGAACTCGACAAACTCGATCTGTCAGAGGAGCCGGACAGCGTCCCCGACGTCAAAGTCCACAAGGACCAGCTTGCCTATATCATGTACACATCCGGTTCGACCGGCCTGCCCAAGGGCGTTGCCGTCGAGCATGGTCCCTTGACCCATCACATGCAGAACACCTCGCGCGTCTACGGCATGAGCGCGGACTCGCGCGAACTGCCGTTCCTGCCCTTCAGCTCCGATGGCGGACACGAGCGCTGGATGAACCCGCTGATGGAAGGCGGCAGCATCATTCTGCCAGACCAGCC
Organism: Phyllobacterium sp. SL163; assembly: GCF_049896885.1. NCBI lineage: Bacteria > Pseudomonadati > Pseudomonadota > Alphaproteobacteria > Hyphomicrobiales > Phyllobacteriaceae > Phyllobacterium > Phyllobacterium sp. SL163. Next base: position 69,842 of record NZ_JAFCVE010000010.1, on the reverse strand, counting down.
CCTGTGGACCCCGGAGGAAACATTGACCGCCATGCGCAAGCACGGCGCCAACAATGCCAGCATTCCCACCACCTACCTGCAGCAGTTGGCGGAATGGGCTGATCTCACCGACAGCGCGCCGCCGATGCGGCTTTATTCCTTCGGCGGCGAGGGTTTGGCACAGCAGACCTTCGATCTCCTGTCCACGGCCCTGAAGTCGGAATGGCTGATCAACGGGTACGGCCCCACCGAGACCATCATGACACCGATGGTCTGGAAAGTGCGTGCCGGGCAGAAATTCGAAGGCACCTATGCGCCGATCGGCCGTGCTGTCGGCAATCGCCGCGTCTATGTCCTCGATCCCGACCTCAATCCCTGCCCCATCGGCGTGACGGGCGAGCTTTATATTGCCGGCGAAGGCATGGCCCGCGGCTATATCGGCAAAGCCGATACCACTGCCGACCGCTTCATTCCCGACCCGTTTTCCAAGGAGGGCGGGCGTCTCTATCGTTCCGGCGATCTGACCCGCTGGCGCGAAGACGGCACGGTCGAGTTTGTCGGGCGTGTCGACCATCAGGTCAAGCTGCGCGGCTACCGCATCGAGCTCGGTGAGATCGAAGCAGCGCTGCTGCAGCTTGACGGTGTCGGCGAGGCTCTTGTCGTCCTGCGGGACGACGAAGCCACCAGGCAGAAGATGCTGGTGGCCTATGTCGTGCCGAAGCAGGGTTTCGAGCTCGACGTAGCGCAGATGCACGCCGCGCTGGAACGCATGCTGCCCGCCTATATGGTGCCTTCGGCCATCGTTCCGCTGAAAGCCATGCCGATCAATCCCAACAGCAAGCTCGACCGGTTCGCCCTACCCGCGCCCACACCCATGAAGCGCAACATTGTCGAACCGGAAAACACCATCGAGGCAGAAATCCGCGATATCTGGCAGGACATCCTGAAAACCAGCCCGATCAGCGTCGAGGACAATTTCTTTGCCATCGGCGGCAATTCCCTCGGGGCCATCCGCATCCTCACCGCCCTGCGGCAGCGCAAGCCGCAGAACCGCACGACCATTGCCGACCTCTTCAACAATCCGACGATCCGCGCATTCGCGGAGGTGGTTGAAAACGGCAATAGCGAGGCGGGCAGCGAAGTGATTGTCCTGCGCGCATCGGGAACCAAACCCGTGCTCTATTGCTTCCCCGGCCTTCTCGTCAGCACGCGCGAATATGTCAAACTCGTCGACTATCTCGGCGCCAATCAGCCTGCTACCGGCTTCATCTGCTATTCGCTCTCCGAACAGAAGGAAATCGGCTCATCCGTCGACGATATCATCCAAGGCTATGTGGATTACATCCGCCGCGAGAGCAAAGGCCAGCCCTGCTATTTCCTCGGCTGGTCGTGGGGCGGACTTCTGGCCTATGAAACCGCGCGCAAGCTCGGCAACGAGATCGATCTGCGGCTGATCACCATGGTCGACGTCTGTGATCTGGGCACCGAGTTCGCCATTGGTGCCAAGCCGCGCTTCAAGCCGGGCGAACGCGACCAGTTGCACGCGACCGTGCAGGAATGGTTGTCGCGCACCGCCATGCGCACCGAATGGGACCGCCTGCTCAACGTCATGGACGAGGATACCTATGAGCAGTTCCTGCGCTTTGTCGGCGATGAGAAAGACGATCTGCCGACGGATGGTCCCGATATCAGCAGCCGCGAACACACATTCTGGATCCTCATCGACAACGCTCTGATTTTCAGGCGTCACGAACTGCAGCCGCATGACGTGCCGATCCATTCCTGGGCGGCCGACGACAGCCTGAATCGGGGTCTCAACCTGATCGACTGGCGGCGCTACTCCCCCCGGGCCAATCCGGCGGAAATCATCTCTGGCACCAACCATCTGCACGTAATCGGATCACAGGCATTCCACAGCCGCCTCTCCCACCGGCTGGACGAGGCCCGATAGGGGCCTTTGGAATCAAGATCACGGAAAGGAATTCTGATGACTGCCATGTTTGCGAACAATGATCATACGCGCCAGCCGAACGAGACCCTCGATCTGGCGGGTATCGGTGTCGGACCTTCCAACCTGAGCCTTGCGGCGCTGCTCGACAGCGTCGGCGGCCTCAAGGCGCATTTCTACGAGCGCCGGGCCAATTTCGACTGGCATCCCGGCATGATGCTGCCCGATGTCGAACTGCAATCGTCCTATCTGAAGGACCTCGTTACACCCGTCATGCCGACCAATCCATGGTCGTTCGTGTCCTATCTCGTGGCGCACAAGCGCCTCTATGCGTTCCTCAACGCCCACTACGATGCCGTGCCGCGCCGGGAGTTTGCGCAATATCTCGCCTGGGTCGCCGGACAGCTCGACAATGTTTCATTTGATGCTGCCGTGCGCGAGGTCAAACACGACAAGGACAGGTTCGTGGTGCAGTTCGACAATGGCAGTGTGGCGGCAAAGAACATCGTGCTGGGAACAGGAACCAGCCCATTCGTGCCCTCCTGGGCGACACCGTTCCTCGGCGAACGCTGCTTCCACAATTGCGAAGCAAAATTCCGGCTGCCGGACCTCAATGCCGCCCGCATCGCGGTGATCGGCGGCGGCCAGAGCGGCGGCGAAGTGGTTGAATCCCTGCTCAACTCCAAAGCCAATCTGAAAGAGCTCAACTGGTTCAGCCGCCGGCACAATTTCGAACCGATCAACGACACGGCCTTCTCCAATCAGGTGTTTTCGCCGGAATATGTCTATGCCTACCTCAACCTCAACAATGACCAGAAGCTCGAAGCATTGAAAGCTTCGATCCTGACCAGCGACGGCCTTTCCCTGTCGACGATCAATGCGATCTACCGCCGGCTGTACAGTCTGCGCTATCTGGAAGGCCGCAGCATCGAGGCAAAGCTCTCGCCCAATCGCGATGTGATTCAGGTGGAAGCGGACAAGGACGGTTATCGGCTGATCGTGCGCAACCGCTTTGATGGCGGTGTCGAGGTTGCCCATGCCGATGCCATCATTCTCGCCACAGGCTACCAGTTCAAGCTGCCCGAGGCCCTCGCCGGATTGCAGGACCGTATCCAGTTCGACCGTCACAGCCGCCCCGCCCTCAATGACGAATACTGTCTCAACTGGAACGGTCCGAAGCAGAACCGCATCTTTGCCCAGAACGCCGGGCGCTACAGCCATGGCATTGCCGATTCTCAACTGAGCCTGATGGCATGGCGCAGCGCCCACATCATCAACACGCTCACGGGCCACGAGCACTTCGATCTGGAGCCGCATGACTCGCAGGTCAATTGGCTGTCGAGCGGTCACGAGACTCTCGGCCAGTCCATCGCCGTAGATTATTAGAATTGGAAAATGGGGTCGGGCAGGCTGTGCTGGCGAAATACCAGCCCTGTCCGATCCGATTGTGCGCAAACCGCAATCATATGCCCGCTTGGGGACAGAAGCAGCCGGTGGCACCAGTTGTCCCGATCTCCCGGCAGATCATGCTCCACGCGGATTGCCCGGCTTACCGGATCGACCCGCACAGTCAGCCGATGTGGCTCGACAGCCAGCCCGTGGCCTGTCGCTTTCAAAAAGCTCTCCTTGAGTGTCCAGAGCGCAAGCAGCAGTGCCTGACGCTCGGCGCCTTGAAGCATGGAGAGCGTCGCAGATTCAGCGGCAGAGCAGATGAGTTGCGCCGTCCCGGCCTCAAGTGTCGCCGAGCGCATTTCGGCATCTATCCCGACAACGGCACAATCCCGGCTGACCGCGAGCACCGCCAGACCGTTTGTATTGCTGAGATTGAATGCCAGCGCCGTTTCGCCGGCAAGATACGGTTTGCCGTGTTCGCCGGCAGCAATGTTCAAGTCCTCCGCCGCATCTCCGGTGTAGAGCGACAGGACGCTGCGCTGGAGGTAACGCCCTGCCATGAACCCGATGGCATCCCGGTCGAACCTGAACGCAGCCGCCCGCTCCTGTTCCGGCAGCGTGAGTGCGGACCTGACCTCATTCCAATCCGTTTGGCCTTCGGTAAAGGCCCACCACCAGATATCAATCGCAGCAGGATTCCCGAGGGTCCGGGCCGGGCTGGCCTCCGGCAAATCCGTGAGACGATCATATGGCAACATCGGGCCGCTCCCTTCCCCGGCTGTGTTCAACCGTCCTCGCGCAGCTTTACAACGGCGAAAGCAGCCTGAATGGCACGATTGACCGCGACCGGCAGCAGAGACATGTGGTTTTCACCGGCGTGAATCTCGAACTGCGTCCGGACCGGCTGGTCAGGCAGAGCGTTCAACCGACGCATGAGTTCGACGGAATGAACATCATTCAACGTGATTTTCTTCTGTGCCAGCCGCTCCGCCTCGTCGGCCGCACCGCGCTGGAATGGCGCCAGCTTGTCCGTCTCGTACTCGCCGCAGGAGAGATAAAGCGCCGCCCCCGGCCGCGTCGCATGCGCAGCTTCGAATTGGGGAAGAAAGGCGTTGATCGCACAATTTTCCCAATAGATCGACGCGCTCGCCGCAATCCAGGTTGTGAAGGCCGATGGGCGGGTGAAGAGACTGTAGAGCACGAAGAGGCCGCCGAAGGAATGACCGAAGATCGCCTGGCGATTGCGGTCAATGGGACTATCCGCTTCGATCATTGGCTTGATCTGATCTTCGATGAACGTCAGGAACTCCCCGGCCCCGCCGGTCCTGACTTCAGGAGTGTTTTCATAGAACGGCGGATAGACCTGTCCGGGCGGCGGCCCGAGATCCCAGGAACGTCGCAACGGATCATAGGCGCCGTCCACGGGATAGCCGATGGTGACAATCACGCCATAAGCCACATTGGTGCCGCTGGGATAACTCGCCTGCGCCCGCATCGCGTCGACCGCCGTGCCGATCACCGCATTGCCATCGGTCATATAAAGCACCGGCCATCCATCGCTTGGCGGCTCCCCGCCCGGACGGTAGATGAAAACGCGGTACACCAGGCCATTCTGGTTCGAGACCACGTCATGAAAGGTGGTGTTGCCTATCATGGCCGGTGATGAATTGGAGAATGCTGTCATTGGTCCGTATCTTGTGAAGGGAAGGAGAACCCTTCCGCCATCGGAGCAGCTTGCATAGTGCAAATCCGGCTACCCTGTTATTAAACATGACTATAATGGTCAATATTTATTATCCACTGGCGCTGGAAGGACCGTTGCGACGCGGCGCCAAGTGCTGGACATCATCATCGCCAAACAGGTGCGGGACCATAGGCTCTCGCCTGCAACAAAGCTGCGCTAACCATATATTCCATTTCCTTTGGAACAATTATGGAAAGCCCCTTGCAGCAACGCAGTTAATTTCCGATGTTTACTCAGATACAGGAATTCTCTCTCTTCGTATGTATAAGTAAATTACATATTGATCGTTCTTTTTGCCTTGGAGTTATCAAAGAAGTGAGAAGAAATATATGAATGCACATGAAAAGCTAATCGAATCCATGGCAAAGGCTATCCACGCCCAGAAATATACTGGAAACCAGAGCTGGGACAGCATTCCGGATTTTATCCGTCAGACATACCGGGAATATGCCAAGGCGGCCATTACGATCGTGTATAATGTCTTGCGTGATCCAACCAACGAAATGATCGATGCCGCCAACCGAGCGCGCCCATCCGTCACGTCAAGAACGATTCAGGCGGCCGTCGATGCATCGCCACTCAATCCGAACGGTAAAATATAGCGCATTTTCCGGTAGAATCGGCACCGTGGGGCACCTCTGCCCCGTCACGGACACCCATAATTTGGTCGTGTAAAATGCCTTCGGGGGATCGCGGGTGCGATCCCTGCATTGATTCGCCGCGGCGTTTCATCCATACAAGGTGCCCTCCGCCCCCGGCGTGCGCGATTTGGCATCGCACGTGTAAATTATACACATCACGACAAACATATATAATAAACGTCAATTTATTCTCGCTTACGTCAATATATATATTGAAAAAAGTGTTCAAAAATCTCACGACTTGAACAATTGTTTTGTATTGTACGGGATATGTAAACTTGTATTTAAATTCTGAATTAATCAAAATAAGTGAAAAACTTGTGATGACAATTTCTTTAGTTGCTATTTCTGTAAAACTTCTCGTAGTCTGAACTTCCTTGAACGTCTAAAGTTGATCTTGAACTTCCGTTGTAGAAGTTGCTTGAGGTATTTGGGTTTTTTGGGGGGAGTGAATGTATAAGAATCCGATGGAACGTTCTGAATACAGATCTCTTTCGAGCTCAAGCGGTGACATATCCAGCAACGTTGAAAAGATGGACGGGAATTGGCGCTGGTCGGGCTACCCTGATGAACAGGGACGTTATGGCTTCAAACGCCAGGTGTGTCCATTACATCAGACATCCATTGTTTATGGTGAAACAAGCGGCCGATTGGAAGTTGCGTCCAATGGTATTGGTGCAACGTTAAGCTTTGTATTCGTGCTCAAGGGCGCGGTTGATCTCATCGATACCAAGAACCGCAAGATACAGAATATTCCGGCTGGAACCGCCACCGGCGTGTTCGACCGCCCGGGGGTCAAGGCGAAACTTTATCCGGCCAGCTCCTGGGTGAGTTATCTTGTTCCGGTACCGACATTGCGTGAACACTTCGAACGCCTGATGCGGCGCCCGTACTTTCAGGAGCTCGCATTTTCGCCCCTGCATGATTTCCGTACCGGTAGCGCTTCCGCGCTGTACCAGACGCTTTGCTATGTGAGCGAGGATATAGCGGCGGCGGCAGGTTCAGGCCGCGATGTCCTGGCAGGCGTCTATGAACGATTGCTGCTCGCCAAGCTGTTCATGACCAGGCCTGACAATGTCAGCGCCCTGAGCAGCCAGTCCTCCCGGAGAATTTCACCGCGCTATCTGCAGAGCGCCGAAGCATTCATGCGTGAGAACATTCATGATTCGATCACGCTCGATGACATTGCGGCGGCGGCAGGCTGCAGTTCCCGCGCACTGCAGCGTATGTTCAAGGAATATCGCGATACCAGCCCCATGCACATTCTGTGCGCATACCGATTGTCGGCGGCGCATGATGCAATCGTCAGCGGCAGTGCGCGCAATGTCACCGACCTGGCCATGCACCTGCAGTTTTCAAATCCGGGACGTTTCTCGTCCCTGTATCGGAATGCCTATGGAATGAGCCCGTCGGCAATGATGCGATTTCACGAAAAGAGCACGTAAGACATGCTGAAAAGGCAAGCTGGACCTTCACTGCCAAGCATCGTGATGCCACCCTATCCCTTTCATCGGTATTTGGAGCCGAGACGATCCGCATCGGCGGGGCTGGTTCTCACCATGATGTCTGCCATTGCCCTCTCCGGCTGCGCACTTCCCGGTTCGGGTCCTTCAACCGCCCAGATCGTCGAGCAGCGGAAAACGGAAACGCGCACCAACTACGCCATGGTCGATGTGAACGACGCCGTGCTTTCCTATGCGGCAACGCGGCCGCGCGAAAGCCTCGTCAATCGCTTTGGCGCCGGGCCGCGCACGAGCGATCTGCGCATTGCGGTCGGCGATGTGGTTGGCGTCAACCTGTGGGAAGCGCCGCCCGGCAGCCTGTTCGGCAGCAACATCACCGCAGCAGGCTTTCAACAATCCTCCGGCGGATCGACGGTCATTCCGCCGCAAACCGTTTCGGGTGATCGCACGATTGCCGTGCCCTATGCCGGGCGCATTGCCGTCGCCGGACGGACTCCCTCCGAAGTGGAGCGCCAGATCGCAGCGGCCCTTGACGGCAAGGCCGTCCAGCCCCAGGCGCTTGTCACCATTCAGCGCAGCACGGCCAATTCCGTCACCGTCACCGGCGAAGTTGCCTCCGGCGCGCGGATTTCCCTTTCGGGTGCCGGCGAACGCATACTGGATGCCATCGCGTCAGCGGGCGGCATCCGGGCAGCAGCCAGCGAGAGCATCATCCGGTTGACGCGCAATGGCGCGACCGCCCGTATTCCGTTCGATGTGCTTATCGAAAATCCGGCGGAAAACATACGCCTGAAATCCGGCGATCTCATCACTGTCGTGCGCGAACCGCGCACCATTCTTGTGCTGGGTGCGGCTGGACGCAATGCCGAGATTCCGTTTGAAGCATCCCGGATTTCCATGGCCGACGCGCTGGCCAAGGCGGCAGGCCTGAACGACAACCGCGCAGACGCCAATGGCGTCTTCGTCCTGCGCTACGAACTCGCCTCCGTTGCCAGACGCTTTCTTGCCGCCGGCAACCCGCTTCTCAACTCCGGCGAATATATTCCCGTGGTGTACCGCTTCAACATGAAGAACACGAGCACGATGCTGGCAATGCAAAGATTCGAAATGCAGCCGCGCGACGTCATTTACATTGCCAATGCGTCCGGGGCCGAATGGCAGAAGGTCATGGCCATCTTCCAGGGTGTCGCATCCCCTGCCCTGTCCGCCACCTCGATCGGCATAAGCGCGGCGGCGGCAACGAAATGAAACTGGCAAGAGAAAGTAACGCCTGATCCGCCGATATGCGGGGACTTGAACAACGAGACCATGACCGTCCTATGCTTCCCCTGGGGAGCAGCAGCCGTGAGAGTAAACAATGCCATCCCAATCGTTGCTTCACCTCCATGAGATTGCAAGCTTCAAGCGCCCGGATCTGGAGTTGGCCGTCCAAAACCTCGCACGCAGCGCCTATCTCGGCGACTACACAGCGGTTGCGCGCATTCTGGGCCGCTACAAATTCTATATCGACACCCGGGACCGCGGTTTTGGATCACACCTTCTCCTGGACGGGTACTGGGAAATCTGGCTGACACAGTTTTGTGCCCGGAACGTGCACACCGGCATGGTCGCCGTCGATGTGGGGGCAAATTTCGGTTACTATTCTGTCCTGCTGGCGGAGCTTGTCGGTGCGTCGGGGCAGTTGCTTGCGATCGAACCCAACCCCCATGCCATGGATTTTCTCAGGCGCAGCATCGATCTGAACGGTTTTCTGCGTCGTACCCGCCTCGAACAAACCGCACTCAACGATACCAACGACAAGCTTGCCTCCCTCTACATCCCTCACAATGAGCCCAAGAACGCGGCAGTGGTGGAGCCCGGCTTCGCCGCGGACGCCGTCTCGGGGTCCCTCGTCAATGTTCGCACGGCGACGCTCGATCAGCTGTGTCAGTCCTACGAGCGGGTGGACTTCATAAAAATCGATGCGGAAGGTGCCGAGGAACATATTTTTGATGCGATGCAAGAAACCATCGAACGCCATAAGCCCATGATTGTCATGGAGTTTAATGCGCTCCGGTATGCAGACAGCGTTGAGTTCATTCGCCGGCTGACGGCGGTCTACGGCACGTTGCGGCACCTCGATTTCAAGGGGCAGACCCATGTTGTGACGCTCGAACAGCTCTCTGCAAACGACACTGGCGATGACTGGCTGCTTGTCTTGTCGGCTCATGAACCGGCATGATTGTACGATTTTGGGCTGATTTGCATTTCTGCGCTGCCCTGAAAGGAAGCCGACTTGGCAAGAACCATACTGTATGATGGTCTCAATCTATCCATGCAAAAGGGCACAGGCGTGGCCACCTATACGCGCGGTCTGATCCAAACCGCGCGCCAGCTCGACTACAAGACGGGCATTGTGCATTCGGTTCGCGGCAAGCTCCCCAAAGATCCGGCCCTGCGGGAAGTCATCCTTTTCGACGATAATTCAAACAGAAAACTGGCTCCGGTTGCGCAGGCGAAACGCTGGCTGCGCCGGCAGATTGGCGCCCCGTTGGGGGCGACCCCTACCCCCATTCCGCTGACCGGCACCGTCATTGTCAAATCGCTGCAAGGAAACCTGATGGATTCAGAGTTTCTCTATGCGCACAATGATATTTTTGCGTTGGCCCGCCAGCACTTCAAGACTTTCGGGAAAAGCCTGCCGCTGTCATTCGACAAGGCTCCTGATCTTCTTCACTGCACATATCCGCTGCCGCTCAGAGCGCGCAAAGGCCTGAACATCTGCACGATTCATGACCTGGTTCCATTGCGCCTGCCCTATCTGACCGAGGACAACAAGCGATACCACTACAAGCTGCTGCGCCATCTGACCAAATCGGCCGATCACATTGTCACGGTCTCCGAAACCTCCAAGCAGGATATCATTCGCATCCTCGGGGTAGACGAGAAACGCATCACCAATACGTATCAGGCTGTCCACGTCCCTCTGGATTTACGTGAAAAACCGGAGGGCGTGGCGGCCGATGAGATTGCCGGCATCTTCAATCTCGACTGGAAGAAATACTTTCTGTTCTTTGGCGCCTTTGAGCCGAAGAAAAACCTGTCCAGGCTGGTTGAAGCCTATCTCTCGGCCAAGGTGGATTTTCCCCTGATCATCGTCGGCGCGCCGGGTTGGAAAGGCGACCAGACACAGCTCCTCATCGACGACGAGCGGTTTCGCTTCTACACACACGTCGAAAACCGGGTTATTCCTGGCCGCCGCATCCATCGTTTCGACTTCGTTTCCTATTCTCTTCTCATCAGTCTTGTCCGCGGCGCCCGCGCCGTGCTCTTCCCATCCCTCTATGAGGGCTTTGGTCTCCCGGTCCTCGAATCCATGCAGCTTGGCACACCGGTCCTGACATCAACGGAAGGGTCCGTTCCGGAGATTGCCGGTGACGCTGCCCTGCTGATCGATCCTTACGACACGGATTCCCTGCGCAATGCGGTCAGGGCGCTTGCCCGCGATGACGACCTTTGCAACCATCTTGCCAATCTCGGACCCAAACAGGCTGAACTTTTCTCGCCTGCGCGTTATCATCAGGCTGTCAGTTCACTGTACGACAACGTCTTCAACGGCGGGAGGTAGACAGGCCAGATGACCCTTCAGATTGCTTTGGGGATACCAGGTCTGATGTCGACCTGGGGAATCCATGCCCTGAAAGTCATAGCGGACGAAGCATTCGACGATTACAATTACGCGTCCGTGGAAACTTTGGACGACATGCGCAATGCCTGGACAAGCCGGAGCAGCCAGAATGTCATCCTGTCTTCGCTCTACCCCGATGCGGCGTTGTGCGCATTTCTATGCCGCTCCAAGACTCCTTACATCATCTTCAGCGAGAGCGCCCTGGATTCCATTGCGCATCTCATCCATCAGTTCGCGGAGCAGGATATAGCACTCGTTCGCTCTCTGTCAGCCAGCATTGCCTGCGTTTCGCAAATGCGCCCACACCCCTTTCTCGTCCATCTGGACCGTACAAAAATCGGCAATGTGCGCATCCACCGCATCATCGCTCAACTGTGCCGGCAGCTCGGTGTCTCGCTGACACCCGCCGGCATGATCCGGTGCCTGGAACAATTGGGCATGGACAGCACCGGTTCAACCACAGAAACCGGGCACATTCCGACCCTTGAGGAGTCCGCCGCCAGGATCAGCCCGCACGATGTGCATCAGCCGGATGAGGTGGAAGGGCTGTTGAAGATTGTACAGCACGCGATTGAACCGTTTGATGGCAAAATACTCAAGGGACAGGTCGCTTCTCTCACCTGGCCACAGGAAAGCTTCCTGCTTGCCGACAAGGGAGGCGAGCCCGCGACAGGTGAAATCGACCTCGTTGGACGGGCCCGCTGCCTCGTCTATGGTCCCTACTTCCATCTTCCGGCCGGCGAATGGAACGTCCGGTTTTTTCTGGATATTGATCAGAATATCTACGGACAGATTTTTACGATCGAAATCTACAGCGAGGACGTACTGGGTAAAATCCGCATTCGCCCATCCGGAACAGGGTCGTTCGCAGCGGAAACCACCTTCCGGGTTGAACGGCCTAAAATACCGATTGAAATTCGCCTCTTTACAGAAACAGGCTCCATCGAGGGCGCAATAGCGCACTGGCATGTCGACTTAAGTCCGGTCGATAGCGAGATTGGCACTCCCGAAGATTACCAGTCTGGTTCGGATCCGGAGCCCGAACAAGATGCGGACGCAATGAAACTGGAATCCGTTAACCATCAGGACTGATGCGATATTTCCCACCGCAATACAAAACGCGACAAGCACAGACATCTGGCGACTATATTTAGATAAATCAATGTAATTAAAGTATATATCGTAATTATAATCTATGGCAATCTTCACCTCGAAGTTGGTCTCTTGAAGGTGAAAGTTATGCAGAAACTTGGTGCTATCGGTCTATTCTTTGCAGCCGCAGTTTTATCGGGCAATGCTTATGCCGCCGATGCCGTCACTGATACAGCTCCCCCGGAAGCAGTGTTCACGGCACCGGCTTTTACCTGGACGGGTTTCTATGCCGGTGTGAACGCTGGCTATGCATTTTCTGGAAATGATCGCGTTGGATTCCGTGAGCGCGGAAACTTCCTCGGCAGCATCGGCACCCTGGAAGATAACGGCTTTCTCGGCGGCGCGCAGGTCGGCTACAACTATCAGATCAACAATTTCGTTCTCGGCCTGGAAGCGGATTTCCAGGGCGGCGACATCAGCGACAGCATTTCCGGTCCGCTTGGCCGCGTGAACTTCGATGCCCACTCAAAGATCGACTGGTTCGGTACCGTTCGTCCGCGCCTCGGATATGCATTTGACCGCACGATGATTTACGGAACGGGCGGCCTGGCGTACGGCAACGTCAAATACTCGATTTCCGACAGCATCGGCAACGCCGCCAGCGAGAGCAAGACCCGGGCCGGCTGGGTTGCGGGCGCCGGTATCGAACATGCCTTCACAGACCACCTCACAGCCAAACTCGAATACCAGTACATCAATCTCGGCACGCATACGGTCGGGAATGACTTCATTTCGACAGACGCAACGTCTGACTTCCACAGCGTGCGCGTCGGCCTGAACTACAAGTTCTGATCCGCCCCACTCTGGGAATGCAAGAAACGAACACTCAGCTCTTAACAGAGAGGGATTTGTCATGACTTTGCTAAACGTTCAACTTGTATCCAACACCAACCAGACCATCAATTCCAGCAATGCCAGTAACGGCGATACGGTGAATTTGGGCCTGGTTTCAAACGGCATCCTCACTGTGGATGGTGTCAATGTCACGCTGACCAATGTCGCGGGTGCCGGTGTTGTCACCAGCACGACGATCAATCTCGTGAACAATGCCAATCTTACGGTCGATACCGCGCTTCTCAGCGTAACAGCAGGCTCAACATTCCATTACAATATTGGCGCGGGTACCAATCTGACAATCCTCGCTGCTCCTGTTGCTGCCAGCCTGTTGAACGGCACCACCATCGACTTTGCCAATGCCGCTGGCACAGGACATTTCACATACAATCCTCCGTTGTTGGCGCTTACACTCAGCACGCCCCCAAATATCATCAACGCCAATACAGGCGACAAGGTCACCGTCAACGGTGCGGCGTCTGTCACCCAATCTGGCAATGTCGTCTCGTTCCTTGGACCTAGCCCAGGTCTTGGTCTGCCGGGACCTACACTCGCAACCTATACAATACCAGCCGGCGCGACGTACAATTTTGTCGACTCGACCGACACCCTGACATTTGTCACGCCGTGCTTCGTTCGAGGCACATTGATTGCCACACCGGACGGCCAAGTTGCCGTCGAGTGGCTAAAGACCGGGGATATCGTGCTCAGCTTGAACAAAGGACCGGTTGCAGTGACGTGGATCGGACGCCGCACCATTGATCCCAAAACACTTGATAAACCTCGCAATGATTTGCCGGTTCGCATCCGTGCCGGTGCCATTGCAGACAACGTGCCGCAAAGAGATCTTTCCGTTTCGCCGGACCATTGCATGTTCTTGGATGGAGTGCTTGTTCCAGCAAAACTGCTGATCAACGGAACGACAGTGACGCAGGAAATCACGCTCACGCCTGTAGACTATTATCATGTCGAACTCGAAGAACATGACGTGATCTGGGCTGAAGGCGCCCAGACCGAGACCTATCTTGATCTCGGCAACAAGAGCGCATTCCTAGAACCGGGTGTTATCCAGTTCACATCTCCCAAGGCGAAACAGGCGAAGGCTTGCTATCCCTTGGCTTACTGGGGCCCTGCCGTTGATCAAGCACGCGCATTGATCGCCGAACGTGAAGCCGCTCTTGGTTACACCACGAGTGAAGCAAAAGCGTCTTAATATAAAAACATAAATACAGATTGCAGCGGTATATGTCGCTGCAATCTGTAATTTTAACCACACGTGAAATAATACCCTTATAAATAACAATATATTTTATTTACAAATTCTATTTTTCAGTATGAAATAAGCTTCAAATATACTCGGAGAGCAGTGAATGCGCAGTGAATTATTTACTTCACCTTATTCGCTCGATGCAGATATAGACGATATGAGAGGTTTGCTTGCCAGGTTTGCAGGCAAGCGCATTTTCTTTGATGGCGTGTTCAAGGGCGATTACAGCCTGGCCATCGTCAACCGCTTCCTTGCACAAGCACTGATTGCATCAGGCGTTGAAATCGTCTGCTACACGCACGAATCCGATTGGCAAACCGATTCCCGCCTGAATGCCATGCCGGACGTCAAACGCCGGCTGCTTGCCCATTATCCCGTCGGTGAGACATTCGATATTCACGTGCGCAACACCTGGCCGCCGGCGACCCATGACATGCTTGGACGCTTCAATGCCTATGTCAATTTTGCCTGGGAAGAGCTGGAAGTACCGCAATATCTTGTCTCGCGTTTCAACCGCGATCTTGATCTGTTGATGGTAACGTCCAATTTCGTCAAACAGGCCTTCATTCAATCCGGCTTGACCATTCCGGTCGAAGTTGTCGGCAACGGGACGGACCACATCCAGGCCCATGCCGGACTTGCCGCGGAATCGCCGCTGCCGCCGCATGGCAAGGCACGGATTCTGCACGTGTCATCCTGTTTTCCGCGCAAGGGCGTGGATGCGCTTGTCGAGGCCTACGCCAGGACATTCAAACACGATGAGCCCGTTGAGCTCGTCATCAAGACTTTTCCCAATCCGGACAATATCCTCAAATCCGTCATGGCCCGCTTCGAAGAGCAGCTGAAACAGGCGCCACCCGTCATTCTGATCGAAGATTATTGCGATCCCGAGCAATTGCTTGCGCTGTACCGGACCGCATCGCTTGTCGTTGCACCAAGCAGGGGCGAAGGGTTCGGCCTGCCCCTGGCGGAGGCAATGCGCCTGGGAATCCCCGTTGTAACCACCGGCTACAGCGGCCAGGTGGATTTCTGCACCCCTTCAACCGCATGGCTGGTTGACTATCACATGGCGCCGTCGCTGGCCCATGTATCGGGCTCATTGAGCTTGTGGGCCGAGCCTTCCACCCTGCATCTTGGCGCGCAAATGCGCGCAGCGCTCGACAATGAGGAGGAGGCGCGCATGCGCAGCAAAAATGCGCAACGTTTTCTGGACGCGCACACCGGATGGAATTCGGTGGCTGCCAGGGTTCTTGCGGCCATCGCCAAACCGGTAAAACTGATCGTCTCCCCCAAGCGGCCATGGACCATCGACCTCATTTCGTCGTGGCAACAGCAGTGCGGCCTTGCGACCTATGCCGGGCACCTGTTTTCCACCCCGGCGCTGGCCGGCCGTTTCTCCCATATCTATGCGCGCCGCATTCTCGATGATGCCCTGCCGGACAGCGCAGCCGCCAGGACGGCCGAAACCGCCGATATCACATCGCGGCCGTGGGGCTATGATCTTACCTCGCTCATGCGGTTCATCGCGGAAATCGAGGAGGCAAAGGGCGACGTCCTGTGGATGCAGCATCATCCCGGCCACTTCTCAACACCGGACATGGAACTGCTGTTGAAAACCCTGCTGCAGATCAACCACAAGCTGCGCGTGATAACCATGCACAGCGTGAAGGAAACGCAGCGCGGCGGCAATCTGGACTGGACGAAGAGCTTCGATATCGTGTTTGTCCATTCGGCAGAGGACGCGGGCCTCCTGGCCAAGGCGGGACATCCCAACGCCATTGTTGTTCCCCACGGGGTGCGTGAGGCGATGGGCGGGGGTGCGCAACCCGATCCATCCGCATTCACCATCGGTTCGTTCGGCTTTTTGATGCCGCACAAGAACATCGACATCCTGGTGCAGGGATTTGCAAAAGCGCGGCTTTTCGAACCGCGACTGCGCCTCAAACTGCTCAATTGCATGGTTCCGAATGACGAGTCCCGGGCATCCAGGGTGCTGATCGAGAATCTTCTGACACACTTTGACCTGCATGACGTTGCAACAGCCCGCTTTGATTTCATCGACGAGAATGAGCTGAGCGACGAGCTGGCCCAATGCAACCTGCTGGCTTTTCTCTACGGCGCCTCGACCGAGACGGCGACCGGCGCCGCACGGATTGCCATGACGGCGGATCGCCCCCTCCTGTGCTCCCGTTCATCGGTGTTGCGGGACATGTGGCCTATCAGCCATGTCGTGCGCTCGGTGGATGTGGATTGCGTCGCCGAAGCTCTGGTCAGTCTCGCCCAGAACCCGGACCTTCTGGGTTTGCGTGACGCCGACCGCCGGCAGGCGGCGGAATGGAATTCCTATCCGCGCGTGGCTGCGCGGCACGTTGTGATGATCGAACAGATGTTGGGACGCAAACATGACAATCGCCGAGCTGCATAAGATACCGCTGCAAGCCCTGCCCAAGGATGTCTTTTCCTTGCCGGCCGACGCATTCGTCGACGCCTGGGCCGCCGCCTTCAACCTCGCAGAAACGGATCTGAGCGCGGACGACCGGCATGATCTGGCGCAGGCCATTCGCAACGGAACCAACAGGATGAAAGTCATCGACGCCCTTCGGTCCGTTGCCCCCGAAACCAGCGAGAAGATTGGCGACTTCTCGGCACAGGTCATACGCCGGCCAGCAGACCAGTTCGCGCTGATCGAAAATTTTGCCCGTTTTGCACCTGACAGCGATGTGGCATTTCTGCGGTACAGTTTTTCCAAGATTCTCGGGCGCGAGCCCACCGACAAGGAGCGGCTCGCGTTCGAGTTCGACCTGCGGCGGGGCACGATGGCGCGCGAGGAGGTCATCAAGACGATTGTTGGTGTTGCCCGCCGCGAAGGCCGGGTGTCGCTTTGGGATACACTGGCGGAATCGGGCCATGCGCAAGGCGTGCAGGACGACAGCAGTGCCGCGCGGACCATGCCGGCTGGCCTCTCCTATGATTTGAACGGTCAGGAGACGCTGATTTTCGTGCGCGAGGTTCCGGGGTCCGGCTGGATGATCGGGCCGGACCTGTTGCGCCAGCCGGTCAACGTTGTCGACAATGGATGGAAGGTCAGCCCTGGCTGGCTGCTCGTCGGGCCGAAGCGCAGCTTTCAGACGGGGTCGTGGCGTATCCAGATCGATCTGGTTCAGGAAATGAATGCCAAGCTGGCCATACAGCTGGTTGCCAATTCCGGCCTCGATATTCTTCAGGAAGTGACGATAGCAGGCTCTTTCACCGGCAATCTTTCAACCGAGATCCGTGCCGAACACCGCTTCGTTGAACTGCGTGTAAAGATTGTCGATACACACAGCGAGACGTCGTGGGTACGGCTGCGCGATATATCGATGGTTCGCGAGGCACAGTCATGATCCGCCTGCCATTCTCCGGGCAGGCAGCCAGACGCCAGCCGAAACCGGCAGAGAATGGTGCTGCGGTTGAGACACAGCTGTCCGCCGGGGCACAGGCGGATGCCGCCCGCAATCGCGGTGACTGGCAAAGCGCAGTCACCTTTTACCGCCGCGCCATTGCCGATAGCCCGGCACGCACGGATTTGCTCGTGCAGCTTGGCCACGCCGAAAAGGAACTCGGGAATTACGACCGCGCAGAAACCGCTTACCGCAAATATCAGGGCCTGCATCCCCGCAATGTCGATATTCACGTTCAGCTCGGCCACCTCTTCAATCGCAAGGGTGACCTGAAGGCCGCGTTCATCTGGTATGAAAAGGCCCATCAGCTTGCCCCCGATGACCGGGAAATCGCCCGCCACGTCAATATCGCGCGCAACGGTTCCAGCCGCCCCGGCCTCGACCAGAGCCGCCGCGATGCCATGCGGCTCGTGGAGGAAAACAAATGGTCACAGGCCCGCGCTGCCCTGCGTGCACTGGTCGTCGACAATGGCCAGACCGACATGATTGCCGTCTTCGCCAATGTCACGAAGGAAGACGGGGATTTCGACGCGGCGCTGAAGCTCTATGGCCAGTACCGCGATTATGCCAATGCGTTCAACCCTGACAGCCTGGAAGATGTGGAGGTTCAGCTCGGGCATCTGCACAAGATTGCCGGCGACTATCGAACAGCGCTCACCCACTACATCAGGGCGCGGAACCATCAATTCAAACGTTCCGGCTACGTTGATGCAACCTCATCGCATGAGCGCGAAATTCAAGCCTGCATCAGCGAAATATACACCTGCTTCTCCGCGTGAACGATGGCGGGCGTCTCAGTTCAATACACCCTAGTTGCTGTGATCCCGGATTGCGGTGAGCAGCAGCCAGGCGAGCAGGTAGCCGATGGACGTCACCAGCAGAACAATCGTGATGTTCCGTATGGCCGTCGGCAGTTCCGCCTTGTCAGGACGATTGGCTGGCACGACAACCTCCAGATAAAGCTGCTGCCGCCTGGCATCCGCCCTTGCTGTCTTCAGCGAATCGAGCGCGGACAGGAGCGCCTTGTTGGAAAATTCCCGCTGCAGGATCAGCCCTTCATAATCCGCAATTCTGGGGGCGATGGAGCTGTCCGTTCCCGCCACCTTTTGCTGCTCGAGTTTCAGCTGCTCTTCCAGGGCGCTGATACGGCTGGTGATGAAAGGGATCGAACTGGAATCCGGCGCCGTTTCCCGCGTCTCGGCAAGACTGGCGCGCGATGCGGCGAGCTCGGCGCTCAGCCGGCTCATCAGTTCAACCAGCGATACGGAGTTCTGCCCCGGATCGATCATCAATTCCCTGTTGCGGAAAAGCGTGATCGCCTTCTGCGCATCGATCATGCGCTGCTCGGCATTGCCCACCTCGGTGGTGGCGAAGCGAATGGCATCGCCGCGCGCCCGCTCATTCATTTTCAGAAGCCGCTCGCTGCCCAGTTCAAGCAACTTCTGGTTCATCTCATAGGCATCGTCCGGCCGGAACGCCGATGTCCGGAGAACCGTGATGCCGGTTGTGTCGTTGTGAATGACCTGCACCCGCTGCGAGAAATACCGGTAGAGCTCTTCGAACAGGCCGGTCTGCCACGGCGCCGGGAAGCGCGCAAAAACATCCGCCTCCGGACGATCGAAATAGGTGCGGATGGGAAGGTCGTCACTCATCCGCTGCAAGGCGTCGCGGGACCGGATGTATTCCTGCGCGGAGAATGTGTCGTCCTGGGATCGGGTAATGCCACTGTTCTGCAGCAGGTTGCCGAAACTTGACGACGAGGGTGGCGCCGAGACACGCACGACAAAAGACGATTGTGAAACATAAATCGGCGCCGCGATGAATGCGTAGTAGACGCTGACCAACAGAACGGGAAGCACGATGACGACCAAGGGCAGCCGCATCTGCCAAAGCCTGGCAAACACGCCCCATTTTTCCCCCTTGAGGACGGAACAAAAGAATTATGCGCCAGACTATTTATGATTTTAATCCTTTGCAGCAACGAAATTGAATATTGCACGTCTCATTTCATTCAAACTGAAACAAAAAGAGTATATGTCTAAAATATATGACTTGTGAAGTATTTAGATCGCGCTTGCACAGACGAAAAGAACGTATAAAGTTTCATTTGACGTTCTGCGGATATAACTTGAAGAAGACATTCCATGAAAGCTGTCTTGCCTCAATATAACACCAGATCCCGTTTTTTTACTGGCCTGCGCGCGCAGCGGCGTGTTTTGGGCGCATTGATCATGCGGGAGATGATAACCCGCTATGGACGCGAAAACATCGGCTTCCTCTGGCTGATACTTGAACCGATGATTCTGACATGCGGCGTCATGTTGATGTGGACCCTGATGCGTCATGAGGCGCACGGGCTGACGGTAACCGCCTTCGTTCTGAGCGGCTATATGCCCCTGACCCTGTGGCGGCACGTTTCGTCCTACATGGTGAGCTGCATCCGTCAAAATCTGCCTTTGATGTACCACCGGCAGATCGGCCTCGCCGATGCGCTGATGTCCCGGGCTTTGCTGGAGATCGGCGGAACCACTTTCGCCCTGCTGGTTGTCTATCACGGCGCCTATCTGGCAGGATTTATCGAACCGTTTGCCGATCTTGGCCTCGTCCTGGCCGGCTGGCTGTTCATGGCATGGTTTGCCTTTTCCGTCGGGCTCGTTCTGGCCGCGCTGGCGGAAATATTTGAGGTTGTTGAAAAGCTGGTCGCGCCGCTTCAGTATCTGATGCTGCCTATCTCCGGCATGTTCTTCATGGTGTCCTGGCTGCCCCACGAAGCCCAGAAACTGGCGCTCTATGTGCCGACAGTGCATTGTTACGAGATGTTCCGGGCAGGCACCTTTGGCAATACGATCAAGCCCTTTTACGATGTCTCATACATTTTCACGGCATGCCTGCTCACAAATGCCGTGGGCTTTTACCTCATTGAACGCGTCAAAGGACACGTCAAGTTTGAATGAGAGCAAAGGCTGCCGTTTACCAAACAAGCTGACCAGCAACAGCGGAGGATCCCATGCGCGATACAAATGAAGATTGGGAAAAACTGGCGCAAGACAATGCCTATTGGGCGGTACTGACCGAGGACGAGTTCAAATCAAAGAAACTGACAAAAAAACATCTGCAGACGTTTTTCGCCACGGGCCGCGCCGATATCGCTAATCTCAGGGCGAAGATCAAAAGTCTTATTCCCGGCTTTTCGACGCCGACGGAATCCGTCATCGATTTTGGCTGCGGCGTCGGCAGGCTGCTCATTCCGCTGGCAGAGCAGGCAAAAAACGCCATCGGCATCGATATATCGGAGACCATGCGCTCCATCACCCTGCAGAACGTTGCCCGTCATGGCCTTGATAACGTCCGATGTGTTGAAAGTGCTGAAACGCTCGTCAAGGAAGGCGTCAAAGTCGATTGGCTGAACAGCTACATCGTGTTGCAGCACATCGAGCCGCGTCGCGGCTATTTCATCATCAACGATCTGTTGCAATGTGTGAAAAGCGGAGGGGTTGCTTCACTGCATATCCCGCTGTTCAAGACAGCGAACAAGGCCGAGTATTACAATGACCGGGTCATGTATTTTCGCAACGACTACTACAAGAACGAAACAGTCTTTGTTGACCGGGATAATTACAGCCATCCGGACATACAGATGTATGACTATGATGCGAATACGGTTTTGGCTCTGTTCCACAAGAACCAGATGACGAATGTCCATCTTCTCCACGATCAGTCGGCAACGGGTATTCATGCCTATTACTTCATCGCCCGGCGCGATTGAACGAGCGCCTGCACCATCTACAACGAAGCGTAAATACTGAACGCAAACTTGACATCGTCGAAGACCCGGCCCCTTCCGCTTTTCAGGACAAGCGCCGATTTGCACTGGTCGGCGATGATATCAAGGGTATGGCCAACGATAATCATCGCGCGATCCCTGCGCTTCACAAACAGCTCGTCAAATGACCGGCGCTGAAAGCGCTGATCGCCAACCGCGATGACTTCATCGATCAGGTAGCAGTCGAAATCGATCGCAAGGGACAGACCGAAGGAGAGGCGCGCGCGCATTCCGGAGGAGTAGGTTTTGATCGGCATCTGCAGATATTTGCCGAGATCGCTGAAGGTCTCGACACTGTCGCGTATCTCATCGAGCGGTCTGTCATAGATGCGTGACAGAAACCGCATGCAGTCATATCCGGTCATCGATCCGCCAAAACCACCGCTCAAGGCGATGGGCCACGAAAGCGACATGGAGCGCACGACCCGGCCGGCCGTTGGTTTTTCAATGCCCGCAATCAAACGGACCAGCGTGGATTTGCCCGCACCATTGTGGCCGAGTATCGCGATCTTCTCCCCGGGGCGCACTTCGAAAGTGATATCGTCAAGCACGCGCCGGGTTCCGCCATGGACCGGATATTCCTTGACCAGATTATACACGCCGATGGTGCCGTCTTTCGGCGATCCGTCGGGTGACGGGATATTGGCGGTGAATGCAGGCGGAGCACCACCGGGATGGGTGAACGTCAGTGTGTCCGAATTGCTCATGTCTCTGCGTGCTCGTTGATCTGGTTGAGCATGAAACGGACGATCCAGAATGCGGCAAAGCACATCACGAAGGTCAGCAGGATCGACCACAGGCGCCTTGGATACAAGGCATGGTCAGGGCGATTGGGATTGACGATCCGCTCGAGATAAAGCTGCTGCCTTTGCGCCTCGATCTTTGCATTCTCGAGCGACGTCGATGACGATTCCAGCATCCGCATGCCGAGTTCGCGCTGCAGGAGCAATTGCTCATACTGAGCAATCAATGGCGCCATGGAAGCATCCCCGCCTACGACCCGGGCCCGCTCCATGCTGATCTGCGTCTCCATTGCATCGATGCTGCTGCGAAGCGACTGTATCCGCGGGCTTTGCGGCGCCTGCTGGATCAGCGCCGTATACTGGGCCTTGTTCTTCGCCACCTCGTCCGACAACTTCGCAATCATGTCGAGCATGACCGCCGACTGTTTGCCGGGGTCGATCATTGCAACCTTGTTGCGGAATTCCGTCAGCGACTTCTGCACCTCCGCCATCCGGTTTTCGCTGTCGGCAACCTCGAGCTTGGCGTAGCGTATGGCGTCCTGGCGCGCCCGCTCGTTGAGCTGGTTGATCAGCGCTTCTGCGCCGTCGAGCAGCACTTCCGTCAGTTTTTGCGCGTCCTCAGGCCGTGCCGCGCGCACTTCAAGGGTGGTGATGCCGCCGCCCGAATCCGTGCCGACTTTCATGATTTTGAGATAGTGCTTGTAAAGCGCCTCTTCCGTCGCATCGCCCCAGATGCGGGGAAAGCGCGTCAGAAAATCGATGTCGGGCCGGGACAGTATCGCGCGCAGGTCGGTTTTCGCTTCAAGCGTGGCAACGGCGGCGCGCGATTCAATATATTCCATCACCACATAGCTGTCGTCCTGGGCGCGAACGAAGCCTGTACTCTGCAAAAATCCGCTGAGCAGGCCCGCTGCATTTCTGTTTGGGCTGCGCACGACAAAGCGCGTTTCGGATACATATTGGGGCGAAGCAATGACCCCGTAATACACCGTGGCAAGCGTCGTCGGGAGAATGACCATCAGGATAAGCAGCACATGCCGGCGCAACAGCGCCATCAGGCGTATCGTCCAATGGTCTTTGCGCGCTTTCGCAGCTTCGGACTGGCTGACATCAACCAGCGTCAGGTAGTCGATGAATTCGTCGTTGGGACTGAGCCGCGTCATGCCAAGAAGCACCCGGTTGTCGCGGCATCGGGTTCAGAATGTTTGCCGGATAATGCCAAACTCATATTCATCTCCGCCAGTGGCCTGATGCCATCCACTACAACGCCAAGATATAATGAAAATAAATATTCTGCAATTACAACTGAATATAACTATTGATATAATCAAATATGATAAAATACAAATGTTCATCAACAACAATGAAAAGACAAATACACATCTTATTGTCGTAAATATACTTGTTCTGGCGGAATTAGTATAGCGCCGCAAAAATCCGAATGGAATAACTACCTGAAATTGCGTTTGTTTTGGGCTCTGCTGACATAACGTCAATGCGGAACCGATTGCGAAGGGGCTTGACGACCTGTGGAGGAGAAATCCGGGCAATCTGGCACAATCGTTCCTTTTCCGATCCGCGGACGGGCAAACCGTTGCATCTCCTCGCAAAAACCCCTTGTCCTGTTGCTTCAGGGGCCCGTGGGCCCATTCTTTCGCATCCTCTCCGGCACGTTCGAAACACAGGGCTTTGATGTCCTCAAGATCAACTTCAACGGCGGAGACTGGCTGTTTTCGCATGGTCCCGGCACGCTCAACTTCTGCGGTTCCATGGATGCCTGGTCAGATTGGCTGGACGCGTTCATACGCAGCAGGCGGCCGGAGGCGATCATCCTGTTCGGCGACAGCCGGCCCTACCACCGCCAGGCGATCATGGTTGCGCTGCGCGCCGGCGTGCCCGTCTCCTGCTTTGAGGAAGGCTATATCCGCCCCAATTTCATCACCTGCGAATGGGATGGCAACAATGCGCTGTCGCCCCTTCGCAGGCCCCAGCCGGCGCGGCCTGCATCGTCGGCGCTCCCGATAGAACCCGTCAAGGGCAACCTTTTCCGCGCCATGACCCTGTTTGCCGTCCGCTACTACCTGGCAAAGACGGCTGGTGCCGTGTTCTTTCGCGGCAACGTCCATCATCGCAGCCGCGGCATTCTGTCGGAAGCTGTTCTCTGGACGCGGAATTTCTGCCGGAAAATACGCCACTATCCCGCGAACAACGCGATGATGCTCAATCTGATCGAGAATCTGGAGAACCAGTATTTCGTCATTGCATTGCAGGTGCACGACGACCAGCAGCTGCTGCGGCATGGCCGCGGCTGGACAATGGAAAAGCTCATCACCGAAAGCATCCGCTCATTCCGCCGACATGCCGCCCCGGCGCACCATCTGGTGATCAAGGTGCATCCGATGGACCGCGGCCACAAGAGCTACCGGCCATTTGCCATGGAACTGGCACGCATCGCCGGCTGCGCGGAGCGGGTCCATGTGGTCGATGATGGCTCCATCGGCTTGCTGATACGGCACTCCCTGGGGCTGATAACGGTCAACAGCACCTCGGGACTGCTGGCGCTGAACCATGGCAAGCCCGTGCTTTCCCTCGGCGAAGCAATCTACAACAAGCGCGATCTGGTTTGGGGCCGCCGCCATGGCGGCGAGCCGGGTGACACGGCCGGAATGGATGGCTTCTGGACATCGCCGGTTCCGCCCCGCCGCGACGCCGTCAAGGCATTCAATGCGCGCATGCACGAGGAAAGCCTCGTCAACGGCAGTTTCTACCTGCGCAACCTGACCGAAGCCACAAGCAAACGCGTCGTGCAACGCATCCAGCGGGATCTGAAGATGATTGCGGTCAATATACCCGCGCTGTCGCCCGACATTCCGAACGGAACGCCATGAGTTTCGCCCGATCACTCCCCTTGCAAGCAACAGGCCCGGCAAACGCCGGCGCGGCGGCCATTGGAGCGGCAGAGCAGGCCAATTGGCTGCCGCCGCAGGGCGCCGCGCTGCTGGCATTTCTGCCGACGAGGCTGCGGTTTCCCCTCATTGGACCAGCGCTCGGCACCGCCGCGATAAGGTCGGCTGAAATGGTCTGGAACCGCGCCGACGGTGTTGTCGGCTGGGGTGAAAAGCCGCTTGCCCGTCTGGGAAAGCGATTGGCTACCATGCGCGGCATTCCCTATTGGTCGCTGGAAGACGGCTTTCTCCGCTCGGTTGGCCTTGGCAAGGCAGGGGCGCCGCCGGTTTCGATGGTGGCGGACGATCTCGGCATCTATTTCAATGCCGCCAGGCCATCGCGCCTGGAAGAATTGCTGCAGTGGGGTGCCGACAAGCCGGACCTCGCCCGCGCCCGCACGCTGCGCGCCATGATCGTTGAACACCGGCTGACGAAGTACAATCATTTCCCCGACCGGCCGGTCGCCCTGCCCGCAACCCATGGCCGGCGGATCCTGCTCATCGATCAGGTGGCCGGCGATCATTCGGTGAGGGGAGCGGGTGCCGATGAACACGCGTTCCGGCATATGGCCAATGAAGCCTGCGCCGTGCCCGGGGCAACGGTCCTGGTCAAAAGCCATCCGGATAGTGTTGCCGGTTATGCCAGGGGGTATCTCAGCCATCTCGCGGGCAGACCCAATATCCGCTTTATCGACGACAACGTATCGCCGCATGCCTTGCTCGATGTCGTCGATGAAGTCTGGACCGTGTCCAGCCAGTTCGGTTTCGACGCGCTGTTGCGGTCAATCCCCGTCACGACGTTTGGTGTTCCGTTTTATGCCGGCTGGGGTCTGACACGGGACTGGGCCGACGGCCCTGTTGCCAATGCCGCTTTGAACCGCCGCACACACCGGGTGACTCTCGATGCTTTTGTCGCGGCAACATTGCTTCAGTACGCCCTCTATGTCGACCCCGTGACAAGGCGGCAAACCACGGCCGAAAAGGCCATCGACCGGCTTGTCGCCTGGCGGCACCACGCGCTGGAACGGCGCGGCAACTATCTCTGCGCCGGCTTCTCGCGCCATAAGCGGCCGACAATCCGGCGTCTGCTGCAGGGCCCCTGGTCCAGCGTCAGTTTCTGCGGTGAGGTGCCGACGAAAAAACAGCTGGCACAGGCGGACTGTCTCGTGCGCTGGGGTCAGAATGCCGACGAACCCCATCGGGGGAATACCTTCTCCGCACCGTTGCCGGTTCTGCGCATCGAAGATGGGTTCATCCGGTCTGCGGGGCTCGGCGCCAACCTGACGCCCGCCTCTTCGCTTTGCATCGACCGGGAGGCGCTCTACTACGATGCCGCCCGCGAAAGCGGTTTGGAGAGGCTGCTGCGCACGGCATCGTTCGACCCGCTGCTGCTCGCCCGGGCGGCCCGCCTGCGCCAGCGGATCATTCAATACGGGATCAGCAAATACAATCTCGACGCCACCGCATCGCCCGACTACCGCACGCTCGCCGCCGGCCGCCGCATCGTCACCATCGCCGGACAGGTGCCGGACGATGCCTCCCTGCGGCTTGGCCTCACCGGCGGCATCTCGAACCTCCAATTGCTGCAGATGGTGCGCACGCGCCGCCCGGATGCCTTCGTGGTGTACAAGGAACACCCCGATCTGCTGGCGGGAAAGCGGCAAGGCCTTGCCGATGCCGCTGCACTTGGCACGCTGGCCGACCTTGTCGTCGGCAATGTCGCGCTCGACACCCTGCTTGATGCGAGTGACGAGGTGCACGTCGCCACGTCGCAGCTGGGCTTCGAAGCCCTGGTCCGGCAACGGCCGGTGTGGTGCTACGGATTGCCGTTTTATGCGGGCTGGGGCCTGACCCATGACGCCGTCACGCCGATTCGCCTGCGCCGCACGCTATCGCTCGATGCGCTCATGGCCGGCGTTCTCATTCTCTATCCCCGCTATCTCTCCGGGAACACCGGTCTGCCCTGCGAGGTGGAAGACGTTATCGATGAAATTCACGCAACGCGACACAACAGGACCGGCGTGTTGCGCCGGTCATTACGCCGGATTGGGTGGGCACGATGAACGCAATAGCCATGGACATCTCCCGCCTGATCGGGCGCGCGCATTATTCGACGCCGACCGGGATTGATCGCTTTGAACTGCAATACGCCCATTGGGCCAGGGAACGCTGCTCGCTTTTTGTCGAAATGGGGCGGAACAAGCCGATTGCGATCAATGAGGGCCGTGCAACGGGATTGATAACCGACCTGAGTGCGCGCTGGTCCGGCACGGCGCTGAGCCCGAAGCAGTCTGCCGAGCTGGAACAGCTCTATGCGGCCATCGATGGACGGATATCCTGGTGTGATATCAGGCCCGCCGCGGCCGGATCAAAGCCGGCAAAGGTGAAACAATGGGGTCTGGTCGCCGGAAAGGCCTTGCGGACCCTGTTTCCGGCCGGGCCGATGGCGCGCAACACCCCTTTCGTCCATGTCTCGCATACGAACCTCGACAGGCCTGCCGCCTTTTCATGGCTTGACGGAAAGCGCCGCAGCGGCGTTTTCTACGTCCACGACCTCATCCCTGTCACCCATCCCGAATTTGTCCGCAGGAAGGAGCCCCAGCGCCACCTGCAGCGGATGGAGACTGTGCTGCGGCATGCCGGTCTTATCCTGTGCAATTCCCAGACAACGGCGCGTTCGCTGCGGTCATTTGCCGATGAACGCGGACGCGTGGCACCGCCCATGGCGATTCTGCCTCCGGGGATCGAGAACAGCTTTCGCCAGGTCCGCCGCACAGGCACGCCCCGCACCCAAAACCCCTATTTCGTCATTGTCGGAACCATTGAACCGCGCAAGAACCACATCCTGCTCCTGCAATTGTGGCGCTGGCTCGTCGAGCGCGATGGCGACAGCGCGCCGCGCCTGGTGATCGCGGGCAAGCGCGGCTGGGAAAACGCGCAGGTCTTTGCCACGTTGGACCGGTGCCCCCAGTTGCGCAACATGGTGCTCGAAGTGCCGGATCTCGGCGATGCCGCGTTGGCCGATCTGATGTCCGGTGCCGCCGCCCTGCTCGCCCCCTCCTTCGTCGAGGGATATGGCATGCCGGTTGCCGAAGCCATGGCGACGGGAACGCCTGTCATCGCGTCGGACATTCCGTCCCATAAGGAAATTGTCGGCGACCAGGCAACGCTGCTCGATCCCTGTGATGGCCTTGGCTGGCGGGCGGCAATCGAAGCGCATGCCGGCGAATACCGCAGTAAATCACGACACACACCACAAGATTGGAACGGGCATTTCCAAGTATTGGATGAATTGTTAGCAAGTGCTGTTCAGACTGCACGCTAGCAGGCAGAGTTTCTATTTCCGTAGCAGGTCAATTCGAATGAATGTGAAGGCGTCATGACGAGTTACAATGACATTATGAGTTGCTACAAATTTATCCTTGGACGCGAAGCAAATGCTGAAGAAGTGAAACTAATTTCAGAGAATTTGCTTGATGTCTCGGATCTATCGCTTGAAGAGCACCGGCGGCGCTTTCTCTCATCCCCGGAATTTCACCATAGGCATGCGGACGTTGTTTTCGAGAATTTCGTGCGCGAAAACGTGGAGGTACTCTACGAAACAAAAAGTAACTTCAAGATATATTTGGACCTTCGACAGTATTACATGAGTTTCGGCATTTTCAGCGGCCAGCACAAGAAATTCGACGTCGAGATCATCAAGGCGATTGCGCCCGATGACGGCATATTCGTCGATGTGGGCGCCAATGTCGGATATTATTCATTGTCGCTGGCCAGCAAACCCGGCTTCCGCGGCAAGATCGTCGCGTTTGAACCACTGCCGTATCTGTGGAATCTGTTCAACAAATCGATTGCCGAAAACAGGCTTGCAAAAACCATAAAGCTGCACCAGCTCGCGCTGGCCGATGCGTCGGGCACCATGCAGCTGAACGGCGCCGAATACACGATCAATGCCGGCGCGACGAGTCTCGTCCCCGGCTCCAGTGGTGCGCAATGCGAGCGGAGCACCAAGGTTGAAACGCTCGATGCCCTGGCAAAGAGGCTGAAACCCGATTCCATCAAGGTCGATATCGAGGGAGCCGAAGGGCTGTTTCTCATCGGCGCGGCGGCCACAATTCGCGCTTCAAAACCAACGATCCTCGTCGAGATCAATCGCGAGCTCCTTGCCAATCTGTCAAAGACAACGCCCGGCAAGATTTTCGAACACCTGGCCGATTGGGGTTACGACATGTGGGAGGTCCTCTCCGGGGCACTCCGGCCGTTGACGACCGCTCACGCCACAAACATGGCCTTTCCGGCCGACCATGTGGCGAACATCCTTGCCGTCCACCCCGACCGCAAACAGGACGTCGCGCAACGGCTGAGAGCGCTCGATCTGACACTCTGACGGGCTGCAGAATACAATTCTTTCCCCGCATCCGCATCTTGGGCTATAGCTGCGCGAGATGGAGGAATCGGCATGCAGATCATCAACAGAGTCATGGTGGGCGAATCCCTGGTCGGCGAAGGCAATGAGGTTGCCCATATCGATCTGTTGATCGGGCCGCGCGGCAGTGCGGTGGAAACCGCATTCTGCAACGCGCTGACCAACAACAAGGACGGCTTTACCTCGGTTCTGGCCGTCATTGAACCGAATCTGCCCTGCAAGCCCAATACGGTGATGTACAACAAGGTCACAATCCGCGGATCCGGCCAGGCCATGCAGCTGTTCGGACCGGCGCAATCGGGTATTGCCAAGGCGGTTCGCGATTGCGTGGCGGAAGGTGTGATCCCGCTCGAGGAAGCCGACAACCTGTTTATCTGCGTCGGTGTTTTCATTCACTGGCAGGCGCGCGACGACAGCAGGATACACGACTACAACTACCAGGCGACAAAAGAGGCCATTCAGCGCGCGGTGACCGGACGGCCGACCGCCGCGGAAATACTCGGCCTGAAATCATAACCGCCGCCCGATGATCAGTGATCGCGCCTGCGATGTGGCACGGGCGCGTTCGCGGGCAGGACCGGCGCGATCTGTGTCTCGCGCCTGCGCTCGATCTCGACGCCCACGCCCCCTGGCCCCAGTTCCAGCTTTTCCGCCCGCACCACCACGCGAGTGACACGCGGATTCTCGAGGATGAACGCAGCAATGCGCTCGGCCAGTGTTTCCGACAGCTCGACGTGACCACGGGCAACGATGGCGCGAATACCGTCCATGATCAGGTCGTAGGACACGATGTGGCGCATGTCCTCGGGATTGCGGGTTACCCGCAGGACATCGGCGGTGACGTCGAAACGCATCTTCTGGGCAATGCCGTGCTCGAAACTGTACGCGCCGATATGAACGGGCAGGACGAAATCACGCACGAAAATCTTGTCCGTCCCAAGCCCCTCTTCGGCCGGATCGGGGAAATAGCCGCGCGCCGCCAGCAATTGATAATCGACACCGGGCGCAAGACTGTCCTGCCGCTCGGGAGGAATGAGATCGCGGATTCGCGAAGCCGCCTCAACGTTGATCGTGCCCGCATGGGCATTCTCGAAAAATGCTTGCCTGAAGCCCAGAATATCCAGCTGAAAACTGAGAAGACGCGGAATATCCGGCGTTTCAAGCGCACCGGCGATGCCGACCAGGATCGAAAGCGCGTGACACTCCCGGACATAAGCATCGATTTGGGCGAGCGACACATGGTTCAAAAGCCGTGATCCGTTGCTCGTATCCAGCATGATCACGGCAAAGCCCCGGGACGACAGGCTGGACACGTCGGGCAACGTGCTCATCAGGTCCACATGAACGACCGCCATCCACTTTGCCGGAGCGGGCAAGTCGGGGAGGGAATGCAGCGGCGTGGACGTCTCGACCGGAATGCCGATGAACCCAAGTCCTGCACCGGTCAGTTCCCCGGCATGGGATGCGCGCGCCGCCTCCGGCAGTGTTGCGGACAGCACGGCCTTGCCGCGCGCGGCTTTTGCATAGGTCTGCAGCGCTTGCAGATCAGATGCCGGTACATCAATGATGTCGGCGCCGCACTGAAGGACGATGTCCGCCTCTTCAGGACTGCGGACAATGGCAAGCATCTTGGTCATGGGCAAAAACCTCCGGATGCACCATGAACTACATCTATCGGCGCATATCCGCGCCGATCATGACGCCATGAAATGGCGTCATTGCGAAACAGGGCACGTATTTCAGTGCCAGCTCAGAACAACCTTGCCCGAGCTTCCCGAGCGCATGGCATCAAAGCCCGCCTGGAAATCATCGATCGGCAGGCGGTGGGTGATGATCTGGCTCAGATCAAGCCCCCCTTGCACGAAGGCAATCATCTTGTACCAGGTTTCGAACATTTCCCGGCCGTAAATGCCCTTCAGGTTGAGCATCTTGAAAATGACCTTGTTCCAGTCGATCTCGAAGCCGGTCGGCGCGATGCCGAGAATGGCAATCTTGCCGCCATTGTTCATCTTGTCGATCATGTCGCGGAAGGCCGGCGCCGCGCCGGACATTTCGAGGCCGACGTCAAAACCTTCCGTCATGCCGATCTGGCGCATGACATCTGCAAGGTTTTCCTTCGACGCATCGACCACGTGATCGATGCCCAACTGCTTGGCAAGCGCAAGGCGGGACGGGTTGATGTCTGTGATGACGACCTTGCGGGCGCCCGAGCGCTTGGCAACCAGCGCGCCCATGATGCCGATGGGCCCGGCGCCCGTGACCAGCACGTCCTCGCCCACCAGATCGAAACTCAGCGCGGTGTGAACCGCATTGCCGAACGGATCGAAAATCGCGGCGATCTCGTCGGAAATATCGTCTGGAATCGGCACGACATTGTATTCCGGAATGCACACATATTCGCCGAACGAGCCGGGACGATGCACACCGACGCCCAGCGTGTTACGGCACAGATGCCCCCTGCCCGCCCGGCAGTTGCGGCAGGTGCCGCAGACAATATGCCCCTCGCCGGAAACCCGCTGCCCGACCTTGTATTTGGTGACCGCCGAGCCAATGTCGGCAATCTCGCCGCAGAATTCATGGCCGACAACCATCGGCACGGGAATCGTCGCCTGCGCCCACTGATCCCAATTGTAGATGTGAACGTCGGTGCCGCAGATCGCGGATTTCTTCACGCGGATCAGCACATCGTTGGGACCCGGCTCCGGCACGGGAACATGTTCCATCCAGATGCCGGGTTCCGCCTTGGCCTTTACCAGTGCCTTCATCATGTTCGACATGGTGTTTTTCCTATTTGATGATGCCGAGATCACGCCCGACTTCGGCAAAGACGTCTATAGCGCGGGCGACATCTTCCGTGGTGTGGGCAGCAGACATTTGGGTGCGGATGCGCGCCTGGCCTTTCGGCACGACCGGGAAGGCAAAACCGATGACATAGACGCCTTTGTCCAGCATGCGTGCTGCCATTTCCTGCGCCAGCGATGCGTCGCCCAGCATGACCGGGATGATCGGATGATCGGCACCGGCGAGCGTGAAGCCGAGCTTGCTCATATCCTTGCGGAAATGCGCGGCATTGGCACTGAGGCGCGCCCGCAGGTCGGCACCCCGGTCGATCAGGTCGAAGACCTTCAGCGAGACTGCCGCGATAACAGGCGCCAGCGTGTTGGAGAAGAGGTAGGGTCGCGACCGCTGGCGCAGCCAGTCGATCACTTCGGCCTTCCCGGAGGTATAACCGCCGGAGGCGCCGCCCAGCGCCTTGCCCAGCGTACCGGTGATGATATCAACCCGGCCTTCCACGCCGCAATGTTCGGCCGAGCCGCGACCATGCTTGCCGACAAAACCGACCGCATGGCTGTCGTCGACCATGACCATGGCGCCGTATTTTTCAGCGAGATCGCACACGCCGCCGAGATTGGCGATAATGCCGTCCATGGAAAAGACGCCGTCGGTGGCGATCAGCTTGAACCGGCTGCCTTCGGCTTTCTTCAGTTCTTCTTCCAGCGCCGCCATATCGTTGTTGGCATAGCGGAAGCGCTTTGCCTTCGACAGGCGCACGCCGTCAATGATCGAGGCATGGTTCAGCGCATCGGAAATGATCGCATCCTCTTCACCCAAAAGCGTCTCGAACAGGCCGCCATTGGCATCGAAGCAGCTGGAATAGAGGATTGTGTCTTCCAGCCCGAGGAAGCTGGAGATGCGCGACTCAAGCTGTTTGTGCTCTTCCTGCGTGCCGCAGATGAAACGGACCGACGCCATGCCATAGCCGTAACGGTCGAGTGCGGCTTTTCCGGCTTCCGCCAGCTCCGCATTGTCGGCAAGACCGAGATAATTGTTGGCACAGAAATTCAGGACCCGGGCACCGCCGGAGACCTCGATTTGCCCGGCCTGCTTGGAGGTGATGACACGTTCGGACTTGTAAAGTCCGGACTCCTTCAAGCCTTTCAGCTCGCTCGTGAGGTGATCGATGAATTGCTGCGTCATGATCGGTATGATGTCCTGCTGTGTTCTTCCGGCGGGGCCGTGGCGTTGGTGCAATCGGATATTCGCAGGCAGTGTCATCTCACGATCGGATGAATGTCTCAAGCCCCAGATTGAACAGCGGCCGGACGGCACCGAGAATGGCGAACTCCTCGCTTGATTTGTCCGCGATCAGAACCGGCAGTTCCAGCGTGCCGATCAGGCCTTCCGCCTGGAAAGCCTGCTCAAACGCCTGCCAGACATCCGCATTGGCAATGAATGGCCCGGTCACGATAACCCGCTTGGGAAAAAGCAGGCGGCAGACATTGGCGAGGGATCGCGCCATGAGCTCGACCCCGGTGCGCATATCGTCCATGTCGAGCAGGGGCCGCCGGGCCATTTGCCCGGCCAGCACTTCCTCGTTCTCGGACAGGGACGGCCATCGTTCGAGCATCCGGGGCAGCAGCGCCCAGAGCGACGCCGCCGTTTCAAGACAGCCATGATTGCCGCAGCCGCAGGGGCGGTCTTCCAGCAGGTTGAAACGCCAATGGCCGATTTCGCCGAACGGTCCGCCCGCACGGATGAACGGATCGCCATTCACGCTATAGGCCAGGCCGATGCCCCAGCCCCAGTGCAGGAGCAATGTATTGTCGGTGCCGTAAACCGGGTCCTGCAGCATGCGGGCATTGAGTTCGGCATCAAGGTGCCGGCAGACCAGAACCTCCGGGGTGACCGGCGCCAGCGCCGCCGCCAGGTCAAAATCACGAATCTTCGGCCAGCGCGAGGTGAGCAGCCAGGTGCGGCTTTCGACATCGACAACGCCGGATACGGACACGGATGTCCCGATGTGCTGCATTCCCGCTGGACACTTGTCCGCCAGAAGCGCGACCAGATCCTGCATGGCGGTCGTCATCTGGCCGCAGTCGGCGTCGGCCCGCATATCGAGACTGAAGCGTTCCAGCGTCCGGCCGCCGAAATCCACCAGCGTGCCGCGCAGGGAACGGCTCGACACGTGAATGACCGTTGCGGCGAAACGCTGCGTGTTGAGGCCGATCCGGATGGCAGGGCGGCCCCGCCCGCTTTTTTCGCCGGCCGTTTCCACCAGCAGGCCGCGGGCGATCAGGTCCCCCACCACTTTTGACGTGGTGGTCGAGGTCATGTCGAGCGCTTCGGCAATGCCGGGCCGGGAATGCTGACCGCCGTCGGAGACAAGCGCCACGACCCGGGCGCAGTCACGCTGGTGGGCATCGTCATAATGTGTCTCGTCAACGGTCAGAATCATGCGGGAACGCCTTCGTTCTTATTTTTGAACAATATTATTCTAAAATACCTTGCAGTGCCATGGACAGCTATGCTTACAATGGCGGCCACGGTGAAAAGCATATGCAAGAAGGTTGGTAAAGCCCATGGTCGATGCGCGTATTTTATCCGACAAGCAGGTCCTTGGCGCGACCGGCGCCGCGCTTGGCGCAGCGGCGATCCGTCAGGCGATTGCGCAAAAGGGCAAGGCGTCGATCATTGTCGCCACGGGCGCCAGCCAGTTCGAACTCCTGCAAAATCTCGTTGCGGCAGAGGAGATCGACTGGTCGCGGGTTACGGCGTTCCATCTCGATGAATATGTCGGCATGGACATCACCCACCCCGCCAGCTTCCGCAAATATCTGCAGGAGCGGTTCGTTGCGCCGCTCGGCGGCGATGTAACGTTTCATCCGGTCAATGCCGAGGGCAATCCGCAGGCCGAAGCAAAGCGACTCAGTGCCGTGATCGCCGAACACGATATCGATGTCTGCTTTGCCGGTATCGGCGAAAACTGCCATCTGGCCTTCAACGACCCACCCGCCGATTTCGATACGGAAGAGCCCTATATCGTCGTGACGCTGGACGAGGCCTGCCGCAAGCAGCAGATGGGTGAAGGCTGGTTCCCGTCGCTGGACGCCGTGCCTGAGCAGGCCATTTCGATGAGCATCCGGCAAATCCTCAAGAGCCGCCTCGTCATCCTTTCGGTGCCTGATGCGCGCAAGGCGCAGGCTGTCAAGGACGCACTGGAAGGTCCGGTCGACCCGCGTCATCCCGCCTCGATCGTCCAGACCCATCAGCAGGCAATCCTGCTGCTCGATCCGGATTCGGCGTCAAAACTGTCATGATCACATCGGGCCTCGTCGATATCCAGGTCAACGGGTTTGCCGGGGTGGATTTCAACGCCGCCGACCTGACGCCGGAAGCGTTGGACCACGCCTTGGAGGCCATGCTGGCAACGGGCGTCACCACATGCCTGCCGACGATCATCACCGCCTATCCCGATGAACTGGAGGCGCGCTTTACCGCGCTCGACCGCTGCGTCAGTACGAGCCGTCTCGGTCCGCTGATGTGTCCGGGATATCATCTGGAGGGGCCGTTTCTCAATCCGGCGCAGGGCTTTTCCGGGTGCCATCCCGCACAGGCCATGACATCGGCTGATCCCGCCCTGGTCACGCGTCTGCAAGAGGCGATCAAGCGGCCCATCCTTCTCGTGACCGTCGCGCCTGAGATATCCGGCGGCCTCGATTTCATCCGGGCCATGGCGGCACGGGATATTCTGGTTTCAATCGGCCATTCCGCTGCGGATTTCGCCATGGTGGAGGCCGCGGCGTTGGCCGGGGCGAGCCTGTCGACGCATCTCGGCAACGGCCTGCCGCAGATCATGCCCAAGCTCGACAATCCGCTCTTTGCCCAGCTCGGCGAAGACCGGCTGCTGGCGACCTTCATTGCCGACGGCATTCATCTTCCGCCCAAGGCGCTGAAATCACTGCTGCGGGCCAAGGGCTTTGAGCGCTCCGCATTGGTGACCGATGCCGTTGCCGCAGCCGCCGTTCCCACAGGCGCCTATGATTTCGCCGGCATGCGCATCGAACGCACCGCAGACGGCACCGTGCGCCTGCCTGGAACGACGGGGCTAGCCGGATCGTCCCTTTGTCTCGATGACGGGGTGCGCAATCTTGTCCGTTGGGGCATCGCGTCCTTCGAACAGGCGGTTGAAATGGCATCGACACGATTGCTGGTTGCGCTCGCTCCGGCCCTGCGCGCCCGCAACATCACCCTGCCGCATGCGGAAATCGACTGGTCGGACAGCATGGCCATCCGCAGCGTCCGCGTCGGCGACGAGATCAGAAACTGCAACTGAAACATCCAAGAACAATAAAGGGGAATGCAAATGGGAAATGACCAGTTTCGAATGAGCCGCCGGGTGCTGCTGGGCGGCATGACCGCATCGGCAATGGCGGGCGCGATGCCCGCCTGGGCCAAGACACCCGCCCTGCCCTCCACGCCGGTCGTGATCACCGTGATGGACGTGGGCGGTGCGCTGGCGCTGATCCAGCCCGCATTCGAGGAATATGCCAAAACCTACCCGGAACGGGCGTCGCGGATCATCTTCACCAAGGCGCCGGTGACGGAGCTCGCCGGCAAGCTCAAGGCGCAGCAGAGCGCGGGCCGCGTCGATATCGATATCGTTCTGACCGGCAGCGACGGATTGGCGGCCGGGCTTGCCAATGAGACATGGCTGAAAATCCTGCCGGATTTCGCCGACAAGTTTCCGGGGATCGAGGAAAACTACGAACCCGCCGCGCTCGCCCTGCACAAGGCGCAGGGCGACGGCTACGGTGTCGTCGTCAACTATTATCCCTCGGGCCCGCTGATCGAATATGATCCGGAACGGGTCAAGAAGGTCCCGACCAGCGCGGAAGAACTTCTGGCCTATGCCAAGGAAAATCCGGGGCGCTTCATGTATGCCCGCCCGACCAATTCCGGTCCCGGCCGCACCTTCATGATGGGACTGCCCTATATTCTCGGCGACAAGGACCCGCAGGATCCGGTCAATGGCTGGGACAAGACCTGGGCCTATCTCGCCGATCTCGGCCAATACATCGACTATTACCCCGCTGGAACCGGCGCGACGATGAAGGAATTCGGCGAAGGATCGCGCGACATCATCATCAGCACCACCGGCTGGGACATCAATCCGCGCGCGCTCGGCATCGTGCCCGAAACGGCAAAGATCGGCACCCTCAAGGGTTTCCACTGGGTTTCCGACGCCTTCTTCATGTGCATGCCCAAGGGCATCGCCGACGACAAGGCCGCTGTCGTCCTCGACCTGATGGCCTTCCTGCTCACCCCCAAGGCGCAGGCCTATTCCTATGACGAGGGCTATCTCTATCCGGGTCCGGCGGTGAAGAACGTGCCGCTGTCCATGGCACCGCAGCACAGCCAGGACGTGATCAAGCAGTTCGGCCGGGAGGAATATGCCGGGCTGATCGCCAACAACCCGATCGAACTGCCGCTGAAGCCGGACAAGATGGTCATCGCCTTCCGCAAATGGGACGAACTGGTCGGTTCCAAGAAAGCGAAGTAAGGGCTTACTGCACCTGAACCAGGTGCCCCGCCGAGACTTCATTGTATTGCCGCACAGGCACAATGAAGTCCGGCGTGCGCACCGGGCTCTTGATCTCGTCATTGGAGACCGGCCGCTTGATGCCGCGCCGCGACGGATCGGGCACCGGCACGGCTGAAATGAGCTTGCGTGTGTAGGGATGCTGCGGGTTCTCGAAGATGGCTTCACGCGATCCGATCTCGACGATTTCACCGAGATACATCACCGCGATGCGATGGCTGACCCGTTCCACCACGGCGATATCGTGCGAGATGAAGAGATAGGCGAGGTTGAGGCTCGCCTGCAGATCGAGCAAAAGGTTGATGACCTGCGCCTTGATCGACACGTCCAGCGCCGAGACGGATTCATCGGCAACGATCAGTTTCGGATCGAGTGCGAGTGCGCGGGCAATGCACACGCGCTGCCTTTGACCGCCGGAAAATTCATGCGGATAGCGGCTTGCCATATCCGCAGTCAGCCCGACCCGCTCCAGGAGATCGGCAACACGCTCTTTTGCCTGCGCGCGCGTTCCCAGCTTGTGTTCGAGATAGGGTTCGGCAATTGCAGCGCCGACAGTGATACGCGGGTTGAGGCTGGCGAACGGGTCCTGAAAGATCATCTGCATGGTGCGGCGCATATCGCGCAGCCGCTTCGGCTCCATGGTCAGCACGTCTTCCCCGTTCAGCAGCACCTCGCCGCTGAGCGGCTGCACCAGACGCATGATCGAGCGTCCGGTCGTCGACTTGCCGCAACCGGATTCACCGACGAGCGACAGGGTCTCGCCCGGCTGCAGGGTGAAGGACAGATTCTCCACCGCATGCACGCGGCCTTCCAGTTGTCCGAACATCCCCGAGTGAATATTGAAGCGGGTGGTGAGGTTCTTCACCTCGAGCAATGGCTTTACCTGCGATTTGACGGTGTCGGCGGCCTCGACAGGCACGTCCGACGTGCCGGTTGCCCGGTCCACCACCGGAAACCGCAACGGACGCTTGTGTCCCTTCATCGAGCCAAGAATGGGAACAGCGGAAAGAAGCGAGCGGGTATAGGGATGCTGCGGGCGGGCAAAGATGTCCTCGGTCCTGCCGGTTTCCACCGCCTCACCATTATACATGACGACGGTGCGGTCAGCGATCTCAGCGACCACGCCCATATCGTGGGTGATGAAGAGGACGGATGTGCCCTCTTCTTCCTGCAGCAGCTTGATCAGATCAAGAATCTGGCCCTGGATCGTCACGTCTAGCGCCGTCGTCGGCTCATCCGCGATCAGCAGCTTCGGCTTGCTGGCCAGCGCCATGGCAATCATCACGCGCTGGCGCATGCCGCCGGAGAAGCGGTGCGGATATTCGTCGAAGCGCGATTGCGCGGCGGGAATGCGCACCTTCTCCAGAAGCCGGATCGTTTCGGCCTTGGCTTCCGCCCGCGACATGGAGGAATGGCAGAGCAGGGCTTCGCTGATCTGCTGGCCTACGGTGAACAGCGGATTGAGCGAGGTCATCGGCTCCTGAAAGATCATGGCGACATCATTGCCGCGCACCGCCCGCATCTGGCTCTCGGGAAGCGCAAGAATGTCCTTGCCGTCCAGCATGATGCGGCCTTCGATGCGGCTCTTGTCCTTCTGCAACAGCCGCATGATGGACAGCGACGTCACGCTCTTGCCCGAACCGGATTCGCCGACGATGGCCACCGTCTCGCCCGGCGCCACGTCGAACGAGACATTGCGCACGACCGGCCGCCACTTGCCGTCAGACTGGAAGGATGTCGTCAGATTGGCGACCGACAGAACCGGCGCAGGGGCATTGCCCCTGTTGCCGGGATGGGAAGGCTGACGATTGTCCATGAGTACAAATCCTTTCCTTTGGCAGATGGCGATGCGCCGGTCAGTCGGGCCAGCGCATGAGGCCGGCCATGCGGCGCGCGTAGCGGTTTTCAACCGGGGTCGAGATGATCGCGTTGGAGGCGCGCGCCTTGCCGAGCTCTTCGGTCAGGCGGCTGGCCACAATGGTTTCTTCTCCCGGATGCAGATTGCACGGGTCCATATAGAAGTAGCCGTGTTCGACCTCATGGTCCCGGACGATCACCGGGCGGGCGCCCTGTGCCAGTGCATCGGCGAGATCCCAGGCGGAGATATGGGCGGCCTGCGGGTCGATGGTGACGCGCAGGCGGTCGAGCGGATTGTGTGTCGGATCGGGCTCGATGACTGCCGTGACGCCCGGCTTGCCCGCAAGCGTCTGCTGCCAGAGGTTGAGATAGCTGGTTTCCCGCGCGCGGATACCCGCATGGTCGCGCTTTTCCCAGGCTTCGAGCGCAGCGATGGTTCCAAGAATGCTCTCCTTGCCCACTTTCATGCCGCGGCCAATGCCCATGTTCTGCAGGAAGGTGTTGCGGACGAAATCCTTGGCGCCGGCGACGATACCGCCGGTCGGACCGCCCAAAAACTTGTGCGACGAGTAGAGCGCAATGTCGGCGCCCTGTTCGAGAAAAATCTTCAGATCATATTCCGACGCCGCATCGACGATCACAGGCACGCCGCGAGCGTGGCAGACTTCGGCAAACTTCTGCAGGGCAACGAGGCCGTACTGAACCGTGTGATGCGAGACAACAAAGACGGCAGCGGCGGTGCGCTCGTTGATCGCCCCATCGAGATGATAGGGGTAGCAGGATGTCGCCTGACCGACCAGAACGGCTTTGGCACCGGCCAGCCGGATACCCTGATCGACCGGAGCGCCGTAGCTGACCACATGGCCCATCTGGATGATCACCTCGTCCTTCAGACCCGTGGTATCGGGCAGGCGTTCGACGGCGGCAAGATCGTTCCCCGTCATGGCCGCCGCCACCGCAAGGCTGATGCCGGCGGAGCAGGACGCCGTGACAAAGCCGGCCTCGCCCCCGGTCAGCCGGGCAATCACCGGGCTCGCCTTCTTCTGCAGGTCGTTGACCTCGACGAACTGCGGAAGGATTGCCGTCATGGCGGCGACCGCTTGCGGAACCACGATCGACGCCCCCAGCGAGGTCATCGTGCCGGACACGTTGATAACGGGTCGCAACCCGAGCGTTTCGCGAATATCGTCGGGGTTGTGAGAGTCTGTCATGCTAATCTCCTCGAAATGTTGCCGCTTGCAACACATTCCATTTTCTAGGCATATATGCCATTATAATGTAATAAACTGTTTGAACATCAATCGAGCCTGCCAGGAGCCTGAACGTGGACGCAAAGACATCAGACATGGGCGCTGCCCCCGGTCTTGAGACAACCGAACAACCGGAAGCGACGGGCCGCCGTTCCCGTGTCAGCGGCATCGACCGGGCCTTGCAGGTTCTGGACTATCTCTACGAAACCGGCAGCCCGGCCGGTGTCTACGGCATTGCCAAGGCCATCGGTGCGCCGCTGTCGACCGTCTACGTCATCATTGACGATCTGGTTGAGAAGAACCTTCTCTCCCGCAACAATGACGGCTCCGTCTGGCTGGGCGCACGGCTTTACCACTACGGTCTCGCCTATGCCCGCTCGCTGGATTTTCTCGACGTCGCCAACCACGAAATGCACAATCTCAGCCGCGTATCGGGTGAAACGGTACAGGTTTGCGGTCGCGACGGCGATCACATGATGGTTCTGGCCATGGCCGATGGTCCCGGCCATTTCCATGTCACGTCGCGCGTCGGCACGCGCGTACCGCTGAACTGGACCGCATCCGGCCGCCTGCTTGTCGGCCATCTGCCCGAAGCCGAACGGCTGGATCTGTTCAAGCGCTGCGCCAAATCCTCGCCCACCGGCCGGGCCGTCATCGAACCGGCAGCGCTGTCGAAAGCCGCTGCCGAGGCGCTGCAATCGCGCATTTCCATCCAGGCGGGCGAATCCGACTACGCCGTTGCCTGTGTTGCCTCGCCCGTATGCGACGACAAGGGCACCTGCGTTGCCACCATCTCCATTGTTCTGCCCGAGCAGAAGATTGCCGATGACCCCGAGCGCTACACGGCCGAGGTCAAGGCATCTGCCGAACGGATCGAAACGGTGATGGGCTGGCGCAGTCATTCCTGATCCTAGTCCCTCAAGGCGATGATCGCCTCGATCTCCACGGTGATGTTGCCCGGCAGTGAGCCGAAGCCCACGGCCGAGCGGGCATGCTGTCCCGCATCGCCGAACACGTCGATCAGCAGATCGGAGCATCCGTTGATAACAAGCGGATGATCGGCAAAGTCAGGCACGGCATTAACCATGCCGAGCAGCTTGACCACCTGCTTGACGCGGCCAAGATCGCCCAGGGCGGACTGCAGGACCGCCAGCAGGTTGATGCCGGTCAGCCGGGCATGGGCATAGGCGTCCTCGACGCTGACATTATCGCCCACTTTTCCCGTATGCATGAAGCCGTCATCCTCGCGCGGGCCCTGGCCCGAGAGGTACAGCATGTTGCCTTCCTGGATGTGGGTGACGAAATTGGCAATCGGACGCGGTGCCGGCGGCAGCACGATGCCCAGCGCCTTCAGCCTGATGTAAGGAGATGTGCCGGCGTCGACAGCCGGACTGGATGAAGGATTCACGCGAGCTCCTTAGCGGTATGAATGGGTATGGCGGTGATTGACCAGCTCGGGCTTCACCGGTTGATAGCGGCTCGCCGCGATGGTTTCGGTGCCCAGAATCACCATGCGCGGTTCGAACAGTTTGTGCAGCGTCGCTTCATAGCCCAGCGAATCGATGACGCTGAGATCTGAATCGACCAGTTCAAAGATGGTGAACTCGGCCGGCTTACCGACGGAGAGGAGATTGTCGGTCGGCAGGCCGATGGCCGATGCCGGCGAGAGCGTCACGGCCTCGACGACTTTGTCGAACGGCATGCCGACGCTCAGCAGCTTCGACATCGTCGTTCCCAGATCCCACACGGAATAGTTCAGGCTGTGCAGGTGGATGTCCGTCGAGATGGAGAATGGCAGCAGGCCGCGGCTGATGGCGACTTCCGCCACGCGGAACGAGAACGACGCGCCGCCATGGCCGATATCGAGCCGGATGCCTTCACCGGCGCAGCGTTCCGCCAGTTCGAACAGATCCTCGTCTTCGATGATGCTGGCGCCGACCTTGCCGTTGAAGCAATGGGTGATGATATCGCCCGGTCC
Organism: Phyllobacterium sp. SL163; assembly: GCF_049896885.1. Lineage (NCBI taxonomy): Bacteria > Pseudomonadati > Pseudomonadota > Alphaproteobacteria > Hyphomicrobiales > Phyllobacteriaceae > Phyllobacterium > Phyllobacterium sp. SL163. Next base: position 26,913 of record NZ_JAFCVE010000010.1, on the reverse strand, counting down.
CAGAATCTCCAGCACTTCGTCGTAGAGCGCCGGCGGTTCGCCCACATGCACCATCATCGGCAGCTTGAGAATTTTTGCCACCTTCTTGCCGACCTTGACCGGTGTCACACCCCAGGAGCCGGTGATGACATGGCTGGCACGCACCTTCAGGCCGACAATGTGGTCGCGGTTTTCGTTGACGCAGGCGACCGTGCGGTCGAGATCGATGGAGCGGATATCGCTGAGTTCGCTGACGCGGTTGCAGGCGACAAGGCCAATCGAGCCGAGATTGAGGAAAGCCTTGATGCGCTCCTTTGCCGGTTCGATGATATATTCGCGCAGGCCGTGGAAATTCGCCTCGCCGGCCGAGCCCGCATCAACGATGGTCGTCACGCCGCGCTCGACACCGCAGATTTGCGGGCGGACCGAGATATCGGTTCCGCCATGCCAGACATGGGCATGCAGGTCGGTCCAGCCGGGCGAAATCCAGGCGCCCTTCATGTCAATGCGTCTGGCATCGCCGACGACGTTCAGGGAGGGGCCGAATTCGGCGATTTTTCCGTCCGCACCGATCAGGATATCGATGGTGCCGGAAGGTGTATTGGGGCCAAAGGCAACCGGCTTGACATTGGTCAGCAGCAAACGGCCGTCGGTTGCGGAGGGGGCGGGCATGATCAGAGATCCTTTCTGAGGCGGGGGTCTAGGAGGTCGCGGAAGCCGTCGCCGACCATCTGCAGGGAGAGAACGGAGAGGACGATGGCAATGCCGGGAAACAGGGTCATCCAGTCGGCCTGACCGACATATTGCCGCCCGGCGGCAATCATCGTGCCCCAGGTCGGCACTTCAGGGCTGACGCCAAGACCGAGGAACGACAGGCCGGCTTCCGCCAGCATGGCATGGGCAAACAGGAACGTTCCCTGGACGAGGATAGGCGAGAGCAGATTGCGCAGGATGTGGCGCGTCAGGATATGCGGCGTCGAAATGCCAAGCGCATGGGCGGCTTCCACATAGGGCAGTTCGCGGATGACCAGTGTCGAGGCCCGCACCACGCGGGCAAGCCGCGGCGCATAGACGATGCTGAGCGCGATGATCACCGTCGTCAGCGACGGACCGAGCGCTGCAACTAGGGCAATGGCAAGCAGGATATCGGGGAATGCCATCATCGCATCGATCAGCCGGGTGATCGGCGCATCGAGCTTGTGGAAGAAACCGGCGAGAATGCCGAGGGTCACGCCGATGAGCGAGGCGAGCACCACCACGGCAAAACCAACGAGCAGCGACAGCCGGGCGGAATAGATCGTGCGCGAAAATACGTCGCGTCCGAACTCGTCCGTGCCGAAAATCCATTGGGCGCTCGGCGGTTTCAGCCGGTTGACAATCGACAGCTTGTTCGGCGCATAGGGGGCAATGAGCGGTGCGAGAATGGCAAGCGTGATGAAGATTGCCAGAACGATCAGGCCGAACAGGACGGTCTTGCGGCGCAGGAGAACCCGCAGGAATTTGCTGCGCTCGCTGGCGGGAACGGGTGAAACGATATCGGTCATCAGTAGCGCACCCTTGGGTCAACGACGAGGTAAAGCATGTCGATGGCGAAATTGATGAGGACGTAGAGCCCAGCGATGATGAGGAGTGCGCCCTGAATGACGGGGTAATCGCGGCGCAGCACGGCCGAGACGACGAGATTGCCGACACCGGGCAGCCCGAAGACCGTCTCCGTTACCACCGCACCGGAGATCAGCACGGCGGCCGTCAGGCCGACGACGGTGATGATCGGGATCAGCGCATTCTTGAAGGCGTGCTTGAGCACGACACTGCGTTCGACAACGCCCTTGGCGCGCGCCGTGCGGATGTAGTCATCCCCCAGCACATCCAGCATCGAAGCGCGGGTAAACCGCATGATCAGCGCCGATGAAACGATACCCAGCGCAAAAGCCGGCAAAACGAGATGATACAGCCGCTCGCCCAGCGTCGTGTCCGGCCCGCCATAACCCGAGACCGGGAAGATGCCGAAGCGGACGGCAAACACCTGCATCAGGATCAGGCCGAGCCAGAAGCTGGGAATGCTGGCGGCCAGCATGGCAAGCGCCGTTGCGGCCTGATCGAAGACCGATCCGCGCCGGTAGGCTGCATAGACCCCGATGGGGATCGCAATGACGCTGGCGATGAGGATGGAGAAAACCGTAAGGAAAAATGTCGGCTCGGCGCGCTGCGCCAATGCCGTCAGCACGGGCTGGTCGAGAAAGATCGACCGTCCGAGATCGCCCTGCAGCAGCTGGCCGATGAAATAGACGTACTGGACAAGGATAGAGCGGTCGAGTCCGAGGGCTGTCCGCAACTGCGCGATATCGGCAGCGGTCGCTTCCGGTCCGAGCATGACGGCCGCCGGATCGCCGGGCGTGACGCGCACGATGATGAACACGATGGTCACCACCAGAAACATCACGACAATCATGCCGATAAAGCGTTGGAAGATGTAACGGAGCATGGGCCGGTTGGATCCTGCTGCGGGAGCTACGATACGAAGGGACTGGCGGCAGGCGGCTTGCGACCGCCCGCGCCCGAACGCTTCAGATTACTGCTTGAGCGACACGTTCCAGAAATAGGGCCAGGGCGCCGGGGTAAAGTGCTCCAGCTTGGGCGATTTGGCCGACAGCGCGTTGAAATCGCCGATCTTGATGATCGGCGCTTCCGCGTAGATCACCTTCTGAACGTCCGCCCACAGCGCGATGCGCTTCTTCGGGTCCGTTTCGGCATTGAAGGCATCCACCGCCACCTTGCGGGCCGGTGTATCCCAATTGCCCGGCGCACTGGTCGACAGGGCGCCGATCAGCGCGGGTTCCGGCAGGAACGGGCTGTGGCTGATATAGATATCCCAGAGTGCAGGGTCGGCACGGCGCTGCGTCAGCGTTGCCCAGTCGACCACCTGCAGATCGACATTGATCCCGGCGGCCTTCAGATATTCCGCCGCGACCTGTGCCATCTTGTAATGGAACTCATACTGGCGGCTGGTGAGAATGCGCACCGGCTTGCCGTCGTAATTGGCTTGCTTCAGAAGCGTCGCCGCCTTTTCGGGATCGCCGATATTATAGCCATCCTTGACGCCCGCATCGCTGGCCCAGCTATAGGACGCCGGATAGAACGATCCATTGAGCGCATAGAAGTCCTTGCTGCCGAAAGCGGCGGCCAGCATGTCTTCGACGTTGAGCGCAGCGCGGATCGCCAGACGCATATCCTGGTTCTTGGTCAGGCCCTGCGCCGTGTTCAGCACGAAGACCGGCCAGCCGAAGGGCTTCAGCAGTACCGGCTCTGTGACCTTCTGGCCCTTCAGGCGGTCATAGGCCTCGACAGGCAGACTGTCGGCATAGTCGAACTGGCCGGAAATCGCGCCTTCGACCCGGGTATTGGCATCAGGGACAGGAACGAAACGGATTTCATCGAGATACTGATGACGCGTGCCGCCATAACCATTCTCGCGCCCTTCCGGAGACTTGTAGCCGTCGAAGCGGACAAGCTGGATATACTGGTCCGCCTTGCGCTCCTTCAGCTTGTAAGGGCCCGTGCCGACCGGGTCGGTCATCGGGTTCTGCTGCTTTTCACTTGGGAGGATGATCGCTGCGGCATTGTTGAACGCCAGCAGCGACAGCAGCGGTGCATGCGGGGCATTGAGCGTGATGCGGACGGTCGAGGCATCCACCGCGTCAATGGATGTGATGAGAGGCGCGACCTGCTTGCCGCGCGAGGCGATCTGGGTCCAGCGCTTCAGCGAGGCGACAACGTCGGCGGAATCCATGTCGGTGCCGTCATGGAACTTGACGCCGGTGCGCAGCTTGATCGTGTAGATTTTGCCATCCGCCGAAATCTCCGGCAGGCTTGCCGCCAAAAGCGGGGTCGGGTTCCAGTTTTCATCAAAGGTGTAGAGTGTCTCGAAAATGTGCTGCGAAACAATGCCGACCAGATCGGCCGTCGATGCCATGGCGTCAAGTGTCGGCGGCTCGCCGATGGTCGCGACATTGATGACGCCGCCCTTGGTCTGGGCAAAGGCCGCAGGGCTGAGGGCAACCAGCGCCGAACCCAACAGGAGTGCGAGTTTCAGTGATTTCATGACAGTTCCCTTTGTTATTCTATTATTATGTTATATAATGTTTTATAGTAGAATAAGACCAAATGTATCAGGCGCTGTCAAACAAAAAAGAAAAGGCAGCGCGAGGGGCGCTGCCTTGATCATGCAACCAGCCGGCAAACCGTTCAGATAATGCCGCCGCTGCCGCCCGTGCTGGCCGGCCGGATTTTTCCGACCTTTTGCCGGTAGCCGCTGGCCCTGTAGGCGGCGATGGGATCGATGGCGCCCCCCGCCCGGCGGCGGGCTTCGGCGAGTATCGGCTCGACATCCGTCCGGTAGGCGCGCTTCAGCACATCCGATGCCATCAGCGCATCGTTGCCGTCCTGATAGCCATCCAGAGCTGCCCGGTCGACCAGCAGGGCCTGTGCATAGGCGCGGCGAATCTCATTGGCACTCGAGATCAGGCTTTCAATCGGATCGGTCACATTGTGCGACTGATCGATCATATGCGCGGGATGGAAATTCTCGGCGCCGCGCGCCTCCGCATCGACCAGCTCGTTGAAAACCAGGAACAGCCGGTACGGATCGATGGAACCCGCATCCAGATCGTCATCGCCATATTTCGAATCGTTGAAGTGGAAGCCGCCCAGTTTCTTGAACTGGATCAGCCGCGACACGATCATCTCGATATTGGTGTTCGGCGCGTGATGGCCGAGATCCACGAGGCAGAAGGCTTTCGGCCCCAGTGTCTGGGCGATCAGATAGTTGCTGCCCCAGTCCTGCACCACGGTCGAATAGAAGGCGGGCTCGAACATCTTGTGTTCGGAGAAAATGCGCCAGTCGTCCGGCAGCGCCTTGTAGACTTCCGCCATGGCGTCGAGATAGCGCTCGAACGACCGGGCAAAATGGCTCTGGCCGGGGAAATTCGATCCGTCGCCGATCCATACCGTCAGGGCCTTCGAGCCGATGGCGTCGCCGATTTCGATGCACTCGATATTGTGCGCAATGGCCTGCTTGCGCGTCGCCGCATCCGCATGGCTGAGCGAGCCGTATTTGTAGGAATGCGCCTGATCCGGCGCATCGGAAAAGGTGTTGGAATTCATCGCGTCGAAACCGAGGCCGAGCGCCTCCGCATGGGCTTTGAGCTGCTGCGGGTCGGCCTTGTCCCACGGGATGTGCAGCGAGACATTGGGTGTCGCGCGGCTCAGCTGGTGGATGACCGCGCAGTCATCGAGCTTGTCGAAAATGCCGCGCGGTTCGCCCTGCCCCGGAAACCGGGCAAAGCGCGTGCCGCCGGTACCGACGCCCCATGAGGGAACCGCAACGAAGAAATCGGCCACCTTGGCCGTGATCGCCTCGATATCGATGTTGCGGCGGGCAAGATGCGCGCCCAGCGCCTCGAAATCGCTGCTCTGCGCCGCACCGCGCCTGTCGTTCTCGGATGCGATCAGATCGCCGGAAATATGCTGTTCAGCCATGTTGTCCTCCCCCGGACTGCCTTTATCGCGTGAAGCTCTGCACGTTGCCAGCGTCGACGTTGATGATATTGCCCGTCGATTTGGCAGACGCGTCGGAGGCAAGGAAATAGATCGCCTCGGCAATGTCTTCCGGCAGCACGTTGAGCTTGAGCAGCGACCGCTTGCGGTAATGCTCTTCCAGCTCATCCACCTGCAGGTTGGATGAGGCCGCCCGTTGTTCGCGCCATTCGCCGTTCCAGATTTTCGAGCCGCGCAGCACGGCATCCGGATTGACGGTGTTGACGCGGATACCGGCTTCCGCCCCCTCCAGCGCGAGGCAACGGGCGAGATGGATTTCCGCGGCCTTGGCAGCACAGTACGCACTGGCATTGGGCGAGGCGGCAAGCCCGTTTTTGGATGCGACGAAGACCACGTTGCCGCCAATCTTCTGGCGCCGGAACAGGCGGAAGGCTTCGCGCGATACGAGGAAATAGCCTGTCGCCAGAATGTCCATGTTGCGGTTCCACATGGCAAGCTCGGTAACCTCTATCGGGGCGGATGAGGCGATGCCGGCATTGGAAACGAGAATATCGACGCCGCCGAACTCGATCGAGGCCTCGGCGAAGCTGGCGATCACAGCCGCTTCATCCGTCACGTTGAGCTGTACACCGCGCACGGCATCAGCGCTGTAGCGCGCGGCAAAATCCTGATGGGCTGCCTTCAGGGCCTCCGCATCGATATCCGCAAGGACGACACAGGCGCCCTGCCCGAGCAGCCGTTCTGCCGTGGCGCGGCCGATGCCGCCGGCGCCGCCCGTGACAAAAGCCACGCGGCCCGCCAGGGATTTCGGCTTCGGCATGCGCTGCAGCTTGGCTTCCTCGAGCAGCCAGTATTCGATATCGAAGGCCTCCTGTTCCGGTAGTCCCTGATAGTCCGAAACAGACGATGCGCCGCGCATCACATTGATGGCGTTGACATAGAATTCCCCGGCGATACGCGCCGTTGCCTTGTCCTTGGCAAAGGACAGCATGCCCACGCCGGGAATGAGGAAGATGACCGGGTTGGGATCGCGCATGGCTGGCGAGTTGTCATGTTTGCACGCGTTGTAATAGCGGGCATAGTCGGTGCGGTAGGCTTCCAGCGCCGCATCGAGCGCTTCGACAGCGGCGTCCGGATTGGCCGCATCGACATCCAGCACCAGCGGGCGAATTTTCGTGCGCAGGAAATGATCGGGGCAGCTGGTCCCGAGTGCCGCCAGCGGATGCAGGTCGCGGGAGTTGACGAATTCGAGCACCGCCGGCTGATCGTCGAAATGGCCGAGCTTGCGTTCGGCTACACCGATCTTGCCGCGGATTTCCGGCATCAGCCGCGCGGCTATGGCGCGGCGCGCCGACGCGTCGAGGCTCGCCGTTGCCTCCCCGCCGAATGCGGGTTTGCCCGCCGTCTTGGCGTCGAACCAGACAATCGCCCTGTTGATGATATCGAGCGTCAGCTCGTAGCATTCCTTGGCGTCATCGGCCCATGTGAACAGACCATGGCTTTCCAGCACGACACCTTTTGAATTGGGATGCGCCGCCGCATAGGCGCCAAGATCGAGGCCGAGCTGAAAGCCCGGACGGCGCCAGGGCAGCCAGCCGATTTCGTCGCCAAACACTTCTTTCGTCAGCTCTCGCGAGTTCTTCGAGGCGGCAATGGCAATGATCGCATCGGGGTGCATATGATCCACATGCCTGAACGGCACGAAACCGTGCAGGGGCGTGTCGATCGATGCGGCGCGGCTGTTGAGATTGAAGGTGCAATGGGGCAGAAAACCCACCATGCGGTCTTCGTCCGCAACACCCTTGTAGATGGACTTCAGCGATTCCAGCTTTTCCATATAAAGCGTGGCGAAACCATCGAGCTTGATCGTGCCGACATCGCCGCCCGATCCCTTCACCCACAGCACCTCCACCGGCTTGCCGGTGAGCGGATCGGTTTCCGAAACCTTGGCCGAGGTATTGCCGCCGCCGTAATTGGTGATGCGCTTGTCGGCACCCAGCAGATTGGAGCGGTAGAGCAGCTTGCCGGGTTCATCCAGCGTGGCAGCCTTTTGATCATCCCAACGATTATCCAGAAGTTGGACCTTGTTCGCCATGCTTGCCTCCCGAAGACGATCTGATGGCCTGACAACGCGCCGCAGCCATGTGAATTTTCTCTAGCTATGAAGCAGGGAGTGATTTGCTGTCAATCATAAATGATCAAATTCAATCATAAAATTGCAATTGTGCAGTGCAGTATGAATAATTTTGACTGAAGTTGATTGACACCGCGCATTTCTTTGCGCAATGTTCGCAGCAGTGGAGGGAAAAATGCACGAACGTGAGCGCCAACGAATTATCCTGAGTGCCGTTCAGGAAAAGCCGTTCATCACCATTCAGGACATTGCCGAACTGACGGAAGCGTCGGAAGCAACGATCCGCCGTGACATCGCCTCCATGCATGTCCAGGGCAAGCTGCGCCGGGTGCGCGGCGGCGCGGAAGCCATTCACCCGCCGCAGCAGACCGCGCTTGCCGGTCGGCCATTCCGCGTCTCGGAAGCCGAGAACATCGACAAGAAGCGGGCGATTGCCCGCGAAGCCGTGGGCCTGTGCAACGAGGGCGACGCTATCATCCTCAACGGTGGCACCACGACATTCCAGATGGTGCATTATCTCGCCACCCGCCGCCTGCAGATCATGACCAATTCCTTCGCCATCGCCGAACATCTGGTGAAGAACTCCAAGAGCACCGTCATTATTCCCGGCGGCATGATCTATCGCGAGCAGAGCATGATCCTCTCGCCGTTCGACAATGACGTGACCCGCAATTTCTACGGCAAGCGCATGTTCATGGGCGCTGTCGGGGTCGGTCCGTTCGGCGCGATGGAATCGGACCCGCTGATCATTCAGGGCGAGCAGAAGCTGATCAATCAGGCGGATGAACTGGTGCTGCTGGTGGATTCCAGCAAGTTCGAGCGCCGGTCGAGCCTGATCCTGTGCCCGTTGCAGCGGGTCGCAACAATCATCACCGATGACGGCATTGCGGATGCCGACCGGAAGATGGTGGAGGATGCCGGGGTCGAGCTCATCATCGCAAAGGTGGGAGCTCAGGACAAATCAAGGGATTCCGCTTCGATCGCATAAAAACCAGGCGCCGAAGCGGCGTATTTCAATCTAGGGAGGATGAAATGAAACTGTTGAAGAAACTCGCACTGGGATCGGCCTTGGCCCTTGCCATGTTCGCATCGCATGCACAGGCAGAAACGATCAAGATCGGTCTCGTCGCCAAATCACTCGGCAACGGCTTCTTTGAAGCAGCCAACAAGGGCGCGCAGGAAGCCGCCAAGGAGTTGGGCGGCGTCGAAGTCATCTACACCGGACCGACATCGACGACGGCCGAAGGCCAGATCGAGGTCATCAATGCGCTGATCGCGCAGAACGTCAATGCCATCGCCATTTCCGCCAACGACCCTGACGCTGTCGTCCCGGCTCTGAAGAAGGCCATGGCGCGCGGCATCAAGGTGATCTCGTGGGATTCCGCCGTGGCCAAGGATGGCCGCATCGTCCATCTCAATCCGTCATCCAACGAGCTTATCGGCAAGATGTGCCTGCAGCTTGCCGCTGCCCATCTGCCTGATGGCAAGGGCGACTTCGCCATCCTCTCGGCCACGACCACATCGACAAACCAGAACACCTGGATTGCCGAGATGAAAAAGCAGCTGCCGAATTTCCCCGGCCTCAACCTCGTCACGACAGTCTATGGCGATGACCTCGCTGACAAGAGCTACCGCGAAGCGCAGGGCCTCCTGACCTCGCAGCCGAATGTCAAGGTCATTGTCGCGCCAACCACTGTGGGTGTATTGGCCGCCTCGCAGGCGGTATCCGATGCCAAGAAGATCGGCACGGTTTACGTGACCGGCCTCGGCCTGCCTTCGGAAATGGCCGGCGCCATCAAATCAGGCGCCACCAAGGAATTCGCCATCTGGAACCCGATCGATCTTGGCTACTCCGCCACGCAGATCGCCTATCACCTCGTCAAGGGTGATACCGACGGCAAACCCGGCAGCGAAATCACTGCCGGACGCATGGGCAAGATCAAGATCGGCGACAATGGCGAGGCCGCCATGGCTGATCCCTTCGTCTATGACGCGAAGAACATCGATCAGTTCTCCAAGATTTTCTGATCCGGCAATCGCGCCGCAAAGCCCGGCAGGCCGTCTGCCGGGCATTTTTTAACCCTTCGGTATTGCCCATGATGACCGCAGCCCTTGCTGAATCACCCCTTGCAACCCCCATTCTGGAAATGCGGGCCATCTCCAAGACCTTTCCGGGTGTGAAAGCCCTGAATGACGTCAACATCGCCCTGTTTCCCGGCGAGGTGACGGCGCTCATCGGCGAGAACGGTGCGGGCAAATCCACGCTCGTCAAGATTCTGACCGGCATCTACCAGTCCGACGAAGGCGAGATCTATATCGACGGCAAGCCCGTCACCTTCGGCAACGCGCAGGATGCCATCGATCACGGCGTGACCGCCATCCATCAGGAAACGGTGCTGTTTGACGAACTCTCGGTCGCCGAGAACATTTTCATCGGCCACGCGCCGAAGACATCACTGGGTCTGGTGAACTGGAAGGGCGTCAACGCCAGGGCGCTCGCCCTCCTCCATTCGCTCGAAAGCAATATCGACCCGCGCACGCGGCTGAAGGATCTTTCCATCGCCCAGCGCCATCTTGTTGCCATTGCCCGCGCGCTGTCGGTCGATGCGCGCATCGTCATCATGGACGAGCCGACGGCCGCCCTGTCGCGCAAGGAGGTGGACGACCTCTTCCAGATCGTCAAGCGGCTGAAGGCGCAGGGCAAGGCCATTCTCTTCATCAGCCACAAGTTCGACGAGGTCTATGAAATCGCCGATAACTATGCCGTGTTCCGTGACGGCAAGGCCGTGGGCAACGGGGTTCTCGCTGAGATCAGCCAGAACGACATTGTCCGCCTCATGGTCGGCCGTTCCATCGAGCATGCCTTCCCGAAGGTCGACATCCCGCTCGGCGAAACCGTGCTCAAAGTCGAGAAGTACAGCCATCCCACCGAATTTCGCGATATTTCCTTCGAACTCAGGAAGGGTGAAATCCTCGGCATCTACGGCCTTGTCGGCGCGGGCCGCTCGGAAATCTGCCAGTCCCTGTTCGGCGTGACCCGGCCGTCCGGCGGCAGGCTGGAACTGGACGGCAAAGAGATTCAGATCCGCTCGCCCGGCGATGCAATCCATGCGGGCATCGTCTATGTGCCGGAAGAGCGCGGCCGCCATGGTGCCGTGCTGCAACTGCCGATCTACCAGAACATTTCATTGCCGTCGCTTGGACGGACATCCCGTTCGGGTTTCCTGCGCGCCGCCGAAGAACTGGCGCTGGCGCGAAAATACGCCGAACGCTTCGACCTCAGGGCCGCCGCGCTTTCCGTGCCGGTCGGCACGCTTTCCGGCGGCAACCAGCAGAAAGTCGTCATCGGCAAGTGGCTCGCCACGCAACCGAAAATCCTCATTCTGGATGAACCGACCAAGGGTATCGACATCGGCTCGAAGGCAGCGGTCCACGCCTTTATCAGCGAACTTGCCGGCGAAGGCCTCAGCATCATCATGGTATCGTCGGAACTGCCGGAAATCCTTGGCATGTCGGACCGCGTGCTGGTGATGCGCGAAGGCCTGTCCGCCGGTCTCTTCGAGCGCGCTGACATGAGCGCCGAGACGCTGGTTCGCGCCGCAACGGGCAACGCGTGAGGATCGGGATGATCAAGCAACTGTTCAAATTTCGCGAAATGCTGCTGGTGGTGATCATCGCCGTGCTGCTTGGCGTTTTCTCTTCCCGCTCGCCCGGCTTTGCCAGCCCGTCGAACCTGTCGAATATTTTCAACGACACGTCGATCCTGATCATTCTGGCCCTTGGGCAGATGACTGTCATCCTGACAAAGTCCATCGACCTCTCCGTCGCGTCCAATGTGGCCTTTACCGGCATGGCCGTCGCCATGCTCAACGCGGCGCATCCCGGCCTGCCGCTGGCATTGATCGTTGTCATCGCGCTTGGCGTCGGTGCGGTCCTCGGGGCGATCAACGGCCTGTTCGTCTGGAAGCTCGGCATTCCCTCGATTGTCGTCACGCTCGGCACGCTTACCATCTATCGCGGCATGGCCTTCGTTCTGTCCGGTGGCGGCTGGGTCAACGCCCACCAGATGACCGAGCCTTTCCTGCAGACGCCGCGCCAGCTTTTCCTCGGCCTGCCGGTGCTCGGCTGGACGGCCATCGTCATCGTCGCCGTCATCTATATCGTGATGTCGCGCACCTTCCTCGGCCGGGCAATCTACGCCTCCGGCGGCAACCCAACGGCGGCGGTCTATGCGGGTATCGATGTCGGGCGCACGCGCTTTTTCGCCTTTGTCATATCGGGCACGCTCGCCGGGCTCTGCGGCTACCTCTGGGTATCGCGCTATGCGGTGGCCTATGTGGACATTGCCGCAGGCTTCGAACTCGACAGTGTTGCGGCCTGCGTCATCGGCGGCATCTCGACCCTCGGCGGTATCGGTTCGGTGGCCGGAGCGGTGCTGGGCTCGCTGTTTCTCGGCGTCATCAAGAATGCCCTGCCGGTCATCAACATTTCGCCGTTCTCGCAAATGGCAATTTCCGGCGGCGTGATCATCGCCGCCGTGATCTTCAACGCGCGGCAGGAACGGCGGCGCGGCCGCATCATCCTGCGTGACCGCGGGGCATCGGAAACAATCGAGGGTATCGCATGAGTGTGGTCAGCGAAAAACGTCACATCCCGGACCGGCTCGGCACCTCCGCAACGCGGCTGTTTGCCAGCTGGGAAGCGCTGCTGCTGGTTGTCGCGATCCTGATCTTCATCGCCAACTCCTTTGCATCCCCTTACTTCCTCAATGCATGGAACCTGTCCGACGCCACGTTCAACTTCACCGAGAAGGCGATGGTGGCCTTCGCCATGGCGCTCCTGATCATCGCCGGTGAAATCGACCTGTCCGTCGCGGCGATCATTGCGCTTGCTTCGACGGCCATGGGCGCTGCGGCCCAGATGGGCGTGGGCACGCCAGGCCTTATTGCCATCGGCCTCGGGGTCGGCATCGGCTGCGGCGTGATCAACGGCATTCTCGTCGCCGGGCTGCGCCTGCCGTCGATTGTCGTGACCATCGGCACGATGAGCCTGTTTCGCGGCATCGCCTATATCGTGCTTGGCGATAAGGCCTATGGCGGCTACCCCGCCTCCTTCGCCTATTTCGGCCAGGGGTATGTCTTCTGGGTCATTTCCTTCGAATTCGCCCTGTTTGCCGCCCTGGCCATTCTCTTTGCCATTCTCCTGCACGCGACCAATTTCGGCCGGCGCGTCTTTGCCATCGGCAACAATGAGTTTGCGGCGCGTTTCTCCGGCATCCGCGTCGAGCGTATCAAGTTCACGCTGTTCCTGATGACCGGGCTGATGTCAGGCATCGCCGCGGTCTGTCTCACCTCGCGCCTCGGCTCGACAAGGCCGTCCATCGCGCAAGGCTGGGAACTTGAAATCGTCACCATGGTGGTTCTCGGCGGCATCTCCATCCTTGGCGGCTCGGGAACCATCGGCGGCGTGGTCATCGCCGCCTTTGTCATGGGGCTGGTGACATTCGGGCTCGGGCTGCTCAATGTGCCGGGCATCGTCATGTCGATCTTCATCGGCCTGCTCCTGATCATCACCATCACCCTGCCGATCATCATCCGCCGCTTCAGGCACAGGAAACACGCATGAGCAACCAAGAGATCTATGCGTTCAAGATGACCCTCCATCCGGGCATGGAAGAGGAATACCGCCGGCGGCACGATGCCATCTGGCCGGAACTGGCCGATCTCCTGCACAATGCGGGCGTGCAGGACTATTCGATCCACCTTGATCGCGACACCCATACCCTGTTCGGTGTCCTGAACCGCCCGAAAGTGCATGGGATGGCTGATCTTCCCGCTCATCCCATGATGAAAAAATGGTGGGCGCACATGGCCGATATCATGATGACGAACCCCGACAATTCGCCGGTGCAGACCGATCTGGTCTGCCTGTTCCATCTGGCCTGAACCGGTATGGGCAAGCCGCGCCATATCGCTGTCATTGACGTTGGCAAGACCAACGCCAAAGTCGTTGTGGTTGATGCTGCCAGCGGTGTTGAGCTTGCAGCACGCAGCACGCCCAACCGCGTGGTCACTGGCGGCCCCTATCCGCATTACGATACCGACGCCCTCTGGACGTTTTTTCTGGCCTCGCTGACGGAACTCGCCGCAACACCCGGCTTCGACGCGATATCCGTCACAGCCCATGGCGCAGCGGTAGCCCTGCTCGGAGACGACGGCCTGGCCATGCCCGTCATCGACTATGAACACAGCTATCCCGACGCGGTGCGCCGCGCCTATGCGGACATGCGGCCGGACTTTGCCGAGACCGCCTCGCCCTATCTGGCCGGCGGACTGAATGTCGGCGCGCAAATCCATTACCAGAAGTCGCAGTTTCCCGAACGGTTCCGGGATGTCAGAACCACCCTGACCTATGCGCAATACTGGGTGTGGCGGCTGACCGGCATTGCGGTCAATGAAGTGACGTCGCTCGGCTGCCATACGGATCTGTGGAATCCGCGGGAAGGTGATTATTCCAGCCTTGTCGAAACGCTGGACCTGCGCCCGCTCCTGCCGCCGATCCGCCCAGCCTTCGATCATATCGGCGATGTGCTGCCCACTCTTCAACATCAGCTGGGCATCAGAAATCCTGTGCCGGTCTTTTGCGGCATTCACGATTCCAACGCGTCGCTGCTGCCGCATCTGATGACGCGCAGCTCGCCATTTTCCGTCGTCTCAACGGGCACGTGGGTGGTGCTGTTTGCCGTGGGCGGGCAACTGGACAGGCTCGATCAGGCGCGTGACACGCTTGCCAATGTCGACGCCTATGGCAAGGCGGTGCCGTCAGCCCGTTTCATGGGTGGGCGGGAGTTTGACCTTTTGACGGGCGGCAATGCCGTCGCGCCCGATACCGCAACGCTCGACCGGGTCATCCGCGATCAGCTGATGCTCCTGCCAAGTCTCGTCAAGGGAACAGGGCCGTTTCCAGACCGGGAGGCCGTATGGCCGAACGGCGAAGCCCGGACACCTGCCGAACGGACCGCCGCAGCCTCGCTCTATGCCGCGCTGATGACTCATGTCAGCCTCGGGCTGATCGGGGCTGAGGGCACCACGATGGTCGAAGGTCCCTTCGCCCGCAATGCGGTGTATCTGTCTGCCTTGCGCAGCCTGACGGGGCGTGACGTGGCGGCCCTGCCGGGTTCGACGGGAACCAGCCTTGGCGCGGCGATTCTGGCGGGCGCGACAATCCCTGTGCAGGCAAAGGCGGGAAACGTGCAGCCGCTCGATGCCGCATTCGACACCTATGCGGCGATATGGCGGGACCACCTTGCATGAAAAAGGCGGGCCGAAGCCCGCCTTTCCCTTTCAGTAGTTACCGGCTGTCAGCCGGCATAGGCAAGGGCTTCGTCTTCGCTGACACCGCCATGCAGTGCGCGGTCAAGCTGACCCTTGTCCAGTTCACCTTCCCAGCGGGCGACAACGATTGTTGCGACCGCATTGCCGACGAGGTTGGTCAGCGCGCGGCATTCCGACATGAAGCGGTCGATACCGAGGATCAGCGCCATGCCGGCGACCGGCACGGCCGGAACCACGGACAGCGTTGCCGCCAGCGTGATGAAGCCGGCACCGGTGATACCGGCAGCACCCTTGGAGCTGAGCATGGCCACCAGCAGCAGCAGAACCTGATCCGTCAGGGTCAGCGGCGTGTTGGTTGCCTGGGCAATGAACAGCGCAGCCAATGTCATGTAGATGTTGGTGCCGTCCAGGTTGAAGGAATAGCCGGTTGGGATGACGAGGCCGACAACGGACTTCTTGCAGCCCGCCTTTTCCATTTTCGCCATCAGCGTCGGCAGGGCGGCTTCGGATGAGCTGGTGCCGAGAACGAGCAGCAGTTCTTCCTTGATGTAACGGATCAGGGCGAAAATCGAGAAGCCGTTGTAGCGGGCGACGGCACCGAGGATGATGACCACGAAGAGGATCGAGGTCAGGTAGAAGGTTCCGATGAGGAACAGCAGGTTGGCAACCGACGAAATGCCGTACTTGCCGATGGTGAACGCCATGGCGCCGAAGGCACCGATGGGAGCAGCCTTCATCAGAATGGCGACCAGCTTGAACACCGGTGCCGACAGCACGTGCAGGAAGTTGGTGACCGGCGCTGCGCGCTCGCCGACCATGGCCAGCGATACACCGAAGAGAACCGAGAAGAACAGCACCTGAAGAATGTCGCCGGAGGCAAAGGCACCGACGATCGTCGTCGGAATGATGTTCTGCAGGAAGCCGATGACACTCTGTTCATGCGCCTGCTGCGTGTAGGTGGCGACCGAGGCCGGATCGAGCGTTGCCGGATTGATGTTCATGCCGGCACCGGGCTGCACGACATTTGCAACGATAAGGCCGACGATCAGCGCCAGTGTCGAGAAGGTGAGGAAGTAGATCATCGCCTTGCCGGCGACGCGGCCGACTTTCTGCAGATCGCTCATACCGGCGATGCCGGTCGTCACGGTCAGGAAAATGACCGGAGCGATGATCATCTTCACCAGCTTGATGAAGGCATCGCCGAGCGGCTTCATGCTGGTGCCGACATCGGGATAATAGTGGCCAAGCGCGATGCCGATGGTGATGGCAACGATGACCTGGAAATACAGATGGGTATAGATAGGTTTCTTGACGCGCGGCTGCGGTGCTGCGCTGATGGTCACAGGACTCATGTCTTCCTCCATGGTGCGAGCCGCGTCTGGCAGAAACCCTGTCAGCCTCCCGGGCCCTTCTTGTTCTCGAGAACAACGCATGCGTTCTCTGAAAAGGCATAAGCAAGCACCGTGCCAATCTTGATTTATTTGATAAAATATTGATTTTATTACATATTATTTTTATCCTTCGGGCGCAGGATATAAAAACGTGCGGAATTTCGCACAAACAGATTGTCAATCGTGCGGATATATGCACAAATTAGCCATGGACCGCCCCCTGCCAAACGATGCCGATATGCTGCCCCGAACCGGGGGATTCAGCACCATGGGCAAAATCGTCTATGGCGCCCTGGCCGTTTTCATCATTCTCGGCGCCCTGCTGGCCGCCAATGACTACGGCCGCAACCGCGCCTATGTCGCGCTGGAAACCCGGGCGAGAAGCGCGGCGGAACTCAATGCCGTCCTGCTGCGGACCGTGCTGGAGAAGCAACGCTCCCTGCCCTTCGTCCTCTCGCAGGACCGCGACCTCATCAGCGCGCTGTCATCCCGCAGCGAAAGCATGCTGCATCTTGTCGACCGCAAGCTGGAAAGCCTGATCGAAGGCACGCACGCGTCCGTCATCTATCTCCTCGATGCAAAGGGCACGGCCCTGTCGGCCAGCAACTGGCAGGAACCGACCAGCTTTGTCGGCGTCGACTACAGTTTCCGCCCCTATTATCTGCGCGCACTCGCCAATGGCAGTGCCGAGCACTATGCGCTCGGCACGATCAGCAAACGGCCGGGCCTGTATATTTCGCGGCGCATCGACGGCCCATCCGGCCTGCTGGGCGTGATTGTCGTCAAGGTCGAGTTCGACGAACTTGAGGCCGACTGGCGTCGCAGCAGCGACCCTTCCTACGTCATCGACCCGCGCGGCATCGTGCTGATCACAAGCTTTCCCGAGTGGCGGTTCATGGCGCAGGCGCCGATCCCGGACGAACAGGTCGGCCCTATCAGAGAAAGCCTGCAGTTCGGCAGTGCGCCGCTCGAACCCTTGAACGTTGCGCCCGCCTTGACCCAGGCGACACCGGACAGGGTAACCGCCCAGCTGCCGGGCTCCAGCCAGGACGCGGAATATGTCCGGGTCCGCGTCCCCGTGCCGACAACCAGCTGGACGCTGCAACTGCTGACGCCTGCCGGCGCGGCGGTGAGCGAAGCCATCCGCGCGGCGCAGCTCGCCGCCCTGGCGGTCATTGCGCCTGTCCTCGGCTTTACCGCGTTCTTCCTGCATCGCCGCGGCCTGGCGCTGCAGCGCCTGCAGGAGCAGCAACTGGCGCGCCTCGAACTGGAGCGCCGCGTGGCGGAACGCACCGAAGCGCTGAGCACCGCCCATGCCGAACTGGTGATGCAGGCGGAGGAGCGGCAGAAAACCGAAAACAAACTGCAGACGGTGCAGCAGGAACTGGTGCAGGCCAACCGCCTTGCCATTCTCGGGCAGGTGACGGCGGGCGTTGCGCATGAGATCAACCAGCCCGTGGCAGCCATCCGCGCCTATGCCGACAATGCCGGGACGTTTCTGTCGCGCAATCAGGTCGAACCGGCCAGGGAAAACCTGTCGGCCATCGCGGGCCTGACCGAACGCATCGGCAGCATCACCGATGAACTGCGCACCTTCTCGCGCAAGGGCACAGGCGATGCCGGTCCGGCTGACGTCAGCGACGTCATCGAAGGCGCGCTGCTGCTGCTCGGCAGCCGTTTCCGCCAGACCGTCGGCAAGATCACGACCGAGACGCCGCCGGCCGGGCTGAGGGTGCATGGCAATCGCATCCGGCTCGAACAGGTGCTGATCAATCTGATGCAGAACGCGCTGGAGGCAACCGAAGGCGGGCCATCCAGCCGGATCAGCGTCGGCTATGCCGTTGCCGATGACGAGGTGCAGCTGACCGTGGCCGATAACGGCCCCGGCATTCCCGAGGACATCATGCAGGCGCTGTTTACCCCCTTCAATACCTCCAAGGACCGCGGGCTCGGGCTTGGCCTGGTCATCTGCCATGACATCGTCGCCGAGTATGGCGGACGCATCGAAGTGGACAGCAGCAGCGCCGGAACCCGATTCACCGTCCATCTCAAAAGGGTTGCCTGATCATGGGTTTCCAGCCGCAAATCGCCTTTGTTGACGATGATGACGACCTGCGCAACGCCAACAGGCAGACGCTGGAACTTGCCGGGTTCAGCGTGATTCCGTTCGCCGATGCCATGAGTGCCCTGCGCTTCCTGACACCGGAATTCGCCGGCGTCGTCGTCAGCGATATCCGCATGCCGCATGTGGACGGGCTGGAATTTTTCCGGCGCCTGCGCGCGATGGACGCGGATCTGCCCGTCATCCTGATCACCGGGCATGGCGATATCGAAATGGCCGTCGAGGCCATGCAGGAAGGCGCCTACGATTTCATCGCCAAACCCTATCCGGCCGAGCGCCTCGTCCAGAGCATCCGCCGCGCCGCAGACAAGCGCCAGCTTGTCATGGAAAATCGCCAGCTGCGGCAATTCATGGAGGCCTCCGACGAAACGGTGCCGCTGATCGGCCAGACACCCGTGATGCAGAATCTGCGCAAGACGCTGCGTCATGTGGCCAATGCCGATGTGGATGTGCTGATTGCCGGCGAGACAGGCAGCGGCAAGGACGTGGCCGCCGGTCTCCTGCATGAATGGAGCCGTCGCAGGCAGGGCAATTTTGTCGCGCTCAATTGCGGCGCCCTGCCGGAATCGGTGATCGAGAGCGAGCTGTTCGGCCACGAGGCCGGAGCCTTCACCGGCGCGCAGAACAAGCGTATTGGGCGGATCGAACATGCCAGCGGCGGTACATTGTTCCTCGACGAGATCGAGAGCATGCCTTTGGCCACCCAGGTCAAACTGCTGCGCGTTCTGGAAATGCGGGAAATCACGCCGCTTGGCACCAATGAACACAGGCCCGTGGACCTGCGCGTCGTGGCTGCTGCCAAGGTGGATCTTGGCAGCCCCGAACAACGCGCCAATTTTCGCGAAGACCTGTTCTACCGCCTCAACGTGGTCACGGTTTCAATACCGCCCTTGCGCGAGCGCAAGGAGGATATTCCGCTGCTGTTCACGCATTTCCTGCACCGCGCCGCCATCCGCTTCAAGACGGAACCGCAGGACATAAACGCGGCGATGCGCGCGCGGCTGATGGATCATGACTGGCCCGGCAATGTGCGCGAACTCGCGCATTTCGCCGAGCGGGTTGCGCTGGGTCTGGATGAAATGACCAGTGAACAGACGCCGTCGCAGACCAGCACGCTCACCTTGCCCGAAGCCATGGAACGCCATGAGGCAAGGCTCATCCGCGAGGCCCTGACGGGCAACAATGGCGATGTGAGGACAACGATCGAGGCCCTGGGCATTCCGCGCAAGACATTCTACGACAAGCTTCAGCGCCACGGCATCGACCGGGCTGATTATGTCAAAGGAAAGTCACCCCCGGACCAGATCTAGCGGATATCTGCCTGGTGCGCTCCGCCACCGAGAGACGCTCGACCAGCGGGCATTCGAGCTTGGTGATGGGGTAGCGCGTTTCGCTCCCCGGGGCATAGCTGTCGAGCTGTTCGATGGCCCAGCGGCCCATCGCCCGGTGCGGCAGAACGGATGTTGTCAATTGCGGGTGCAGGTGCCGTGATATTTCTTCATCGTCATAGCCGATGACCGAAATGTCCACCGGGATGCGGATGCCCGCTTCCTTCAACGCTTCGTAGCAGCCGATGGCGGTCCGGTCATTCTGGCAGAAAATGGCAGTGGGCCTGTCCTTCAGCGCCAGCAGCGTCTTCGTCGCCTTGTAGCCCGCGCTTGCCGACCAGTCGCCCTCGATCACCAGTTCCGGATCGAAGGGGATATCGGCGGTCGCCAGCGCCCGGCGATAACCGCGCAGCCGGTCCTTCGCCGCCTCCATCCACGGCTCACCGGTGATGATGCCGATGCGCCGGTGGCCATGCTGGATCAGGTGGCGGGTCGAGTGCTGGCCGCCGGCAATCTCGCTCGGAACGACCGCCGGAAAGGCATAGTCGGCGGTATAGCAGTTGAGGAGCACCAGCGGGATATCGAGATTGTAGAGGTAATCCGGCAACGTCACCTCGCGGGTAAAGATCGCCATATAGATCAGCGCGGAAATCCCCTGCTCGCGCAGGGCGCGGATGGTGCGCGGCTCCATCTCGGGATCATTCAATGTCTGGGCAACCAGAATGATGTTGCCTGCATTCCACGAGGCCTGCCGCGCGCCCTCAATGGCAACGACCGCTTCGGGACTGGTTGCCAGCTGGTCGACCACGAAGCCGATCTTGCCGTCGACCGCAGGCGCATAGGCATCATGGCTGTCCAGGTGGGCAAAGTTGGGCGCGGCATAGCCGAGCGAGCGGGCAGCCTCGATCACGCGTTCGCGCGTTTCCGCCGCCAGCTTGATGCCCGGCGTCTTGTTGAGCACGAAGGAAACCGTTGCCTGCGAACAGCCGGCGATGCGCGCGATATCGGTCATCGTCACGCGCTTGTTGACGCGTTTGCGCCGGGCCGTGACCCGGACGGGCTTTTTCTTTTCAGTGGTCACATCATCCACTGTGTCATTCATTCGAAAACAGCCCTTTGCCACATGCAAGCACGGCTGAATCAATCAAACCGCGTGGGAATGATTATGCAGCGAAACACCGGCTAATCAACATAAATAATTATTGACTAATTTTTATAAATGAAGATGATCAGACCAGTGGAATTTCCACGCTCTGAATTTCTGGGAGGAAAATTCGTATGTCCATCACCCGTCGTACCCTATTGCTCACCTCGGCCGCCGGCCTCGTCGCCGCCATGGCTGCAGGCAGTGTTTTCGCCGCGTCGCCGCCGCTGAAGAAGAAAGACACCTACAAGGTCGGCTTCGCCCAGACGGAAAGCAATAATCCGTGGCGTCTGGCCCAGACGGCCAGTATGCAGGAAGAGGCCAAGAAGCGCGGCTGGCAGCTTGTCTACACGGATGCGGCAAGCTCCGCGGCCAAGCAGGTTGCCGACGTCAATTCGATGATCGCACAGGGCGTCGACCTGATTTTCCTGGCCCCGCGCGAGGAAAAGCCGCTGATTCCGGCGATCAAGGCCGCCAAGAGCGCCGGCATTCCGGTTATCCTGCTTGACCGCAGCGTCGATCCATCCCTCGCCAAGGCCGGCGACGACTATGTAACCTTCATCGGCTCCAACTTCATCGAAGAGGGCCAGCGCATCGGCGAATGGCTGGTGGCCAATGCGAAGGGCAAGACCAAGATCATCGAACTGGAAGGCACGACCGGCTCCTCGCCGGCCAACGACCGCAAGAAGGGCTTTGACGACGTCATCGCCAAGCATTCGGATTTCTCGATCGTTGCCTCGCAGACCGGCGATTTTGCCCGTGACAAGGGCCGTCAGGTCGCCGAAACCCTGCTGCAGGCGCATCCCGACGCCAATGTCATCTACGCCCACAATGACGAGATGGCGATCGGCGCGATTTCCGCCATTGAAGCGGCAGGCAAGGTGCCCGGCAAGGACATCCTCGTCCTGTCGATCGATGGCGGCAAGGAAGCGGTCCAGGCCGTGGTCGACGGCAAGATTGCCGCGGT
Organism: Phyllobacterium sp. SL163; assembly: GCF_049896885.1. Lineage (NCBI taxonomy): Bacteria > Pseudomonadati > Pseudomonadota > Alphaproteobacteria > Hyphomicrobiales > Phyllobacteriaceae > Phyllobacterium > Phyllobacterium sp. SL163. The sequence goes on along the minus strand of NZ_JAFCVE010000010.1, from coordinate 4,958 downwards.
GGTCGAATGCAATCCGCGCTTCGGCCCCAAGGCCTACGATACGGCAGCCGCCTATGCCGCCGGGGAGAAAATCGCCCCGAAGATCATCAATCCGGACCAGTTCTACGATGCCGGCAATGCGGCAAAATTGTTGAGCTCCGCCTATTGATATCTGACGAAGCCAGCGCTTCCATGGAGCGCTGGCTTTTTCATGTCTGGTGCAACCCTGCATCCAGGCAAAAGCTCCGGATGATTTCAGAAACGGCTTTGCAATGGACACCGATATTCTTCTGTCGATGACAGGCATCGACAAGCGCTTTGCGGGTATCCCTGCCCTTTCCGCCGCCTCGTTCACCGTGGCACGCGGCGAGGTGCATGCGCTGATCGGCCAGAACGGCGCGGGAAAATCGACGCTCATCAAGGTGCTGACCGGCTATCACCGGCGGGACGCCGGCGACGTGAGTTTCGACGGCAAGCCGTTTGAAGTCGCCTCGCCGCAGCAGGCGCAGGCGAACGGCATCAGCACCATCTATCAGGAAATCAATCTGGTGCCCTACCGTTCCCTGACGGAGAACATCTGCCTTGGACGGGAGAAACGCCGCTTCGGCCTGCTCGACTGGGCGAGCATGCACCGGGAGGCTGAAAACCTGTTGCAGCGCTTCAATATCCGGGTCAATGTCCGCCGTCCCCTGATGGAATTCAACACGGCAACCCAGCAGATGGTGGCCATTGCCCGCGCCATCGGGTTTTCCGCCAAGCTCGTCATCATGGATGAGCCGACCTCCTCGCTCGATGAGCGCGAAGTCGGCGTCCTCTTCAACGTCATCCGCCAGTTGAAACAGGACGGCGTTTCCGTGGTGTTCGTCAGCCACAAGCTGGATGAACTCTATGCGGTGTGTGACCGCGTGACGATCATGCGCGACGGCCGGACGATCAGGACCGCCCGCATGGATGGAATTGAAAAGATCGAGCTCGTCTCGTCCATGCTGGGGCGCAGCATTGAAAAGACCGAGGGCCACGCCACCGCCTTCACCGCGCGCGATGAAAAGAACATCGGCAAGGTCCTGCTGTCCGCCGACAATCTCGCTGTCGGGCAGATCGTTCAGGACGTCTCCTTCACCATCCGCAGCGGCGAGATTGCCGGTTTTGCCGGACTGCTCGGCGCGGGCCGCACCGAAACGGCGCGGCTGGTCTTCGGCATCGACCGCCTGAAGGCGGGTGCCATGACCTATGGCGACAAGACGTTCGAACCGCGGCGGCCCTCCGACGCCATCGCCGCAGGCATGGGTTTCTGCACAGAAGACCGCAAGAGCGAAGGCATCGTGCCGGACATGAGCGTCGCAGAAAACATGATGCTGGCGCTGATGCCGAAACTCGCCAAATCCGGGGTGATCGACGAGAAGGCGCAGCAGGAGATCGTGAAACGTTTCATCAAACAGCTCGGCATCAAATGCTCCGGACCGGACCAGAAGGTGCGCGAGCTTTCCGGCGGCAATCAGCAGAAAGTCCTGCTCGGGCGCTGGCTGGCGATGAACCCGCGCCTGCTCATTCTCGACGAACCGACGCGCGGCATCGATGTCGGCGCCAAGGGCGAAATACAGTCGCTGATCAAATCGCTGGCGGATCAGGGACTGGCCGTGCTGATGATCTCCTCCGAGCTGGAAGAGGTCATCGAGGGCGCCGACCGGGTGTTTGTGCTGCGCGACGGTATCAGCGTCGCCGAATTCGGCCGCGCCGCCGCCACCGAAGATGCGCTCATGGGCGCCATGGCCCACGGCAACGCGCCCGCTGTCGAGGAGGCCCTGGCATGACCGGCACACCCCAAGTGGCGCGCACGACAGCCCGGCGTTTCGATCCCTTCGACTTCCTCGCGCGCTACGGCACGCTGATCGCGCTGCTGCTGCTGATCCTGTTCAACCTGGTATTCACCCGCAATTTTGCAACGATACAGACGCTGAATGTGAACCTCACCCAGGTCTGCACCATCGTCATCGTTGCTGTCGGCATGACGCTGGTCATTGCAACAGGCGGCATCGACCTCTCCGTCGGCTCGCTCATGGCCATCTCGGGCGCCCTCGCCCCGATGATCTTCCTCGGCAAGATCATGCCCATCGGCAACATCTATCTCGCCGTTGCCGCTGCCATGCTCGTTTCCATCGCCGTTGCCGGGCTGTTCGGCCTGTTCAATGGCTGGCTCATCTCCGCCTTCCGCATCCAGCCCATCGTTGCCACACTGGTGCTGTTCATTGCCGGGCGCGGCATCGCGCAGGTCATGACCAACGGCAATCTGCAGACATTCCGCGTGCCGCAGTTCCAGTTCATCGGGCTTGGCCGGGTGCTCGGCATTCCGGTGCAGGTCATCCTGATGCTGCTGATTGTCCTTGCCGCCGCGTGGATGCTGAAACGGACGGTGTTTGGCCGCCAGATCATCGCCATCGGCGGCAATGAGCGGGCGGCAGAACTGTCCGGCATTGCCGTCGCCAAGGTCAAGCTGCTGGTCTACGCAATCAGCGGCCTGTGCGCGGGACTGGCCGGGCTCGTCGTCATCGCCATCAACTCCTCCAGCGACGCCAATCTGGTCGGGCTCGGCATGGAGCTTGACGCCATCGCCGCGGTCGCCGTCGGCGGCACGCTGCTGAGCGGCGGCAAGGCCACCATCATCGGCACGCTCATCGGCGCCATGACGATCCAGCTGGTGCGCTACACGCTGCTCGCCAATGGCGTGCCCGATGCCGCCGCACTGGTGGTCAAGGCGGGGATCATCATCCTGGCCGTCTGGATCCAGCAGCAAGGCAGGGCGCACGCATGACCCGGACACGATGGATATCCCTGCTCGGCAGGTACGGCGTGGTGGTCGCGCTGCTGCTGCTCGTCCTGTTCGGCTGGCTGCGCTACGATTATTTCCTCGGCTTTTTCAACATATCGAGCGTGCTGCGCTACAATTCGATGTTCGCGCTGGTGGCGCTTGGCATGTGCTTCGTCATCATGACCGGCGGCATCGACCTCTCCGTGGGGTCGACCGCAGCGCTCGGCAGCGTGGTCGCCGCGCTCTTCAGCCCGCAGGGTGCATGGATCGGGCTTGGTGCCGGCGTCGGCGCCGGGCTCTGCGTCGGCCTCGTCAATGCCGCGCTGGTGACCCGGCTGAAGATCATGCCGTTCATCGCCACGCTCGCAACCATGCTGGCGGCCAGCGGCACCGCCCTGCTGCTCGCCGACAACCAGTCGGTTTCGGTCTCCTATGACAGCGGCTTTACCAGCATCGGCCAGGACAACTTTTTCGGCTTCCCCATCCCGGCATGGATAGCGCTTGCCGCCTATATCGCCGGCTGGATCATCCTCAACTTCACCAGCACCGGACGCGGCGTGCTGGCCGTCGGCGGCAATGAGGATGCGACGCGGATGATGGGCCTGCCGGTCGGCCGGATCAAGTTCCTGGTCTATCTTGCCAGCGGCGGCCTCGCCGGTCTGGCCGGCGTCATCCTCGCCTCGCAGTTCGGCGCGGGTCAGCCGATTGAGGGCGTCGGCTGGGAGCTTTTTGCCATTGCCGCCGTGGTCGTCGGCGGCACCCTTTTGACCGGCGGCGTCGGTTCGGTCGGGGCAACGCTGGCGGGTGTGCTGCTCCTCGGCATTCTCTTCAACGTTCTCAATTTCGAGAACGGCAAAGGCTGGATTTCGCTCTCCGCCTACTGGCAGTCGGTCATTCGCGGCCTGTTTCTGCTCATTGTCGTTGTCCTGCAGGCGAAGCTCGCCGCGCGCGGCAATGCAGCCGTGCGGGACCACTGAGCGTGCGCGCGCTGCTCGGCCCCCAGCCCTTCGGAATGTTCGCCGGGGAACCGGTGTTTCAGGCGACGATCCAGTCGCCATCCGGTGCGCTGGCGCATGTGCTGAACTGGGGCGCTGTTATCCGCGACCTGCACATCCCGCTGGCGGATGGCACGCCGCAACGGGTGGTGCTCGGCTTCGACCACTTCGATCCCTATCCCGTCCAGTCGCCCTATTTCGGCGCGCTGGTCGGGCGCTACGCCAACAGGATTGCCCGTGGTCGCTTTACCCTTGACGGCAGGGAATACCAGCTCGACCGCAATGAAGGCGGGAAACAGACCCTGCATGGCGGCGCGATGGGGACGTCGCAGCGCCTGTGGACCATCGCCGACTGGAGCGCCTCGTCGGTCACGCTCGCCTTGCGGCTGCCCGACGGCGACCAGGGTTTCCCGGGGGCAATGAAGGTGCGCTGCACCTACCGCTTCACCGCGGATTCGACGCTGTGCATGGACATCACAGCGACCACCGATGCGCCGACAGTCACCAGTTTCGCCCAGCACAGCTATTTCAATCTCGACGCGTCCGACGATATCCGCGACCACCGGCTGCAGATTTTCGCCGACAGCTATACGCCGGTCGCGGACGACCTCATTCCGACCGGCGACATCCTGCCGGTCGACGCAACGCCCTTCGAATTTCGCGCGTCGCGCCTGATCGGCGCGCAGCCGCCCGCGGCCTATGACCACAATTTTGTGCTGAGCGGCGCACTCAGGGACGGCCTGCGCCATGCCGCGTCGCTCGCCGCGGATAATGGCCTTGAACTGCAGGTTCATACGAGCGAACCCGGCCTGCAATTCTACGACGGCCGGATGATCGCCCCCGGACTGACCGGCCTTGGCGGCAGGCGCTACGGGCCGCATGCGGGCCTGTGCCTGGAGGCCCAGCACTTTCCCGACAGCCCCAACCAGCCGCATTTCCCCGGTACCGTGCTGCGGCCCGGCGAGACCTACCGGCAGCAGACGGAATTCCGCTTCTTGCAGATCTAGCCTGTTGCCAAGCGCCGTCTCCCGTCCTATGCCGGAACGCAAAGCAGCCGGATGAGGAGCGTTTTGGTATGGCGAGCAATGTGGCATTGACGGGATTGGCGCGGGACATGCAGGCGCGGGCGGATGCGGGTCGTCCGATCCGCATCGGGCTGATCGGCTCGGGCGAGATGG
>NZ_JAFCVE010000009.1:0-304135 GCF_049896885.1 Phyllobacterium sp. SL163 | reverse complement strand
GACAGCTTCGACGTCAGCGGCCTGCCGGTTGCGCAGGACACCGCACTGGTGGAAGCCGGCCTCGCCTACGATATCGGCAGGGCCACCACGCTCGGCCTCACCTATACCGGCCAGTTCTCTGCCGGCGTCAACGACAATGCCGTCAAAGCCGATCTGACGGTGAGGTTTTGAGGCAGCACAGGAAATAAACCCGCCGGAGGAACCGGCGGGTTTGACCTGGGCCTTGAAGGCCAGTTCTCGCGCAGCCATTGCCGGATCGAAATACGATCTTACTCCTTCCATATCGCTGTCCTATGCCGATACGGTTGACAGGCAGGCTACGCTCAACCTCCAGTGCTCGTTTTTGTCAGCAACTGCGCACACCGCATCGATCGAAGGGCAGGTCGGCCAGTTCATCGAGGCCCATGGCTTGCAGTGCCGGGTGAGAGAGCGGATCACGGCGCCAGTGATCCAATGTATCGTGATCGACAGGGCTGCTCTCCTCGCTGGGCGGAACGAGAGTCTCTGCAAACCATTTTATTAGCCAGAAAATCTTCATCACACAGCTCCCATGAATCGAGGAATATGCTATTTTGATCCCGTTCTCTGCGGTCATCAATCAAGAATGGCGATATCTTGATGTAGAAAAACTGGATGAAGAATTTGCATGATGAAGAATTTGAATAGGGTTCACATCAACGGATTGCGCGCTGTCGAGGCAATCGGGCGGCTGGGATCATTGCCGAAAGCCGCCGCCGAGCTTGGTGTTTCGGTCAGTGCGGTCAGCCAGCAATTGATCCGCACGGAAGCACAGATCGGCCATGCGGTGTTCGACAGGACCCGGGCGGGACTGGTCCCGACCTTCTTCGGCAAGGCCTTCATCGCACGGCTCGAAGAGGGCTTTCAGCATCTGTCGCGCGCCGTGGCGCTGGCGGACGATGTCGAGCAGACCCTGCTTCTCTCCGTCGCTCCGACCTTCGCGTCAAAATGGCTGGTGCCGCGACTGGGACGGCTGCGGGCGGCGCATCCCGAGATGAAGATCCGCATCGATCCTTCGCCTGGGGTGCTCGACCTGAAGAGTTCCGACATCGATCTCGCGATCCGTCTTGGCAGCGGCGAGTGGCGGGATGGCACGCCGGAATGCCTGCTGCCGCAAAGGATGTTCCCGGTCTGCACGCGCGGCTTTGCCGAACGCCTGACCGGACCGGCGGATATTTTCCGCCAACCGATCATCTGTTACGAAAACCCCATGTTCAGCTGGGACGAATGGCAGGCCGCTGCCGGGCTCGATGGCCCGCTCGCCTTTGATGGTCCGACATTCTCCGATCCGTGGCTGGCGGTCGAGGCAACGATCAGCGGGCAAGGCATCATGCTGGCCTGGGAGCTCTTCGTCGAAGACGCGCTGGCAGACGGTCGGCTGGTCGCACCCTTTCCGCTGCGCGTGCCCTCCAATATCGCCTATTGGCTGGTTTCGCCGAAAAACCGCAAGCCGACCCAGCAAATGCAGCATTTCCAGGCGTGGATCCGTTCGGAAATCGCCGAAGACAACCGCGCGCCCACCGCATGATCTGTTGACAAGTTATACTGAAGTTTGAACAGTGCGGCTCACCACCATACGGGTTGCGTTGGGAGGACTTCATGTCTATGCGCGCGGTTATCGGCTTTTCAGTTTTTCTTCTCTCAGCCTTGGTTTCAGGGGCACCTGCCGGTGCCGCCGAAACGAATCGCGACATTGTCACGACCAAGGATGGCGACTATTTCGGTTTTGATCTGCGCACCGAACAGGACGTGACCCTCGACCAGTGCGAGGCGGTCTGTCTGGCCGAGACGAGCTGCAAGGCCTTCACCTACAACCCCAAGGTGAAATGGTGCTTCATGAAGTCCGACTTCAATGAACTGCACAGTTTTCCCGGCGCCATCGCCGGCAAGGTGGTTGAAACGACGAGCGAGCCGGATATCGGCGCCCCGCCAAGACTGGCATTCCTGTCCGACCAGCTTGTGCAGGATGCGCGCCAGGTCAAGGCACGTCTTGCCCTGACGGACGAGCAGAAGGGGCAGGGCGCCGCCAGCCTGAAGGAAACGGCCCGCGCACAGCTTGCCGCCGGCAACATCGAAAATGCGCTGAATGCCTTCAAGGGCGCGCTGGCGGTTTCGCCGGAGGATGCGGATCTGTGGGTGGAGACCGCCCGCGCTGCCAACCGCGCCGACAAGAACACCTATGTCGCCGGCCAGGCGGCGCTGGCCGCCTACAATGGCTATCTCCTGACGCGCACGACCCAGAGCCGGGCCGATGCCCTCGCGGTGCTGGCAACCGCGTTGCAGAATGCCCAGAACTATCGCGCCGCGCTCAACGCCTATAAGGCGAGCCTTGCGCTTGTCGATGCGAAGACCGTCAACGCCGCCTATCTCGATCTGAAGGCCCGCCAGGGATTCCGTATCGTCAATCATACCATCGATGCGGATAGCGCTGCGCCGCGCGCCTGCGTGCAGTTCTCCGAGCCCTTGGTCAAAATGGGTACGGACTATGCGCCGTTCGTGACGCTGGACGGCGTCGCCCCCAAGGCGGTCGAAGCCAAAGGTAGTGAGATTTGCGTGGAAGGCCTGACCCACGGCCAGCGCTACAAGCTGGCGCTACGTGCCGGCCTGCCGTCCTCGGTCGGCGAAGCGCTGGAAGGTCAGGTTGATCTTGATATCTACGTCAAGGACCGCTCGGCCGTCGTGCGCTTTACCGGCGACAGTTTCGTGCTGCCCAGCACCGCGCGCCGTGGCATCCCGATTGTCTCGGTCAATACCACCAGCGCCAACCTGAAGCTGTATCGCATTGGCGACCGCGGCATCGCCTCGCTGCTCACCAGCTCGCAGTTCCTCACCCAGATTGATAGCTACAACGCCCAGAAACTGCAGGATGAGTCCGGCGAACTGGTCTGGCAGGGGGCGATCGATATCCAGTCCGACCTCAACAAGGATGTGGTCACCAGTTTCCCGGTTGACGAGGCTTTGCCGAAACGCAAGCCGGGCGTCTATGTGCTGACCGCCGTTTCCACCGATGCCCACAGCAATGAATGGGATTCGCAGGCGACCCAGTGGTTCGTCGTTTCCGATATCGGGCTCTCCACCTATACCGGTACCGATGGGCTCAATGTCTTTGCCCGGTCGCTCGCAACCGCCCAGCCATTGATCGGCGTGGAACTGCAGCTCCTGGCCAAGAACAATGAAATTCTCGGCACCGCGATCACCGATACGGACGGGCGTGCGACATTTACCGCCGGATTGCTGCGCGGCACGGCCGCCATGACACCGGCTGTGATCACCGCCAAGAACGGCGACGCGGACTATGTCTTTCTTGATATGACGCGGGCCGGTTTTGACCTGTCCGACCGCGGTGTGACCGGCCGCACGGCTCCCGGCGCAATCGATGTGCTCGCCTGGACGGAGCGCGGCATCTACCGTGCCGGTGAAACCGTGCACGCGTCGGCCCTTGCCCGCGATATCGGTGCCAAGGCGATCGAGAATCTGCCGCTGACCTTTGTGTTCCGCCGCCCGGACGGGGTCGAAGACCGCCGCATGGTCAGTGATGGCGCAGCCCTTGGCGGCCACACGCTCGATCTGGCCTTGCAGGCGAATGCCATGCGCGGCACCTGGAACATGCAAATCTATACCGACCCGAAGGGTTCGCCCATCGCCGAAAAGTCCTTCATGGTCGAAGATTTTGTTCCCGACCGGGTCGAGTTCGACCTGACGAGCGAGGCAAAGGCCATCACCGTGGGCACGCCCACGCCGGTCAGTGTCGATGGCCGCTTCCTCTATGGTGCGCCGGCGGCAGGTCTCACGCTGGAGGGCGAGGTCAGCCTCAAACCGACGCACGAGGATGCCAATTTCAAAGGCTATCGCTTTGGTTTGGCCGACGAACAGGGCAACCAGGACACGCGCATTCCGCTCGAAGATTTGCAGGCGCTCGATGAGAACGGCAAGACAACCTTCGATGTGACGCTGAACGAAGTCCCGTCAACAACCCAATTGCTCAACGCCAATATTGTTGTGCGCATGCAGGAGGCGGGTGGCCGGGCCATTGAACGCAATCTGACATTGCCGGTGAAATCACAGGGCGCGAAGATTGGCATCAAGCCCGCGTTCGATGGGGATCTGGCCGAAAATGCCATCGGCAAATTCCATGTGATCGGCGTTGACAACAACGGCCAGAAACAGGCCATGAGCGGCCTGAGCTGGAAACTTGTTGCCGTCGAGCGCAATTACCAGTGGTACCGGGATGGCAGTTCGTGGAAATATGAGCCCATCATTTCAACCAAGCTGGTTGCCAATGGCACGGTCGATGCAACCGCCGATGGTGCGGAGATTTCCGTTCCCGTGACCTGGGGCCGCTTCCGCCTGGAGGTTGAAACGGCTGATGTGGAAGGCCCGACATCCAGTGTCGAATTCGACGCGGGATATTATGTTGCCGCCACCTCGACCGAAACCCCGGACGGGTTGGAGATTGCACTCGACAAGCAGAATTATGCGCCGGGCGATACGGCAAAGCTGAAAGTATCGCCGCGTTTTGCCGGCGAGCTTCTGGTGACGGTCGGTGCCGAGAGCCTCGTAGCGACGAAGCGCCAGAGCATTCCCGCTGAAGGCGGCGAGGTGGAAATTCCGGTCACCGCGGACTGGGGCGCCGGTGCCTATGTCACCGCAACGCTCTACCGTCCCGGCAATGACCGGGACAGTCACATGCCGATGCGCGCCATTGGCGTGAAGTGGTTGGGGGTCAATCCGGGGGACCGTAATCTCGCGGTGAAGCTGGATACGCCCGAGAAAACATTGCCGCGCCAGCCGCTGAGCATTCCGGTTCAGGTGACCGGCGCAGGCGTTGGCGATACAGCCTATGTCACGGTTGCCGCCGTCGATGTCGGTATCCTCAATCTCACCCGTTACGAGGCGCCCAATCCCGACGGCTGGTATTTTGGCCAGCGGCAGCTGGGTCTGGAAATCCGTGATCTCTATGGCCGCCTGATCGATGGCTCGCAGGGTGCTGCCGGCCGTCTGCGCACCGGCGGCGATGGCGCACAGATGCCATTGCAGGGCAGTCCGCCCACGGAAAAGCTCGTTGCCTTCTTCTCCGGTCCGGTCAAGCTTGACGCGGGGGGCAAGGCCAATGTGAGCTTCGACATCCCGCAGTTCAACGGGACGGCGCGGGTCATGGCGGTTGCCTGGTCCAAGGCCGGTGTCGGCCATGCCAGCAAGGATGTCATCATTCGCGATCCCGTCGTGGTAACGGCAAGCCTGCCGAAATTTCTGGCGCCCGGAGACGAGACGGCGCTGCGGCTTGATATCGCCAATACGGATGCCCCGGCAGGCGACTACCAGTTGCAGGTGACGAGCAATCAGGCCGTCGGCGTCGAGCAGCAGGCAGCCGCACAGACCGTCAAGCTGACGGCGGGCGGAAAGTTCAATCTGACACTGCCGCTCAAGGGCCAGCAGACGGGTGACGGCGTTGTCTCAGTCAAATTGTCAAACGCGGCGGGTATTTCGCTGGAGCAATCGCTGAACATTCCGGTCCGCCCGGCGTCGCTGCCGATCACAGTGCGCAATCCCATCAAGATCGCACCGAACAGCACGCTGAAGATCGATCGCGAATTGCTGGCGAGCAGCCTGCTGCAGGGCGCATCGGTCAGCCTCAACGTGTCGCGGTCATCGGCCTTCGATATACCGGCCTTGCTCATGACGCTCGACCGTTATCCCTATGGTTGTGCGGAGCAGACGACAAGCCGCGCCATGCCGCTGCTATATCTCAGCGAGTTGGCCAAGCAATCGGGCCTTGCCGACGATGGCGATGTGCAGAAGCGCGTGCAGGAGGCAATCTTCCGCGTCCTGTCCTATCAGTCCTCTTCCGGCAGTTTCGGCCTGTGGGGTCCGGGTTCGGGTGATCTCTGGCTTGATGCCTATGTCACGGACTTCCTGACCCGCGCACGCGAGCAGAAATATGACGTGCCGGAAAAGGCGCTCGTTCAGGCGTTGGAAAACCTGCAGAATTCGCTGAGCTATGACGTGAATGTCAAGGATCAGGGCAATCAGATCGCCTATGCGCTCTATGTTCTCGCCCGCAACCGCAAGGCTGCCGTCAGCGATCTGCGCTACTACGCCGATACGAAGCTGTCGGAATTCCCGACGCCATTGTCGCGCGCCCATCTGGCGGCGGCCCTGGCGCTTTACGGGGATGCGCAGCGGTCGCAGAGCATCTTTACCAATTCGCTGCAGATGTCGACCAAGGCCACCAATGTCAGCCTTGTGCGCTCGGATTATGGCTCGTCCCTGCGCGACGATGCGGCGGTTCTGGCGCTCGCAGCGGAAAGCCGCCCGGTCCCGGCCATCATTCCGCAGCTGTCGCAGATCGTTGCCAAGGAATGGGAGCGGAAGGTCTATACCAGCACGCAGGAACAGACATGGATGCTGCTGGCTGCCCGCGCCATTCAGGGCGGCGACAACGATCTGAAGCTTGCCATCAATGGCGTGGCGCACACGGGCGGCTATGCCGCGCGGATGACCGGCGACGAGCTGATCGCCCAGCCGGTCAGCATCACCAACGGATCGACCGAGGCCGTTTCGGCTGTCGTGACAACCGTTGCTGCACCGGCCCAGCCTTTGCCCGCTGGCGGCGATGGCTTCAACATCCAGCGGACCTACTACACGCTCGACGGATCGGAAGCCAATGTCAGCGAAGCCAAACAGAATGAGCGCTATGTCGTTGTCCTCAAGGTCACCGAGAACAACAATTGGCCGTCGCGGGTGCTGATCACCGATCTTCTGCCCGCCGGTTTCGAGATCGACAATCCCGGCCTCGTCAACAGTGCACAACTGTCGAATTTCGACTGGATCGGCGAAGTCGAAGCCGCCCATACGGAATTCCGCAGCGACCGTTTCGTTGCCGCCTTCGATCGCAACACCGGCGACAACAGGGAAATCACCCTGGCCTATGTGGTCCGGGCCGTGACGCCGGGTACCTACGATCATCCGGCAGCTAGCGTTGAGGACATGTATCGTCCGCAATTCTCCGCACGCACGGCCACGGGCCGGATGGAGGTCGTGGCGGCACAGTAAACAAACCTTGGTTCAAGACCGGTTGATCCGATGATCACGTGGCGCACATTCTGTATCGGCATCTCCGCCAATCTGGTGGTGGCGACGGCGCTGGCCTTCGGCCTTGATCTTGCCGACAAAAAGTTTCCGCCGCCGCTGGAAAAGGCGGTGGAAGTCTCGCCGGAAGTGGTCGATGCCAATGGCCAGTTGCTGCGTGCCTTCGCCACGTCGGAGGGGCGCTGGCGCCTGCGGACGACGGCCGCCGATGTCGATCCGCAGTTCATTCGCATGCTTGTCGCCTACGAGGATCAGCGCTTCTGGCAGCATCGCGGTGTCGACCCGCGGGCCGTGGCTCGCGCCGCACTGCAACTGGTCCGCAACGGCCGCATCGTTTCCGGCGGTTCGACCCTGTCCATGCAATTGGCGCGACTGATCGAACCGCGGGAAGGGCGCTCGCTCAGCGCGAAATTTGCCCAGCTGGTGCGGGCGCTGCAGATCGAACGGCGTCTGACCAAGGCGCAGATTCTCGATCTCTATCTCACGCACGCACCCTATGGCGGCAATCTCGAAGGTATCCGCGCGGCCAGCCTCGCCTATTTCGGCAAGGAGCCGCGCCGCCTGACCGTATCCGAATCCGCCTTGCTTGTGGCGTTGCCGCAATTGCCGGAAAAGCGCCGTCCCGACCGCAATCTCGCGGCTGCCGAGACAGCGCGCGAGCGGGTTCTGGAGCGCATGGCCGTTGCCAAAGTGGTGGGTGAGGGTGAGGCCGAACGTGCCGGGCTGGTACCCATTCCTGCCCGCCGCCTGCAGCTTCCAGCCTACGCCGCGCATTTGGCGGAAGCCGCCTTGCGCCGGGAGCCGCAGGTCAACCGGCACCAGACCACGCTGCGCCGCCCGATTCAGCAGGGCCTTGAAGCCGTTGCTAAGACTGCAGCGGCCAAGCTTGGCCCCAAAGTATCGATCGCCATGGTGATGGCCGATGCCCGCAGCGGTGAAATCGTCGGCGAAGTGGGCTCTGCCGATTATTTCGATGCCAGCCGCTCCGGCTGGATTGATATGACGCGGGTGATGCGTTCGCCCGGATCAACGCTGAAACCCTTTATCTACGGCCTGGCCTTCGAGGACGGGCTCGTTTCGCAGGAGACGATCATCGAGGACCGTCCAGCGGACTTCTTCGGTTACCGGCCGCGCAATTTCGACATGAGCTATCAGGGCGATGTCAGCATCAGGCAGGCGCTGCAATTGTCGCTGAATGTGCCTGCCGTCCGCCTGCTTGACGCGGTGGGCCCGACGCGGCTGCTGGTCCGCTTCCGCCGGGCGGAGGTGAGACCCGTGCTTCCCGCCAATGAAGCGCCGGGTCTGGCGATCGGTCTCGGCGGTGTCGGTATTACACTGAAAGATCTGGTGCAGCTCTACGCCGCGCTGGCCAATCGCGGCAGACCGGTGCTTCTGGGGGATGGTATCCAGGGCAAACCGCAGCCCATCGAAGCCGAACCGCTGCTGGAGCCGGTGGCCGCATGGCATGTCGCCGATATCCTGTCGGGTGTCATGCCGCCGCTGGGCGCAGCGCAGCGCGGCATCGCCTACAAGACGGGCACGAGCTACGGCTACCGCGATGCGTGGTCGGTCGGTTTCGATGGCAATTACGTGCTTGGCGTCTGGGTCGGCCGTCCGGATAATGGCGCTGTGCCGGGTATCACCGGTTTCGGCACGGCGGCGCCGATCCTGTTCGAGGGGTTTGTCAAATCCGGCGTGCCGGTCACGCCGCTGCCGCGCGCGCCAGGCGGTGCGGTGCGCATCGCGCAGGCGCAACTGCCGATCAGCCAGCGCCGCTTCACCCGGACATCGAACGGTCTGCTCGCTGCAACGACGCGCGAACCGGCGCCGCAGATCGTCTATCCGCCGGAAGGCGCGCGGATCGAGCTTGGAGCGAAGACCGGCGGGACCCTGTCACCCCTCGCGCTGAAACTGCAGGGGGGCCGGGCGCCGTTTCGTTGGCTGGCCAATGGCAAGCCTTTGCCCGATATGTCGCGCCGTCGTGACAATCAGTGGGTGCCCGATGGAGCGGGTTATTCGACCTTGACGGTCATCGATTCTGCCGGCCGTGCCGCCAGTGTCCGCATCTTTGTCGACTAGAAACAAAAAAGCGGCGCCGAAGCGCCGCTCTGGTTTGACCGGGATCGTTACCGGCCCTGGATCATCGATGCGATGATGCCGGATGCAATGCTGACCATGACGTAGTCATTGTTGACGCGCACCCAATGATAACCGCGCGGCGGTGTCTTCAGGTGATAGCGATGATAGTCGCGCACCACGTTGCGGCGGTAGTTGCTGGGCAGCTTGTGCCCGCGCACCCAGCGCGTCTTCTTCACGACGGTGCGTTCGTTGACGACCCGCTTCTTGACCATCCGGTCCTGCTGCTGATGGCCATAGCCTTGCTGCTGCTGCGCAAAGGCTGCAGGTGTTGCAATCAGGGAAATGGCAAGGGCTGCCAGGGCGATCTTTTTCATGTTGGTTCCTCGTTCATTGCAGGGTTTATGATCAAACACCATGCTGTTTTACGAGGGGCGAGATGAACCAAAACTGAACGTCAACCTAAACAATTTGTAATGTTTTAAATGGCTTAGCTGGCGCATGAATGGTGTCGTGGATTGGTTGCCCTCCGCCCGCGGGCAGCATGCGCGGGGCGGAAGGCACCTGCTTCACAAAGCTCAGGCGTAGCGGCCGATGCCGAGTTCCGATGCGTCGACATCCGGCGTTTTGCCGGAAACAATGTCAGCCAGTACCCGGCCGGAACCGCACGACATGGTCCAGCCAAGGGTGCCGTGGCCGGTGTTGAGGTAGAGGTTCTGGTATCTGGTACCGCCACCGATAATAGGCGGGCCGTCCGGAGTCATCGGGCGCAGGCCGGTCCAGAAGGTTGCCTTCGACAGATCGCCGCCGCCGGGGAAGAGATCGCCGACCGAATGCTGCAATGTGGCTTTGCGCGCATCGCGCAAGGTCAGGTCATAACCGGAGATTTCCGCGGTGCCGCCGACGCGGATGCGGTCGCCGAGCCGGGTGATTGCCACCTTGTAGGTCTCGTCCATGACAGTGGATTCCGGCGCGCAGCTGGCATCGGCGATAGGGACGGTGATGGAATAGCCCTTGATGGGGTAGACCGGCACCGGTACGCCGATGCGGCGCAGCAGAAATGGTGAGTAACTGCCGAACGCAACCACATAGGCATCCGCCGTCAGTTCTTCCGTCTCCGTCGACACGCTGGCAATGCGATTGCCGCTGGTGTTGATCGAGGTAACAGTGGTGTTGTAGCGGAAGGTCACACCCTTCTCGGCTGCAAGGGCCGCCAGCTTCTCCGTGAAGATCTTGCAATCGCCGGTTTCGTCGCCGGGAAGACGCAGACCGCCGACGAATTTCTCCCGCACATTGGTAAGGGCCGGCTCGGCGGCGATGCAGCCTGCGGGATCAAGGAGTTCATAGGGCACGCCGAACTGCTTGAGCACTTCGATATCGCCGCCCGTACCGTCATACTGGCTCTGCTTGCGGAAGAGCTGCAGGGTGCCCTGACTGCGCTCGTCATAGGCAATCCCGGTTTCCGCACGCAAATCACGCAGCGAGTCGCGGCTGTATTCGGCGATGGGGACCATGCGGATCTTGTTGCGGGCGTAGCGCGCCGACGTGCAGTTGCGCAGCATCCGCACCAGCCACAGCGCCATATAGGGGTCGAATTTCGGCCGCACGACGAGCGGACCGAAATGCATCAGCATCCATTTGATGGCTTTGAGGGGAACGCCGGGACCCGCCCATGGCGAGGAATAGCCGGGCGAGATTTCACCGGCATTGGCAAAACTCGTCTCCAGAGCCGGACCGGGCTGCCGGTCGACCACCACCACCTCGTGGCCCGCCTGGGCGAGATACCAGGCTGACGTGACGCCGACGACGCCACTTCCAAGGACGAGAACTTTCATAAGCGGAACGCTCCTTCAAACAACGCGAGATATGCCAGCCATTTCCGATGCCGGCGCAAGAGTGACTCGCACTCTGGGATGCCGCGGAAATTCTTTCCAGAGTTTTCTTGGGGAATGCGCTGAAATGTCTTGGTTTTTTGGAGTGCGCGCCTGAATTCTGGGCAAAATAAAAGGCCGGGTAAACCCGACCTTCTCAAATTCATCTCTGCTGTCAGTGCCAGTACATCCGTGGTCAAAGACGCGAAGAGGAATTATTTTTAGCCAGCCTGAAGCTGGTCAGCAGTCATCTTGCCGGACTTGTTGTCACGAACCAGCTCGAAGCTGATCTTCTGACCGTCATTGAGGCTGCGCATACCAGCGCGCTCAACTGCGGAGATGTGAACGAACACGTCTGCCGAACCATCGTCTGGCTGAATGAAGCCGAAGCCTTTTGTGGAATTAAACCACTTTACTGTTCCAGTGCTCATAATGAACCCTTTCAAGGAATATGTTTTGGTCACCTACCATGCGACTGCACGATAGTTTTAGCTCGATTTTTGAAGAAGGATCGTTGAGAGCGCTTTGGCGCAATAAAACTAATAACAAACTACCAAATACCGATGGGTCATACATAGTGACTGTGAGACATTCCGTCAATGCTGCGCCAGAAAAAATAATTTAATTATAAAAACTTAGCGGAATTCGACTAATGATTCTGATGTTTTTATTGAACAATATTTCGCCAATACCAGCGATCATTTAATAAAGCGCAAGCATTTCCCGATGCGGATAAACGGGTTCGCACGCGACCGCAAGGCCTCGTCAAAGTTGGGCATGATAAGTATGGGGCGCTATTTGCCCTTGGTGGCGAGCGTCACCTTCGCCTTGGCCCTTGCCGGCTTCTTGGCTGGCTTCAAGGCGTTCTCAGCTTCTTCTTCCGCTTCCTTGGCCAGTCGCAATGCCTTCAGGCGCGCGGTCTTGCTTTCCCACTTTGCGGTCTCGTCATTGATAATGGCGGATGCAGCTGCGGTTGTGGCCAGGCTTTTCTGTTCCGAAGGACTGAGAACCCGCTTCGGGCGGACACCAACTTCAGGCAATTGTTTTGGACTGTGTTTCATCGTGTCTCGCATTTTTGAGCCACAATCATCGCACGCGGCGGTTCACAAGTCTATCGTGCATTCCGATTCTGTCCCGGCGTCCAGCCCCGCGCAAAGCCATAGGACATGGCCAGGGAGGCATATTCAATCTCCCGCAACAGGAACTCACGCTCGGCCAGAAGCGCCGCTATTGTCGCCCGGACATCACCCTGATGATAAGCCAATGCCTCGTCAATTTCGTCGTCCGGCTGTTTCAATATCGCATTCATTGGATTCTCCTTCGCAATCCAGAATGGCACAATCCGGTCCACGTGAAAAGAAATTTGTTCCTGTTTTGTTCTAATTTTACTCTTGACGCGTGTTTCGGGTTGCATTGCTGGAAGAAGGGGGAGCGACCGTGGGACAGGGGTATCCATGTGTGGTGCGGCGCCATCATCGGGATGGCGCCGCACCTGAACAATCGGGTGTTGGCGTGCCGGGCGCGCCCTTAGCTCTTGGGTTTGCCCTTGCTGGCGACTTCCGTCTGTTTGCCGATCGAACTTGCAAACGGAACAGCGGTCTTTACCTCGACCTTGTCCTTCTTTGGTTTGCGTACTTCGCGGTTGCTGCGTTGTTGACCTTTAGCCATGGTGGTTCTCCTTCAGGTTTCGGGTAGGGATCGGGGCGGGAAGTGATTAGCCGGGCCGGGACTGATCCTCGAGAAGCGCAGCTTCCAGATCGAAATGGTCGATCGGGAAAACCTGCCGGGTGCCAAGCTTCGACGACCGGGCCGGAACATGGATGTAGGTGGCCACGCGGCGATGCGCGGGGCGGGACAACCCGTCAATGAGTTCTTCATCCTGATCCACGTCGTAATCACCGGCGGGCAATGGCTTGTCCACACCCTTCAACACGAATGGTGCGTCGAAGTGGACGATGGAATGTGTTGTGCGCGTGAACATGCCAATCCTCCTTTGGAAGTGGCAAGCAGCGGAAGCTGGCCTGCTGTGTTCTCATCCCGGCGGGTGCCGGAGATCAGTCGTCATGCAACGTTCAAAAAACCGTCGTCATTTTGGAACGAGATTGGCGGGTCGAGAACCTCTGACGCTGCGAAGAGCCAAATCTGAAACGAGGATATCCAAAAGGCGATAGCAAAACAATCGTCATGATTTGCGGTTTATTTGCGGCCCTGTATCTCTGGTGGCGGAACGGTGATAGGGTGCGTCCACTTGCCAAAATGCTGCACATCCAACCGCTGGATCATCGGTCCACAGCGGCCCTATGGCATTTCCGTTGGAGGAAAAATCATGATGTTATTACGAGTGTTGAGCTTTCTGAAAGGCATGAGGATGCCGGTTACCCAAGCACCGGTTGCCAGTGTCAAACCAGCCAAGCCGATCCCGTCGGTCAAGAGCAAGACGCGGCGCGACATCGCAGACAGCGACGGTAAAATACGGCGTCAAAAGCATATGGTTGAATGCAATCGGCTGATCTGAAGCAGGGCGCGGCGCCGCTCCCCGGTGGCGCCGTTCTCAAGAGAGTTCTTTCTATCCCAGAACGCCCGCAAAGCTTTTCGTCAGCTTTCCCTGCCGGAACGCCTCGGCGATAAAATCAACGAATACCCGCGTTTTTGCGGGCAGCAGCCTGCGGCTGGCATAATAGATCGATACGGCCCCGGCGTCGGAATACCAGTCCGGCAAGAGGCGCACGAGCTCGCCATTTTCCAGGTGCGGCAGGGCAACGGGGGCCGAGAGGATGGTCACGCCCAGGCCGAGCAGAGCCCCCTGACGCATGGCGGCGGGGTCGTTGACCACAATCCTGTCCCGGATATGCGCCGGCATTTCCATGCCAGCGCTGTTGCGCATCATGCGCACCGGAATGCGCCCGGTGCGCTGCTGGCGCAGCACAATCCCGTCCATCGTCGCCAGCCCGGCCGGATCCGCTGGAAATGCGCGGCCCCGCATGTAGGCCGGGGACGCCACAGCGATGAGATGAAGGGTTGCAAGCGATCGGGACACGACACCGGGCAGAAGTTCGAAGCCGCCGCCGATGGCCGCATCGAAACCTTCCGCGATCAGGTCGACCTGCCGGTTCTCGAAATGCCATTCCGGCCGGATCAACGGAAAGCGCTCGAGAAAGGCCGGAAGCAGCGGCATGACAAACCCGATGCCGAGCGTCGGGCTCATGCTGACCTTGAGCACACCGGCGGGTTCGTCGCGATGCGCCGCAACATTGGCGATTGCTGCCTGCAGATCCTCGAGATTTGTGCGGACCGCCTGCAGGAAGCGCTCGCCTTCCTCCGTCAGGGCCAGATTTCGCGTGCTGCGATGAAACAGCCGCACGCCAAGATTGCGTTCAAGCATGGCCACATTCCGGCTGACCGCCGCAGGCGTCAGTGACAGGCGCCGCGCCGCTGCCGAGAAACCTCCGGTTTCGGCGCTGCGCACGAACGATTCCAGATTGGCCAGGGTCTCCATATCCATACCTTCAACTGATGATTGAAAATATTTAAAGCCATTACCTGCTTTTCGTCAATGAATGGATGGCCCATTCTCAGGTCACGCAATTTCATGCATTCGCAAAAAAGGAACAAGATCATGAGCGTTGGTATTATCGGAGCCGGGCTGATCGGCACGGCTTTTGCGCGGGTATTGGCCCGGGCCGGTGTCGAAGCAACCATTTCCAACAGCCGCGGACCGGACTCGTTGAAGGAACTGGTTGGTGAACTCGGGCCGTCCATCAAGGCCGGCACCGTGGAGCAGGCGGCAAGCGCGGATATTGTCGTGATTGCCGTCAACTGGTCGAAACTGCCGCAGGCTTTGGCCGGTCTGCCCGCCTGGAACGGCCGCATCGTCATCAACGCCAACAATGCCATCGAAGCCCCGTCCTTCAAGCCCGTTGATCTCAAGGGGCGCCTGCCGAGTGAGGTCGTCGGCGATCTCGTGCCGGGCGCAAAACTGGTGAAGGCGCTCAACCATCTGCCCGCAGCCTTGCTTGCGGGCGACCCCAAGGCCGAAGGCGGCCAGCGCGTGCTGCTCTATTCCGGCGACGATGCGGAGGCCAAGGCGAAGGTCGGCGCTCTGTTTGAAAAGCTTGGCTTTTTCCCGCTCGATCTGGGCAGTCTGGCGACGGGTGAGAAGATGGCGGGGTTCCCCGGCGGCCCGCTTGCCGTCCTTAATCTGGTGAAGTTCGGCTGACGACAAGCGAAGGGCCTGCCCCCCGGGGCAGGCCCTTGCAGAATTATGCGGCCGCAAGGCGGCCTGCAGGCCCGCATCGGGCTGGGGCTCATTGCCGCCGATATCGGGTGCATGGAAATGCCCGGTTCCACCTCTCAACATGCTGTCCTGGCCGCCTAATTTGCCTCAGGCACTTTTATATTCGGCAAATGATGTTACATTGGCTTCAACGTTAATGAACAAGCGCCTTGCCTGCGTCCTCCAGAGGTTCGCGCGGCGCCCGAAGGATAAGATTTTGAAAGACCCCGAATCGGGCGCCCGCAAAGCGTCGAATGAAGGGGCGTCTGGCGGTCATACGGTGTCGAATGGCATCCCAGGTCCCGCCAAGAACGGACCCGGACCACAAGGGGATTCTGCGCGTCAACCGCAGGAGAGCCGGTCCGATTCCCAGGAAGGACGCTTCGAGAAAAACCCCAAGAAACGGGCACGCCGCCGTCGGCGCGGCAAGTCGAAACACGGTGCTGTTTCGGCGCAAAACCCTGTTGCCTCCGCCGCACCTGCGCATCCGGCGGGAGAAGCCGATGCCGCAGCGCCGGTCAAAACCGGCAAAAAGCGCCGCCCCAACCGCCACAGGCGCCGGGGGCGTTCCGGCGCAAAACAGCAGGAAGCCATTGTCGCGGCGACTGTGGAACAGAACAGTCCGGCCAAGCCATCCGAACCTGACAACCCGCGGCGCGAACCCAGATATGCCGGTGCTCCGCTCTATGCAGCGCTGGATCTGGGCACGAACAACTGCCGCCTGCTGGTGGCAACGCCGACGCGGCCGGGCCAGTTCCGTGTGATCGATGCGTTTTCGCGCATTGTCCGTCTGGGCGAGGGGCTCGGTGCAACCGGGCGCCTGAGCCCGAATGCCATGAGCCGAGCCATCGAGGCGCTGAAGATTTGCCGCGACAAGCTGGAAAACCACGATGTGCGGCGCGCCCGCCTCATCGCCACCGAGGCCTGCCGCCAGGCGGAAAACGGTGCGGAATTCCTGCATCAGGTCAAACACGAGACCGGCCTTGATCTGGAGATCATCAACCGCCAGACTGAGGCCCGCCTTGCTGTTTCCGGCTGCGGCACGCTGGTCGAGCGCGAAACGGATGCGGTTGTGCTGTTCGATATTGGCGGCGGCTCCTCCGAGATTGCCCTGATCGACCTGTCGGAGCGCCGTTCGCCGCGCCTGGCCGAACATATCATTGCCTGGACCTCGCTGCCCGTTGGCGTCGTCACGCTGGCGGAGCGTTTTGGCGGCCGCGATGTGACGACCGACAATTTCGCCGTCATGGTCAATCATGTGGCGGAACTCCTCAATGATTTCTCCGAACGGCACAAGCTCGGCGATCTCGTCAACAGCCAGAATTTTCACCTGCTCGGCACATCAGGCACGGTGACGACGCTTGCCGGCATTCATCTTGGTCTCGACCGCTATGACCGGCGCCGCATCGATGGTATCTGGATGCAGAATGATGACGTGACCGAGATGACGAGCAGGCTCCTGTCATGGAGCTTTGATGAACGGGTTGCCAATCCCTGCATCGGTGCCGACCGGGCGGATCTTGTTCTTGCCGGTTGCGCCATTCTGGATGCAATCCGCAATGTCTGGCCCAGCCAGAAGCTGCGCGTGGCTGATCGCGGCCTGCGCGAAGGTATTTTGACTGAACTCATGTCGCGCGATGGCGCGTGGCGCAATCGGTGGTTTCGCGCCAATGTCGCGTAAAAGAGGGGCGTGCATTCCCAATGGCTAAGACAACAACAGGCGGGCGCGGCGGTACGGGTACGCGCGGCCTGCATACCAAGATCAAGAAGAAGGCGGGCACGATCAAGGAATCGTCGCGCCGCTGGCTGGAACGTCATATCAACGATCCCTACGTGCAGCGGTCAAAGGCCGACGGCTATCGGTCGCGCGCCGCTTACAAGCTGATCGAGATCGACGACCGCTACAAGATCCTGAAAAAGGGTCAGCGCATCATCGATCTGGGCGCCGCCCCCGGTGGCTGGAGCCAGATTGCTGCGGGGATTGTCGGCTCTCCCGAGGATGCGCCGACGGTTGTCGGCATCGATTATCTGCACATCGATCCCTTGCCGGGCGTAACGCTGCTCGAGATGGATTTCCTCGACGATGCCGCGCCGGACAAACTGATCGAAGCGCTGGGCGGCCAGCCGGATATCGTGTTGTCGGATATGGCGGCTCCCACCACGGGGCACCGCCGCACCGACCATATCCGCACGACGCATCTGTGCGAAGTGGCGGCGGACTTTGCGGTTTCCGTGCTGCGGCCGGGTGGTCACTTCCTGACCAAGACCTTCCAGGGCGGCACGGAAAACGAAGTGCTGACCCTGCTCAAGCAGCACTTCAAATCCGTGCATCACGTCAAGCCGCCGGCCTCGCGCGCCGAGTCGGTGGAGCTTTACCTGCTCGCCCGTGATTTCAAGGGCCGGTCTTAAACGACGGTCTATTCGGCAGGCGCTGGCTTCGCATCCGGGTAATGCCCGGATACTTCGGCGCCCGCATCCGGCTTCATCGGCATGAACGAGAAGAATGCCAGCGAGGATATGGCGGCCACCAGGAAGAATGCCGTGTGGAAATCCGAGAGCTGCAGCGGTCCGCCATGCAGATTGGTGGACACTTCCAGAATGCCGCCGGCAACCGCAACGCCCAGGGCAATGGATATCTGCTGGGCGACCGATGCGATCGGTGTTGCAAGGCTGGTCTGTTCATTCGGCACTTCCGCATAGGCAAGTGCATTGGCCCCGGTAAAGAACAGTGAACGGAAGAAGCCGCTGACCAGAAGCAGGCCAAGAATGAGCGCAGTCGGTGTTGCCGGCGTGAAGAAACCATTCATGGCAATGAAGCTTGCGGCAATCAGCGATCCATACATCAGCGCATTGCGGAAGCCCGTCTTGCGGAAGAACCATTTGGTCACGAATTTCATGCCGATGGCACCGGCAGCCGATATGAAGGTCATGAGGCCGGACTGGAACGGTGTCATGCCGAAGCCGATCTGGAACATCAGCGGCAGCAGGAACGGTGTCGCACCGACGCCGATGCGGAACAGACTGCCGCCAAAAATCGAGGCACGGAACACCTGGTTCTTGAACAGGTCGAGTGCCAGCAGCGGTTCCGGCGTGCGCTTGGCATGGATGAGGTAGAGCACCGTCGAAACGATGCCGACGCCGAGCGTCGAGAACCCGACCCATGCGGGGAGCGCCGGCAGGCTGACCACGGAGAGCCCGAACACCACACCGGATGCGGCAATGCCGCTGAGGAAGAAACCGGGCACGTCAAGCTTGCGCTGGATCAGCGTTTCCACATCCGGCAGGTAACGTGTTGCGAACCAGATGCCAAGCAGGCCGATCGGCACGTTGATCAGGAAAATCCAGTGCCAGGTGAAATAGGTGGTGAGAAACCCGCCGATGGGCGGCCCGACCAGCGGCCCGACCAATGCGGGCACGGTCAACCAGGCCATGGCGCCGACAAGCTCGCTGCGCGGCGTCGAGCGCACCAGCACAAGGCGGCCGACCGGCGTCATCATGGCACCGCCGACACCCTGAACGAAGCGTGAGACGACGAAGGCCAGCAGCGAGTTGGAGGCTGCGCAGGCGATCGACCCAAGCACGAACACGACGATGGCCGCGCGGAACACATTTTTTGCGCCGAACCGGTCGGCCATCCAGCCGCTGACCGGGATGAACACGGCGAGCGAGACGAGATAGGCGGTCAGCGCGAGTTTCAGCGCGATGGGGCTCGTACCGATGTCGGCGGCAATGGCGGGCAGGGATGTGGATATGACGGTCGAGTCCATCTGTTCCATGAACAGGGCGACAGCGAGCACGAGTGGAACAATGCGATTCACAATGAATTCCAGTTCTCAATAAAGAGCTTCGTCAACAATCGGGGTCCGTCGCGGGACTCACAATGAAAAGCAACCCTTGCTGGCGCTGCGATAGCACCAGTGTGGCGGGTGCTCAAGCACCGATCAATCAGATGTGATCCAGCACAATACGATTTTCCGCTATGCAAAAGGGAACGGCCCGGCAGCCATGACGTTGCCTGTGCACGATCTCAACCGCAGACCCCCAAGACTGCCAGAAGGAAATGAACTCATGACGCCATACGAGATTTCCCGCCGCGACCTGTTTCTTGCGTCGAGCGCCATAGCCGGTGGGCTCGCCATGTCGCAGGTCATGCCGGATCCTGCCGCCGCAGCGGTTCCGCTTTCGCCGGTGAAGTCGCCGGGTTTCAAGCGCTTCAAGCTGGGTGAATTTGAGGTCACCACGCTGCTCGATGGCCTGCGCCTGTCCGATGGCCCGTTTCCCACCTTCGGTGCCGATCAGTCGCAGGAGAAGGTGGCAGAACTGATGCGCGCCAACTTTCTGCCCGAAACGAAGTTCGTCAATGGTTTTGCTCCGGTGCTGATCAATACCGGTGCTGAACTGATCCTGTTCGACACGGGTTTTGGCGCTGCAGGGCGCGACAACGGTTTCGGCCAGCTGGAAGCCAATATGAAAGCGGCGGGTTACACGCCCGATCAGGTGAGCGTTGTCGTCATCACCCATATGCATGGTGACCACATCGGCGGCCTGATGAATGGCGAGACGCCTGCCTTTGCCAATGCGCGCTATATCGCGGGGCAGATCGAATATGATTTCTGGACCGATCCGGCGCGGGCGGGCACGCCGGCGGAAGCGGGTGCCAAGGGTGTCGCGGCCAAGGTGAAACCGCTGGCGGAAAAGACCACCTTCATCAAGGCTGGTGATGCGATTGTGTCAGGGATTACCAGCGAAGCGGCATACGGTCATACGCCCGGCCACATGATTTTCCACGTGGAATCCGCGGGCAAGCGTCTGGTGCTGACCGCCGATACCGCCAATCACTATGTCGCAGCCCTGCAGCATCCGGAATGGGAGGTGGCTTTCGATACGGACCGGGCCAAGGGTATCGAGACGCGCAAGCGGGTGCTCGACATGATCGCCACCGACCGCGTGCCGTTCATCGGTTATCATATGCCGTTCCCGTCGGCTGGTTATCTCGACCGGCAGGGAAGCGGCTACCGTTTCGTGCCGGTGACCTATCAGTTCGACGTCTGATCCTGTGCGGGCGTTGCTGATGCGGCTTCGGCGCGCTTGCGCCGGATCGCATCCGCAATGAACACCCGTGACAAGGCATGGTAGAGCGGTTCGTGCGAGATGATGCGTGCCGTGCCGTAACCGAGCATGGACGTGCACATCAGGGCAATGACGCTGTCATGGCTGCCGGTCATTTCCAGAATGATGACAAAAGCCGTCATCGGTGCCTGCACCACTCCGGCGAAATAGCCGGCCATGCCGAGCACGGCGGCGAGGCCGATATTGCTGCCGGTGAGCAGACCGATTGTACTGCCGAAGCTCGCGCCGACGGACAGCGAGGGCGCAAAAATGCCGCCGGGAATGCCGGAAACCATGGAAAGGAAACTGGCGAGCAGTTTCTCCAGAAAGAAATACCACGGCAGGGCATGGCCTTCCACGGCACTGCGCGCCTGTTCGTAGCCCGTGCCGAAGGTTGTACCGCCTGAAGCAACCCCGATCAGCGCCACGGCGAAACCGCACACAGCGGCGAGCAGCAGGGTACGGCGAAACGGATCGGGTGTCGTCCAGCGCTTGATCCTGCGCAATGCCTTGACGGCACCGGCACTGAAAAAGGCACCGAACGCACCGCCGCCAACACCGCACAGGATCACCAGAAGCCAATCGGAAAAGCTGGTTGCGACGGCAACGGATGCACCGAAATAGGTGTAGTTGCCGACAAGCCCGATGGCCGCGAGGCCGGAGAGGATGACGGCGGTCAGAACAAGGCCGTTGGTGCGCGCCTCATAGGAGCGGCCCATTTCCTCGATGGCAAAGACGATGCCGGCGAGCGGCGTATTGAACGCCGCGGCAATACCGGCGGCGGAACCTGCTAGGATGAGCCCGCGCGCCTGCGCCATGCCGCCCCAGCGCGCCACCTGCAGCATCAGCGACGCGCCGACCTGGACCGTTGGGCCTTCGCGGCCGATGGAGGCACCGGAAAACAGGCCGACAACGGTCAAAAGGATTTTGCCGAAAACCATGCGCAGGGAAAGCAGCCTGACGCGATCCTCGTGATCGTTGAGATGGCGGGCCGCGATGGCCTGCGGAATGCCGCTGCCCTGGGCATTGGGGAAGAAACTGTAGGCCATATAGGCGCAGAAGATGAAGCCGAGCGGCGTGATGATCAAGGGCAGGAATGTCGTCCAGCCGCTGGTTCCGATCACGCCATGAGACGTTTCCTGGGCAAGATCCGCCAGCTTGGCGAAGAGGACACTGATCACACCAATAGCAACCGCCCCCGCCCAGAACACCAGGCGCGGTCGCCAGACCCGCGTGTTGCCCCACATGGCACGGGACCGGCGCAGGAAGGAAACTTTTCGGTAAATCGGGCGCACCACATCTCCTGCGTTCAACCGTCCAAGGGATCGTATGGTCCTAACATGGGGGAAAGCGATGGGCCAGTCTCAACAATTCACCCTTTTGCTGCCAAGATGCACAGGGCATTTTGCCACCAAGGAGGACATCATGAAACGATTCTTTGCCATGCTTTGTGTCTCGCTGTCGCTCGGGGCGGTGTCGTCGGCGGTCGCCGCTTCACCCGAGGAAAGGGTCGATCCGATCGACAAGGCGGCAACGGAATGTCTCAACAGCCCGGCAGGACAGACGACCGCTGGAATGGTCGACTGCTCGCACAAGGCGTTCCTTGCCTATGACAAGCAACTGAATGCTGTCTACAAGAAGGTGCTGGCATCGGTCGATCCGGAATCAGCCAAGCAGATCCGCGACGCGCAGCGCAAATGGGTGGCGTGGCGCGAGGCCCAGATCAAGGCCGATAACGGCCCATGGCGCGCCGACCGGGGTTCCATTGCCAGCATGGATATCGAGGCGCTGAATGTGGACGCCGTGCGGGCGCGCATCAAGGAACTTCAATATTATGCGCAGTAAGGCCGGTTTCCATCCACCCCTAGAGGGGGATCATGTATTGCTGATTGGGGAATAAATACGTTTCCACCTTTCCAAACCGACATATCCATGTTACCAGCCCGTGCCAATTCACCGGAACATTACTGACTCGGCGCACCGCCATCGTGGTGCGCTTGTCGCATTTTAAGGAATTGGTTATGGCAAAAATTGTTGAATCCGCGACGGGCGCGCTGGCACTGACATTTGACGATGTCCTGCTTCAGCCGGGTCATTCCGAAGTCATGCCCGGCCAGACTGACATTCGCACCCGCATTGCTCCCGATATCGAACTGAACCTGCCGCTGCTCTCCGCTGCCATGGACACCGTCACCGAGTCGCGCCTTGCCATTGCCATGGCTCAGGCTGGCGGCATGGGCGTCATCCATCGCAATCTCACACCGGAACTGCAGGCCGAAGAGGTCCGGCAGGTCAAGAAGTTCGAATCCGGCATGGTCGTCAACCCGGTCACCATCGGCCCGGACGCAACGCTTGCCGATGCGCAGGCATTGATGCGCGCCCATGGCATTTCCGGCATTCCGGTGGTCGAGAACGCCGGCGAGGGCAGCCGCAAGCCGGGCCGTCTCGTTGGCATTCTGACCAACCGCGACGTGCGCTTCGCGTCCGATCCCAATCAGAAGATTTACGAGCTGATGACGCGTGAAAACCTCATCACCGTGCGCGAAAACAATGTCCAGCACGAGGAAGCTAAGCGCCTTCTGCACCAGCACCGCATCGAGAAGCTGCTGGTGGTGGACAGCAAGGGACATTGCGTCGGTCTGATCACCGTCAAGGATATGGAAAAGTCGCAGCTGAACCCGAATGCCGCCAAGGACGCACAGGGACGCCTGCGGGTTGCCGCTGCATCCAGCGTCGGCGAAGACGGTTTCGAGCGTGCCGAACGGCTCATTGCCGCCGGTGTCGACGTGCTCGTCATCGATACCGCTCACGGCCATTCGCAGCGTGTCCTGGATGCGGTCACCCGCGCCAAGAAGATGTCGAACGCCGTGCGCATCATTGCCGGTAACGTTGCAACGGCTGCGGGCACGCAGGCGCTGATCGATGCGGGTGCCGATGCGGTCAAGGTCGGTATCGGACCGGGCTCCATCTGCACCACGCGTATCGTTGCCGGTGTCGGCGTGCCGCAGCTTTCCGCCATCATGTCGGCCGTGGAAGCCGCGCACAAGGCCGGTGTTCCGGTCATCGCCGATGGCGGCATCAAATATTCCGGCGATTTCGCCAAGGCGCTTGCGGCCGGTGCCGCTGCTGCCATGGCAGGTTCCGCCCTTGCCGGAACCGAGGAAAGCCCCGGCGAGGTCTATCTCTACCAGGGCCGTTCCTTCAAGGCCTATCGCGGCATGGGTTCGGTCGGCGCCATGGCCCGCGGTTCGGCGGATCGCTACTTCCAGGCGGAAGTCCGCGACGAGCTCAAGCTTGTGCCGGAAGGCATTGAAGGCCAGGTGGCCTACAAGGGGCCGGTGTCGGGCGTACTGCACCAGCTTGCCGGCGGTCTTCGTGCATCGATGGGCTATGTCGGTGCCAAGAACCTGGAAGAGTTCCGCGACAAGGCGACCTTTGTCCGCATCACCAATGCGGGCCTGCGGGAAAGCCACACCCATGACGTGACGATCACGCGCGAAAGCCCGAACTATCCCGGCGGCAACTGATCGGGGCGCGGAGGCCATGTCTGATAACGCCCTCCGCGACCACTTCTCGGCCATGGCGCGCAACAGCGCCTGGTCGAACCATCGGCTGCTCGGGGCCTGTGCCGGGTTGACGGATGCCGAATTTGCGCAGGAGCGGATCAGTTTCTTCCCGTCGCTGCAGATGACGTTGAATCACAATCTCATTGTCGATCACATCTATCTGGCTGACATGACCGGCGTCGGCCGCAAGAACATCAGCCTTGTCGGGGATATTCCCTTTCCCAAACTGGCGGATCTCAGAGCAGCGCAGGAGGCGTACGACGCCGATCTCATCGCCTTTTGCGACAGTCTGACTGCGCCGGATCTTGACCGGATCGTTATGATCGAATGGCATGACGGGCAGGTTTCACAGGAGCCGATCCGGCTTGTTCTGTCTCATCTGTTCGTGCACCAGATTCATCATCGCGGGCAGGCACATGCGATGCTGGCGGGAACAAAAGTGTCCCCGCCGCAACTCGATGAGTTTTTCCTGAACTACGATATTGCGCGCCGCAAGGGCGAACCTTTCGCGACTTGACCTCCCTCAAGGGGGGCAAGTTCACGGAATAATCTTCCGCGCCCGCAGATCCCGGAAGACGTTCAGGAACATTTCTTCCGTATCGATATGGTCGTGGAAGCCGGCGCGCCGCAATTTGCTGCCGTCGGCGAAGAAATCGTAATTCCAGCCGAACACCGCATCGCCAAATCCCCATGACGAGACATCCCTGTAGGGGACTGCCGCAAGACCGTGCTTCCCAACCATTCTATCCCAGAGCGGTTCCTTGTCGGCCATCACCACGTTCAGGGACATGGGCAGGGGCGGGGCAACCTCCAGATCGAAAAACCTGGCAATTTTCGGCCACATCTCGCTCCAGCGGAAGAGATCGCCATTGTTGATGTTGTAGGCCTGATTGCCGCTAGCCGGATTGGTGGCGATGAACACCGTTGCCCGCGCCAGCAGACCGGCATCGGTCATTTCAAGCAGGCTGTCATAGGCTCCGGGCTTTCCGGGAAAGCGCAGGGGAATGCCAAGTTCCTTGGACATCGAGGCATAGACGGCGATTACCGAGGCAAGGTTCATCGGGTTGCCCAGCGCGTATCCGATAACGACGGACGGGCGCAGCGCGGACCATGTCCAGCGTTTTCCCTTTTGTGCGGCTTCGAGAAAATCCTGCTGATCGATGTTGAATTCCGGCGGCATATGATTCGCATCGCTCTCGCGCGCCGGTGTCTTGAACGGGCCGAGATGCGCACCGTAGACCTTGTATCCCTGCATGAGGCTGATGTGCCGGAGGCCGGGTGCGATGGGTTCGATGGCATTGACCACGTTGATCAGCATGGCAAGGTTCGGCGGCACCAGCTCGGCCCAGGTCGGACGGTCCTGATAGGCCGCATAAAAGATATGGGTGACATCGGTGAGGCACGCGAGCTTTGCCTTGGCATCCGCCGCATCAAGCAGATCGACGGCGATGTGGCTGAGCCTGCCATCCGCAATCCCGCCGCGCCGGGACAGGCCGACGATCTCCCAGTCACCCAATTCCTTGAGATATGCAATGAGGTTGCCGCCGATGATGCCATTGGCACCCACAATCACGGCCTTTTTCATGTCCTGCGTCATTTCAACAGCTCCATATGTGTTGGTGCCGTCAGCATCATCCATTTGCATAGGTTTGCGTAGTCTATCAATGGTGATATTATTCATAAGAAAATATTTGAGGTGATGCGTGGATCGCTTTGCGGCAATGAAGACGTTCGTACGCGTGGCGGAGCTTGGCTCGCTGTCGGCGGCGGCGCGGGAACTGGGGCTCACGCAACCGGCCGTCAGCCAGCAGATGGCGGCGCTGGAGCGTCATCTGAACATGCGGCTTCTGCATCGCTCGACACGTCAGCTGGCCCTGACCGACAGCGGCGAGGCCTATTATCAGCGGGCGCGGCATATCCTGCAGAGCGTCGACGAGGCGGAAGAGGCGGTGGCTGGCCTTGCCGCTTCGGTTCAAGGCAATCTTCGCGTGCACGCGCCCGTCGGGTTCGGCCAGATGCACCTGACGCCGATGCTGATCGATTTTCAGCGCCAGCACCCGGATTTGACTGTCGAATTCATTCTCGATGACCGCTTTGCCGATCTGGTGGCCGAGGGTGTGGATGTTGCCATCCGGTTCGGCGCACTGGCCTCCTCGGGGCTGGTGGCACGGAAACTGGCGACGTTCGAGCGCATTCTCGTGGCTTCGCCGGATTATCTCGCGCGCCATGGCAGCCCCCTGCTGCCGGAGGAACTGTCAGAGCATCGGCATGTCAGGTTCATCTGGTCGCCGCAGGGCGAGGCGGTGCCGCTGATCGGGCCGGAGGGGCCGATTGTCGTGCCGGTCAAATCAGGCTTTCTCGCCAACAACGCCTTTGTGCTCAATCAGGCTTTGTGTGCGGGTGTGGGCATTGGCGGGGCGCAGGTGCCGCTGGTCCAGCCGTTTCTCGATGACGGCACGCTGGTTCGCGTGCTGCCCGCTTACCGCTACGCCCCTATGGATATGCACGTGGTCTATGCCTCGGCAAAGTTTCTGCCGCGCAAGGTAAAGGCGTTTGTCGATTATCTCGCGGCTGGCTTGTCCGGAATTCCCGGGTTGAATTAACAGCTTGCGGAAAAAATGAACGTAGACGTAAGATGCGCTAACATTGGAGGACCCCATGTCGCAGACCGCAATTTTCTGGCCGATGATCGCACTGACCGCGTTGATCTATATCGTCTACGGCCTGGTATTCCTTCGCCGGATGGAGGCGGTCAAGAGCGGCCAGGCGTCGACCCGCGATTTCAAGCTGCCGCTGAAGGAGCCGGAGGTCAGCGTCACGGCGATCCGCAACCTGATCAATCTTTACGAGCTGCCCGTCCTGTTCTACGCCGTCTGCATTTCGCTTTATGTGGTCAATGGCTCATCGTTTCTTGCCGTCATTGTCGCCTGGCTGTTTGTGGCAGCACGCGTCGCCCACACCGTCGTGCATGTGACGTCGAACCGTTTGAGGCTGCGCCAGCCGATCTTCACCATCGGCTATCTCTTGAACGGTATTCTCTGGGTCATTCTCGCGCTGCATCTGGCGATACCCGCAACGGCTTAGAAGCGGTGAAGGGATTGCGGGGAACGGTCAGGAACTAAGCCGCCAGATCGTCCAGCTCGTCGGCTGAGATCAGCAATCGCCTGCCGCACTCGACAATCGTAGCGGCAAGGGCCTCGAAATCGTCGCGCCTTTCGCTTTGCCGGCGCCAGATCAGGCCGATCTCCCGCGAGGGTTCGGGATCGGCAAAGGCAAGGATGCGCACATTGTTTCGGCTGGCTTCCGTGCGCACGGCAATTTCCGGGATCAGCGTCAGGCCCATGCCATGGCTGACCATCTGCAGCAGGGTAGTCATGCTGGTGGCGCCATAATTGACCAGCTGCCGCTGCTTGACGCTGGTGCACACCGCCAGGGCCTGATCGCGCAGGCAGTGGCCTTCCTCGAGCAACAGCAGCCGTTCCAGCGCCACGCTCTCCTGGGTCATCGGCGAGGTGAGGATGTCGGTATCATTGCTCGACGTGGCAATCAGAAACCGGTCGCGGAACAGCGGTTTGGCGACAATGCCATCGCTGTCAATCGGCAAGGCGGCGATCAGCGCGTCGAGATCGCCGAGCCGCAGATCCTCGACCAGCTTTGACGTCACCGCCTCGCGCAACTCGATGGTCAGCTCAGGATAGGCTTCGCGCAGTTCCGGAATGAGAATGGGCAGGAGATAGGGCGCTATAGTCGGGATGATCCCCAGCCGCAGGCGGCCCTGCAGAATGCCGCGCCGCTGCGATGCCAGTTCTTCCAGCGATCGGACGCCGTTCAGGATGCCGCGAACCCGCGGCAAAAGCCGCTTGCCCATATCGGTCAGAACCACGGTGCGGCGCGTCCGCTCGAACAGGGGTGTTCCCAGCCGCTGCTCCATCTCCGCGATCTGCGCCGAAAGCGCCGGCTGCGAAATGCGCGCGAGTTCTGCCGCCTTGCGGAAATGCAAAGTGGTGGCGAGGATATCGAAATAGCGCATCTGACGGACGGAAAACATGATAACCAAATCCTATCAATAATAATTCTAAATTCAATTGGAAACTATGATTGGAATAGTTCTATGGTCACCCCTGAGATCGCAGAGAGCCCGCGCGCCGTGCGATTCTGAAATTAGTGTCAAAAACGAAATTCAAGGAGAAGCCAATGGCTGACCGTCCGACGTTGACAACAACTGCCGGTGCACCGGTATCAGACAATCAGAATTCGAGGACTGCAGGCGAACGCGGTCCTGTTCTCCTGGACGACTATCAGCTGCTCGAAAAGCTTGCCCACCAGAACCGTGAACGTATCCCCGAACGTGTTGTTCATGCCAAGGGCTGGGGCGCATTCGGCACGCTGAAGATCACCGGCGATATCTCCCGCTACACCAAGGCCAAGGCCTTGCAGCCGGGCACCGAAACGCCGCTGCTGCTGCGTTTTTCCACGGTTGCCGGTGAACTTGGCGCCGCCGATGCCGAGCGCGACGTGCGCGGTTTCGCCCTCAAATTCTACACGAGCGAAGGCAACTGGGATCTGGTCGGCAACAATACGCCGGTGTTCTTCGTGCGCGATCCGCTGAAGTTCCCTGATTTCATTCACACGCAGAAGCGCCATCCGCGCACCAACATGCGTTCGGCCACAGCCATGTGGGATTTCTGGTCGCTGTCGCCGGAAAGCTTGCACCAGGTCACCATCCTGATGTCGGATCGCGGTCTGCCGGTCGCGCCGATGTATATGAACGGCTACGGCTCGCACACCTATTCCTTCTGGAATGACAATGGCGAGCGCTTCTGGGTAAAATTCCACTTCAAGACCCAGCAGGGCCACAAGCATTACACCAATGCGGAAGCTGAAGCCCTGATCGGCAAGTCACGCGAAACCTACCAGGAAGAGCTGTTTGGCGGTATTGAACGCGGTGAATTCCCGAAATGGACCGTCCAGGTTCAGATCATGAGCGAAAGCGATGCGGAAAAGACTTCCTACAATCCGTTCGATCTGACCAAGGTCTGGCCGCATGCTGAATTCCCGCCGATCGAAATCGGTGTCATGGAACTCAACCGCAATGCCGACAACTATTTCGCCGAGATCGAACAGGCTGCCTTCTCGCCGTCGAACGTCGTTCCCGGCATCGGTCATTCTCCGGACAAGATGCTGCAGGCCCGTGTGTTCTCCTATGCGGATGCGCATCGCTACCGCCTTGGCACGCACTATGAAACACTGCCCGTCAACCAGCCGAAGTGCCCGGTCCATCACTATCACAAGGATGGCCAGATGAACTTCTTTGGCCAGAAGACCGGCAATGTCGATGCCTATTACGAGCCCAACAGTTTCTCGGGCGCCGTCGAGCAGCCGTCGGCAAAAGAGCCGCCGCTGGCTCTTTCCGGCAACGCGGATCGCTACAACCACCGCATC
Organism: Phyllobacterium sp. SL163; assembly: GCF_049896885.1. Taxonomy (NCBI): domain Bacteria; kingdom Pseudomonadati; phylum Pseudomonadota; class Alphaproteobacteria; order Hyphomicrobiales; family Phyllobacteriaceae; genus Phyllobacterium; species Phyllobacterium sp. SL163. The sequence continues at coordinate 274,691 of NZ_JAFCVE010000009.1, read as the reverse complement.
GGCAACGATGACTACGGTCAGGTGACGGCACTGTTCAACCTGTTCGACGCCGGTCAGCGTGCGCGCCTGTTCTCCAACATTGCCGCGGCAATGGGCGGTGTTCCCGGTGCTATCATCGAGCGCCAGCTGGCGCACTTCAAGCGCGTTCATCCCGCGTATGAAGCCGGCGTGCGGGCTGCCCTCAAGGAAGCGCATGGCTATGAAGCCAATGCGATTTCCAACGAAGAAAAGCACGCCGCGGCCGAGTAATCGCTGCCTGCAACAACTTTGTTGTTCAATGTGAAAGCCGGAGCGTGATGCTCCGGCTTTCTTTTATTGGCTTTGCCATGTATGCGAAGCCGGTAGACAACAAGAAGGAATTCCCATGCGACTTGGTGGACGCCTGCAGGCGGCAATCGAAGTACTGGACGATATTGAGACCCGCAAACGCCCGGCTTCCGATGCGCTCAAGGATTGGGGACTGTCGCACCGCTTTGCCGGTGCGGGTGACCGCGCGGTCATCGGCAATATCGTCTATGACGCCTTGCGGCGGAAATTGTCGCTCGGCTGGCGCATGGACAGCAATGCCGCCCGTCATATTGCCTTTGGCGTGCTCTTGTCCGATGCCGAACTGGTTATCGATGAAATCAATGCCGCGCTGGATGGTGACAAGTTTGCGCCCGCACCGCTCGAAGCCGACCGCATGGCCATCTGGCTGGAGCGTGACCTCGCAGCGGCGCCCGATCATGTGCGCGCCGACACGCCAGAATGGTGTGTGCCGCATTTCCAGGCGATTTTCGGCGATGCCTGGGTGGGTGAAGCCGCTGCCCTCAGCGACCGCCCGCCGGTCGATCTGCGCGTCAACACGCTGAAGGCCGATCGCGAAAAGGTACTGAAGGAACTGGTTCGCGCCGGAGCCAGCGCCGCGCCGCTGCTGGAAACCGCCGTCCGGGTGCCGCCGCTGCGCGCCATGGGCCGTCATCCGAACGTGCAGGCGGAACCGGCCTTCCAGCGCGGCCTTTTCGAGGTGCAGGATCTCGGGTCGCAGATCGCTGCCAAACTCAGCGGTGCGAGGCCTGGCGAACAGGTGCTCGACTACTGCGCCGGAGCTGGTGGCAAGACGCTGGCGCTGGCGGCCCAGATGGGCAACAAGGGGCAGATTCACGCCTATGACGCGGAACGTGCCCGGCTTGCCCCCATTTTTGACCGACTCAAACGGGCAGGGGTGCGCAATGCCCAAGCCCACGCCAATTCCAGCGAACTCATCCCGCTTGAAGGCCAGATGGATCTCGTTCTGGTCGATGCGCCTTGCACCGGTTCCGGCACCTGGCGGCGCAGGCCGGACGCGAAGTGGCGCCTCAGCGAGCAGCAGCTGGAACGGCGCGAGGTGGAACAGCGCGAGGTGCTTGACGCGGCCAAGGCCTATGTGAAACCGGGCGGGCGGCTGGTCTACATCACCTGCTCGCTGTTTGCGCCGGAAAACGGCCAGCAGGTCGCTGCGTTCCTGGGGGCAAACCCTGATTATACCCCGGTCGATACCCGCGCGCTCTGGCAGGAGGCGGTGTCGGCGAGCGACGGTCTCGCGCCTTTGTTCAAGGATGGCAACACGATCTTGTCGCCATTGTCGACGTCGACGGACGGCTTCTTCATTTCTGTTCTCAGACGCGAGAAATAACGGTACAACCATCCGCGACATTGTCCGCAGGAAAGGTTCTACCATGTCCCGGTCCGTAGGGTTTCTCTTGTTTCTCGTGTTGACTGTCGGTGGCGGGCTTGCCATCGGCTATATCACGCTGCCGGGCGAATGGTATGCCGGGCTGGTCAAGCCTTCATTCAACCCGCCGAACTGGATTTTTGCGCCGGTGTGGACGATCCTGTATGTCCTGATCGCAGTTGCCGGGTGGCGGGTGTGGGATCTCGATATGACCTCCGCCCAGCAATTCTGGTGGGCGCAGCTCATCCTGAATTTTTTGTGGTCTCCGACCTTTTTCGGCTTCCAGCAGATGGGATTTGCCTTGCTGGTCATCGCGCTTTTGCTGGTCTCGATCATCGCCTTCATCCGGGTGACATGGGAGCCCGATAGACCGTCGGCTGTCATGTTCGTCCCCTATCTCGTCTGGGTGGCGTTTGCCACACTGCTCAACGCATCGCTGTATCTGCTCAATCCGGTGTCCTGACATGAGTTTGCCCTATCAACTGGCCGCTGTTGGCGGCAAACAGGTGTTGTTCGTCATGGCGGTGGATGCGGAGTATGGGGCGCATCTGCAGCGGCTGTTCCGGCCGCTGATGACCGGTGTGGGCCCGGTGGAGGCGGCGGTCAGCCTTGCGGCCAATCTGGCGGCGCTGGAACGGGATGGAATCGTACCGGACCTCGTTGTATCGCTGGGATCAGCCGGGTCGCGGACGCTGGAGCAGACCGAAGTCTATCAGGCGACAAGTGTCTCCTATCGCGACATGGACGCTTCGCCGCTTGGCTTCACCAAGGGGGCAACGCCGTTTCTCGATCTGCCGGTCACCGTGCCTTTGCCGCTGCGCATCCCGGGCGTGAAGGAAGCATCGCTTTCAACCGGCGCGAACATCGTCTCGGGCAGCGCCTATGACCGGATCGATGCGGATATGGTGGAGATGGAGACTTTTGCCATATTGCGCGCCTGCCAGCGTTTTGGCCTGCCGTTGATCGGGTTGCGCGGCATTTCCGATGGCGCTGCGGACCTGCGCCATGTCGGTGACTGGACCGAATATCTGCATGTAATCGACGAAAAACTGGCGCTGGCCGTGGAGGCCATGGGCCACGCGCTGGAGACCGGGGCGATCACGCTATAATTTTTTGACTTTCTTATCGACTATTTTATTGATACTGAAAAGTGATATCATTATATGGATTTCAACCGGAAGCATCGGGCGACGCTTGCCGCCATTTTTGCCGAACCCGTCCGTGCAGGTATTGCTTGGCGGGATATTGAGGCGCTCATCCTCGCTTGTGGAGGCGAGATTACGGAAGGGCAGGGCTCGCGGGTTCGTATCGCCTTGAATGGCATCCGTGCGGTGTTTCATCGACCGCATCCGCAAAAGGAAACGGATAAGGGCGCGGTGAAATCAGTGAGGCGCGTTCTGCTGGAAGCGGAGATAAGACCATGAGTACGATGCATTACAAGGGCTATGAAGCGGTTATCGAATACGATGAAGATGCTTCTCTTTTCCACGGTGAGGTTATCAACCTTCGCGACGTCATTACCTTTCAGGGAACATCTGCGGCAGAGCTGAAGCAAGCGCTTGCCGGCTCCATCGAGGATTATCTGGCCTTTTGCGCCGAGCGTGGCGAGGAGCCGGAGAAGCCATTTTCCGGTCAGTTTGTCGTGCGTGCGGAACCGGTCCTGCACAAGGCCATTTCCAGCGCCGCGCGCCGCGCCGGGGTGAGTCTCAACAAATGGGTTGTCATGACGTTGGAGCGATCGTTGCGCTAGAGGTTCGAATGCGAACAAACACCAAAACACAACGATGATTCCTCTCAAATTGTGAACAAATGCAATTGGCATCCGTGTGTGGTGGAGTGACCCATTGCATCGACTCGGCAATTGCTTTAAAGGCCCGCCATGAACACACCCACTCATCCCGATACAGTCCTCATCGTCGATTTCGGCAGCCAGGTAACGCAGCTGATTGCACGCCGTGTGCGCGAAGCTGGCGCCTATTCCGAGATCGTTCCTTTCCAATCCGCTGACGAAGCATTCCGCCGCATCAAGCCGAAGGCGGTCATTCTGTCCGGCAGTCCGCATTCCACCGTGGATATCGGCAGCCCGCGTGCGCCGCAGGCTGTGTTTGAATCGGGCATCCCGGTTCTCGGCATCTGCTATGGCGAGCAGACCATGTGCGCGCAGCTTGGCGGCAAGGTCGAAAGCGGCCATCACCGCGAATTCGGCCGCGCTTTCCTCGACATTCAGGAAGAATGCGCCCTGTTCGACGGCATCTGGGCCAAGGGGACACGCCATCAGGTCTGGATGAGCCATGGCGACCGCGTCGTTTCCATTCCCGATGGTTTCAAGGTTGTCGGCACATCGACGGGCGCGCCGTTCGCTGCCATCGCCAACGAAGCGAAGAAATTCTATGCCGTGCAGTTCCATCCGGAAGTGGTGCACACGCCCGACGGCGCCAAGCTCCTGCAGAATTTCGTGCATCGCATTGCCGGCATCAAGGGCGACTGGACCATGTCCGCCTATCGCGAACAGGCCGTCACTGCGATCCGCAAGCAGGTTGGCGACAGGAAGGTGATTTGCGCCCTCTCGGGCGGCGTTGATTCCTCCGTTGCCGCCTTGCTGATCCATGAAGCGGTTGGCGAGCAGCTCACCTGCATTCTTGTCGATCACGGTCTGATGCGCAAGAACGAGGCAGCCGATGTGGTTGCCATGTTCCGCGAACATTACAACCTGCCGCTCATTCTTGTGAACGCGCAGGATCGTTTCATCGACGCGCTGGAAGGCGAATCCGATCCGGAGAAGAAGCGCAAGACCATTGGCCGCCTGTTCATCGAAGTGTTCGAGGAAGAAGCCAAGAAACTTGGCGGCGCGGATTTCCTCGCACAGGGAACGCTCTATCCCGACGTGATCGAAAGCGTTTCCTTTACCGGCGGCCCTTCGGTGACGATCAAGTCGCACCACAATGTCGGCGGTCTGCCCGAGCGCATGAACATGCAACTGGTCGAACCGCTGCGTGAGCTGTTCAAGGATGAAGTACGCGTGCTGGGCAAGGAACTCGGACTGCCCGATTCCTTCATCGGCCGCCATCCGTTCCCCGGCCCCGGCCTTGCCATCCGCTGCCCCGGTGGCATCACCCGCGAGAAGCTGGAGATTTTGCGTGAGGCCGATGCGGTCTATCTCGACGAAATCCGCAAGGCGGGCCTTTACGATGTGATCTGGCAGGCATTCGCCGTGCTTCTGCCGGTGCAGACAGTCGGTGTCATGGGCGATGGCCGGACCTACGAATTCGTCTGCGCCCTGCGTGCCGTCACTTCCGTCGACGGCATGACAGCCGACTTCTACCACTACGACATGAGCTTCCTTGGCCAGGCGGCCACGCGGATCATCAACGAAGTCAAGGGCATCAACCGCGTCGTCTATGACGTCACGTCGAAGCCGCCAGGCACGATCGAGTGGGAGTGAGAAAAATTGACGGCCATCGTGTCCCTTTGGCGGGAGCGCGACGAAGCCGTGATTTAATCGTTCGGCGCCACACGAAAGGGCAATCATGAACGACTCCGAGCAGGACAGTGCAAACATAGCCAGGAATTTTGAGGCTATGGGCAATTTCATCGAGCATTTTGGTATCAACCGGGATCGGGGTGAGCGGTGCCGTTTCGACGCCGACGTTATCTTTCAAAGTGCCCGGCTGGCACATGAACACACGCGGGTATATCTCAGCTTTCGCGACGACGATGTTTCGTCCGTGCGGTTTGCCGAGAAGGGCGAGCTCAATCCCGTCTTTGTCCATACGGAGTTCCGGGTCACGTCCTCGCATTTCCAGTTTGAAAACAATGAGCTGCAGATTACCGGTTCCTCGCCCAAAGTAGGCACGTACAAGGTCCGCATCATACCATCATAACTGCTCAGGAAAGGCTCTGCGGCATGTTCCGGTGCACGGCTTTGTCGATAGCGGCCTGAAGAGCGTCGCCATCGACGGGTTTGTTGAGCATTTGCAGGCCGCTTTCGGCTATCTGTTTCAAGACGGACGGGGATGTATCGCCTGTCAGCAGGAACGCCGGAACCGTATAGCTCAGATGGTTGAACAGGTCTGCAATTGCCTCCAATCCGGTTGTTCCGGCCGCCAGTCTGTAATCGGCGATGATCAAATCCACCGGCGTCCGTTCCGGTGCCGAAGCGTGGAGCCGTATCACAGCCGCCGCGGACTTGTCCGCGTAAACCCTATGCCCCAGGACCGTCAGCAGTTGAGTGATGGCGTCGAGAACATCCGGTTCATCGTCGACCACCATGATGCAGAGAGAGCCGGAAAGTGCAGCCTGCCGCGCGGGGAGAGACGCCGGTGGGCGCAACGTCAGCGGAACAAGGATCGAGAACATCGAACCGCGGCCCTCCCGCGACACGAGCCTCAAGGGATGACCGAGCAATTGCGCCGTGCGGCGGACGATTGCCAGACCAAGGCCCAGCCCCTTGTCGCGATCCCGCGCCGGATTGTTCAACTGGTGGAATTCGTCGAACACCGTTTCCTGCTGGTCGGGAGGAATGCCGATACCGGTATCGAGCACCTGTATCTCGACATTTGAACCGCGCTTGCGGCAACCCAGGAGAATTTTCCCGTGGTCGGTGTAGTTGAATGCGTTGGTGAGAAGGTTTGCCAGGATACGCCGCAGCATCATCGGGTCGGTGTAGACCCAGAGATCGCGATCAACCAGACGCCATTCGAGGTTGCGCTCCCGGGCGGTTCCGCTGAATTCGTCATGCAGATCATCGAACAAGCGCGACAGTGAAACGGATTCTTTTGCGCTTGTGACGATGCCGGCGTCCAGGCGCGACATGTCGAGCAATGCATTCAGCAAGCCGCTGAGGTTTCCCGTGATCGATTTTACCCGCTTCGCCAGCGTGCGTGCGTCTGCACCGCGGACGTCGCCCCGTTCGCCCAGCGTGGCCAGCGTCGAATTGAAAAGGCTGAGCGCGTGCAGGGGCTGGCGCAGGTCATGGCTTGCCGCCGCCAGAAAACGCGACTTGGCGCGATCGGCTGCCCGGGCCTTGTCCCGCTCTTCCTTCAATTGGGTAATGAGTGTCACGTTCTCGAAACGCAGCAGAACGGTCTCGACCATCGATTTGTACGACACGCGGCTGTAGTAAAGATTGACACCGGCAAGGCAAACAACAAACACCAGATAAACGTCATTGATTGCTGCTTCCGCCGTCAGCGCGCGGATTGCCATAGGCAACAGCATGGCAACCAGCGAACCCGCATAGGCCGGTGGAAATGCGGACAGTGATGGAATGGCGCCGCATACAAGGCCGGTGAGTACGATGGTGGTGAAAGCCTGCATTTGCGGCTCCGCCGATAAAAAACCGAACCAGCCAAGCAAACCCCACAATGCGCTCGATGCCCACGACAGGATCGTGAAACGCCAGGCCCAGGACGATAAAACCGTGCCGGATTGTTCCGCCTCGGATTTGGGGCGCCCGAAATAGCGTCTTGATGTCAGGACACGGGCGATTGTCAGGCAGTAGATCGCCCCCACCCACGACAAAAGAAGCTCGCTTTGTACAAAATTCCAGAGAACATACAAAACCGGAAGAGGAATAATGAAGTTGGCAAATAATACTGCGTAAGATTGTCGGTATAAAAGATCGATAAGATGAGGCTGTAAATGTTGATCAATTCTCATTGCTGTTTTAACTCTGGCTCGGGAATGCGAGCATGATGCACGCCGTTGGTTTTTTAACAAGAAGGTACGCCTTATGCTCGAGTTTTCGCGTGTCATCCTTGCTGACGATCATGCTCTTGTGCGTGAAGGGCTCAAGCTCCTGCTTTCGACCATCGACGGCGTGACGGTTGCCGGCGAAGCGGCGGATGGCGACACGGTCGACCGCCTGCTCCGGGAAACGGCCGCCGATCTTCTCATTCTTGACCTTGGCATGCCGGGCGTGAACGGATTCCAGTTCATCAGGAACGTGCGTGCGGCCTGGCCCGAGCTGAAGATTCTGATTGTGACGGCAAATCTGGAACCGCGTTCTGTTCGCGCCGCCTTTGATGCCGGCGCGAACGGCTATTTGACGAAAAGCGGCGACGCGACAGAATTTCTGGCCGCCATCGAGGCCATGCGGTGCGGCGAACCCTATGTTGCCGAAGAAGTGCGCTTTGCCGTCGACCAGCACGGCAAGCAAGATGGCTTCCATGAGCCCAAACCTGCTATTGCGTCTCCCGTCGAACTGACGCGGCGCGAGCAGCAAATCCTGACCCTTATTCCTCACGGCATCTCCACACGTGATATTGCCGAGCGTCTGGGGATCAGTCCGCTCACGGCACGCAAACATCGCGAAAACCTCATGCGTAAACTCAATCTGCACAGTGGAGCCGAACTGACGGCCTATGCCATCCGTCTTGGACTGTCCGCCGGCTGAACGCCGGCAAGATCGTGTCCCGTCAGATATTCTTGGTTGCCAATGTGACGCCCAGACCAATCAGAATGGATCCGCAGACCTTTGGAACAATCCATCCTGATCCGGCCTTCGTCATACGGCCAAGCGTGACCGAGGCAATGCCGACAGCCGCAACGTCCGCCGCTGAAAAGGCGAGATTGACGATCATGCCAAGCAGCAGAAACTGCAGCCAGACCGGAGCACTCAGATTGGTGTCGATAAACTGCGGCAGAAATGTCAGGAAGAATAATGCCGTCTTCGGGTTGAGGACCTCAACGACGACACTGTCGCGAAAAACACCGGGACCCGCGGAAACGGTGTCTTTGTGCCCGCCTTTTCCGCCCATGAACATGGTGATGCCCAGCCAGACGAGATAGGCGGCGCCAGCAAACTTGATCACCGTGTAAAGCAGTGGTGCGCTGTGAAGGAGTGCTGCCAAGCCCAGCGCCGTCGCGGCAATGTGCACGTAACAGCCGAGGTGAATACCGCAGGCAGCCTTCAGCCCGGCACTGGTTCCATGGGTCAGCGTCTGGGCGGTCATGTAGAGAATCGCTGGCCCCGGCATGCAGGCAAAGAGCAATGTTGCCAGGACAAACGGCATCAGTTGTTCGAGCGGCAACATCATTATTCCTCCAGCAGATGGGACCGCTCTCATTATCTGGAGCGACTTTGGGCGATTGCGACATGGATCGAACCAAGCAACGACATCATGCGGAGGGACAATTACGCCCGGAAATGCACAGGGAACATACGGCACTCGTCGTACTTCGACAGCACGGGCGCCGGAACAGAACGACAGGGTTAACAGTCTGCAGCAGAAGGCGCGGGAAGCTTCGTCGTCCTCCGTATGGCACGAAATACGGCAAATGCCGTATGGCTGATCGAATCGTTGGACTATATCCCTCCAACAATTAGAAGTTGTGCTGTCGTTCCCAGGGGGGGCACGGTGGGGTTGGGGGAAACGACCATGAAACTTGCCAACAAGTGCCGGCAGCACGTCGCCGTGTTGCTTTTAAGCGTATGCTTTTGCGGGACAGCGTTCGCGCAAACGGCAGGCGACCCCACCGATCCAGAGACGTGGCGGACACCTGAATATAAGACTCAGTTTTGGCTCGATTATATCTACGCGAATTATGCTTATGCCATGGGCGTGGACGGCAGCGGCGTCAAGGTTGGCGTTATCGATTCAGGCTTGGCCAGGGATCACCCCGAATTTGCCGGACGCTATGATGAGGGTATCACCGTCCAGCCCGACAAGCCCTGGTATATCGACTCTAACGCGGTCACGCACGGTTCTGCTGTCGCAGGTGTGATTGCCGCAAACAGGGATGGCAAGGGAATGCATGGTGTTGCCCCGGGGGCCACCATTGTTGCCGTCAATGTCGATGCCGGTGACGATATGGTCAAGGCAGATGCCGCCGTTGCTGGAATTTATGCTTTGGTTTCCCGTAACGTCCATATCATCAACAACAGCTACGGCTCAGAAGTGGCGATCACTGATTATCCGCCGGATGTCATCTCGTCGGCGTACAAAGCCGAAATCGCCGCGTACAGGCACGCCGTAGCCAACGACACCTTGCTTATCTGGGGAACCGGCAACGACAGTCGCAGCCAGCCCTCCATTAACGCTGGGTTGCCCTATCTCATTCCGGAGCTGGAACGTGGTTGGCTGGCGGTGACCGGTTATGATTATGAATATGGCAATCAGTGCGGCGTTGCCAAAAACTGGTGTCTGACAGCGCCCGCTTATTCCGTCATTACCGTGGACGGACGAGGCGGGTATCAGGAGATCAACGGAACCTCCTTTGCGGCGCCGCACGTTGCCGGTGCCGCAGCCCTGGTCAAACAGATGTTCCCCTACATGACGATGGATCAGGTCAGGCAGGTCCTGCTTGGAACCGCCTTCGACATTGGTGCTCCCGGCGTCGATGATGTCTACGGATACGGACTTCTCGATGCCGGTCGTGCCGTGCTCGGGCCGGGGAAATTTGATTGGGGCGATTTCAACGTCAAATTTGACGGTGGTCAGAGCCGATGGTTCAACGACATTACCGGCGCAGGAGGCTTGGTCAAATCAGGCGATGGAACGCTGTTGATGTTTGGCGACAGCACCTATGCCGGAAAAACCCGGATTGATGGCGGTACTCTGGCGCTGGCAGGCAGTATCGCATCCGATACGCTGGTAGGCCGTGGCGGAGCCCTTTCCGGAGACGGCATCATTTACGGGAATGTCGACAATCAGGGCATCGTCTATGGCGGCTGGGGCGGCGCCGGCGGAACGCTGACAATTGATGGCAACTATCACCAATCCGCCGATGCCAGCATGCGGGTCAAGATCGGCGCAGCCGAGGGTACCAGCCGTGTCGACGTGACGGGCACGGCGCAGCTTGACGGTGGCACAGTTGATGCTTTCCTCAATCCGGGCACGTTTCGCGGTGATGCCCGATACACGATCCTTGCTTCGGGCGGGCTCACCGGAACGTTTAGCCGTGTGCAGGCTGACTACGCCTTCCTCGACCTGACACTCGGCTACGATGCCACCAATGTCTACCTGAACGTTTTGCGGAACAAGACGGCTTTTGCCGATATTGGCACGACAAAGAACCAGAGATCGGTGGGTGCCGGTGTGGAAAGTCTCGGCGGGCTGGTGCTGTCCGGCACTGCCGGGACAGGCAATCCCGCCGCATCCATCTACGACCTGATTATCGGGTCGAATGCCCACGATGCGCGGACAATATTCGACTCGCTCTCCGGTGAAATCCATTCGAGCGTCAAATCGGCACTGCTCGACGAAAGCCGGTTTGCCCGGGATGTCATCTCCGCGCGTCTGCGCGCGGCATCGGGGGCTGCTCCGTTTTCGTCGATGCCTCTTCTGGCCTACGGTCCGGGTGGTCAAATTCCCGCCGCACCCGATGCCTCCTCGGCGGTCTGGGGACAGGCCTACGGTTCATGGGGACACCTGTCGGGCAATGCGAATGCTGCGAAGCTCGAGCGCTCCTCGGGTGGATTCTATATGGGGGCTGACGGCGAATTCGGGCAGTCATGGCGTGCAGGCTTTGCCGGAGGATATGGCAGCAGTTCGCTTGACGCTCCGGCACGCGCGTCCTCGGCGTCCGTCGACAGCTATACGATCGCTGCCTATGCCAGTACGCAGATGGATGCGTTGGCCTTGCGTTTTGGCGCTGCCCACACGTGGCACACGGTGGAAACAAGCCGTTCCACGGCATTTGGTGCATCCGCTGCCGATTACGCCGCGAGAACGGTGCAGGTTTTCGGCGAGGCAGGCTATGCCTTCGATTACAATCGTGTGGCATTGGAGCCATTCGCAGGTCTCGCCTATGCAAACCTTCATACCGATGGCATCGGGGAAAGCGGGACTGCAGGGCTCAAATCCCACGGCGACGTTGATGACAACGTCTATGCAACGCTGGGCCTACGCGCCCGGACGGATATTCCCGTCGGTGACACGGCCAAGCTGGCGGCAAGGGGAATGCTCGGGTGGCAGCATGCCTTTGGCGACGTTGCTCCGGATACAACATTCGCCTTGGCCGGAGGGTCGCCGTTCCCAGTCGAAGGTTCGCCGATTGCGCGGGATGCTCTCATTGCTGAAGCCGGATTGGATTACGCGGTGACGAAGACTGTCACGCTGGGTGTTTCCTATACCGGCCAGATGTCGTCGGCGGTGCAGGCGCATGGGGTGCGCGGTGATCTAAGCTGGAGATTCTGAAAGGGCACGCCGCACGAGGGGCGATGCGAGGGGGCTCTCCGATGACAAGGCGGTCCTCCCGCTATGGCCGTATTGGCGCGGCGAACAGCCCATGACCCGCTTGAAGGCCGTGCTGAAGGCGCTTTCCGAGTCGTAACCGAGCGACAGGGCAATGGCGGACACGGGATCGCTTGAATTCTCCAGCCTGTCTCCCGCCACCAGCATCCGCCAGCGCGTCAGATATTCCATGGGGGACTTTCCGACGGTCTGCTTGAATTTGAGTGCAAAGGTTGAGCGCGACATGCCGGCCCGTTCCGCCAGTGTCTGCAACGTCCAGTGGCGCGCCGGATTCTCATGCATGGCGTTGATTGCAGCGCCCATCTGCCTGTCCGCCAGAGCAAACAGCCAGCCGACGCCGCCTTGCAATCCTCCGGCCAGATGCAATCGCAGCGCCTCGATCAGCATCATATGGGCGAGGTGCTGCACCAGGAGAAAGCCGCCGGGCTGCCGCTCGCGCAACTCCCGCATCATCAGTTCCACGGGCCAGCGCAGCACGGACTGATCCGCGTCTTTGCGGATGTGCACGATCGGCGGCAGCATTCCCAACAGCACGTTGGCATGGTTGCCGGTCAGGGCAAAACGGCTGCTGACAACAAAGCAATCGCCGCCGCCTTTATGCACGGCGATGCCGCCATTGCGCGCAGCGGAAAAAACCGTGACAGCCTCGACTGACGACAACGTCAGATCGCTGGCCAAGCGAAACGGCCGGCCGTACGGCAACAGGAAGCAGTCGCCCGTGCCGAGGTGCACGGCATCGGCAACGCCCTCCACGGACAGCCAGCATTGACCGGAAACCACGGCGCCGCATTTGATGCTGTCCCGGCTTTCCGGAAACTGGATCGACCATTCGCCCCCGGCATCGAAGCCGGCGGACATATAATTATGCGGTTTAAGCAGGGACAGGACGTCTGAGAGCGGGTCCATGGTCATTCCGGACGATTGCGAAGATAATGCAGACTTTACAGCATAGATCGTATTTCTCCAACCGCCTATCTTCTCCACAACGGCCGTGATTGCGGTCAATTCATTTTAAAATGGAGAAGTGGAATGCGTGTCTTCGTTACCGGTGCCACAGGCTTTGTCGGCTCTGCCGTCGTGGAGGAACTCGTCAAGGCGGGCCATCAGGTGCTTGGCCTTGTCCGCACGGACGCGGCGGCCAAATCGCTTGCCGCCCTCGGCGCGCAGGCGCATCGCGGCGATCTCGACGATCTGCCAAGCCTGCGCGATGGCGCCGCCGCCGCAGATGGAGTGATCCATACGGCGTTCAATCATGATTTCTCGAAATTCGCGCAGAACTGCGAGATGGACCGCCGCGCCATCGAGACGCTTGGCGCTGTCCTCAAAGGCTCGGATCGCCCCTTGCTTGTCACCACGGGAATGGCGCATTTGGGACGGGATCGCCCGGCGACGGAAGAAGACCTGCCCGACCCGGCTTCCGCGGCTGTGCCCCGCGTTTCGGAAGCAACCGCTGCGGCGCTGGCAGACGATGGCGTGCGCGCGTCAGTGGTCCGTCTTCCTGCGTCCGTTCATGGTGACGGCGACCATGGCTTCGTACCGCACCTCATCAACCTCGCGCGCGAAAAGGGCGTGTCAGCCTATGTCGGCGAAGGACTCAACCGCTGGCCCGCGGTGCACCGGCTGGATGCGGCTTCCGTCTACAGGCTTGCCCTTGAACGGGGGACCGGCGGCGACCGTTATCACGCGGTTGCCGAGGAAGGCGTGCTGTTCAAGGACATCGCCACGCTGATCGGCCGCCGGCTGAACGTGCCTGTGGTGGCCAAGCCCCCCGAGGCGGCGGCCGAACATTTCGGCTGGTTCGCCACCTTTGCCGGTATGAATGCGCATGCCGTGAGCACGCGCACCCGCGAACTGTTGAACTGGCAGCCGAACCAGCCTGGGCTGATGTCCGATCTCGACCGGCTGCGCTATTTCGAAACATGAGGGAGCAGCCCTGTTCGCTCAAACCGTCACGACGATCTTGCCGAACTGCTCGTTCGATTCCAGAAAGCGATGCGCATCGACGATCTGGTCGAACGGGAAGGTTCTGGCGATGACCGGCTGCAGGGCACCGGATGCCAGCCCATCCAGGATGAAAGCCTTGGCCGCTTCCAGCCGTGCTGGGTCACCGATGATCTCGTGCACGAGATAGCCGCGCAGTGTCAGGGACTTGCTCAGGACGGTAAACAGCGGAAAGGGTGTCGGTTCCGGGCTCAAGCCGCCATATTCCACGAGGATGCCGCCCGGTGCCATGGCGGCGGTCAGCGGGCCGAATATCGGACCGCCGATGGGGTCGAGCACCACGCGCACATCGTCGGGCCCGGTGATGTCCTTTAGCCGCGTCTCCAGGTCTTCCTCGGCGGCGGCAATGACATGGGCGGCGCCGAAAGCCAGCAGCTCCTGTTTCTTGCCGGAGGTGCGCGTCACGGCAATGGCCGTCGCGCCAACCCTGTTGGCAATCTGGATCCCCGCAAGTCCCACGCTGCTTGAGGCCGCGGTGATGACGACGAAATCTCCCCGGTGCAGCTTGGCGATGTCGATCAGCGCGCCGTAAGCGGTCAGGTAAGGCATCCACAGCGCCGCCGCCTTTTCCCAGCTGAGCCATTGCGGGTGTTTGACAACCGATCCGGCGGGGAAGGTCACCAGCTCGCCATAGGCGGGCCAGCGCACCATCGATTTGGGCGGTATGACGCTGACCCTATCACCCGGCGCAAAGTTCTCGACGCCTTCGCCAACCGATTCGACGATGCCCGCTGCTTCAAGGCCAAGGCCGGACGGCAAAACCGGTGTCTCGATGTAGGTGCCGGTACGCAGAAGCGCTTCGGCGCGGTTCAGCCCCAGGGCCTTGACGCGGATTTGAACCTCGCCCGGGCCGGGCTGGGGAATCTCGACGTTCTCGATGCGCAATACCTCGGGACCGCCGAATTCATGGAAACGAACAACACGTGCCATAGTCATAACTCCAAACCATTTGAACTGAATAGGCTATGCCAGCAGGAGAAATGCGGATAAATGGCGCATAATGAAGTTCTGTAGAAACCAGGAGTTTCGAATATGGATCGCCTCGCCAGCATGGCCGTGTTTGTCAGGGCCGTTGATCTCGGCTCCTTTGCCGCGGCTGCGGACGCGCTTGGCCTGTCCGGCCCGATGGTCGGCAAACATGTCCGGTTTCTGGAAGAGCGGCTGGGCGTACGCCTGATCAACCGCACGACACGCCGCCAGAACCTGACCGATTTCGGGCGTGCCTATTATGAACGGTGCCGGGTGATACTGGCCGAAGCGGAGGCCGCGGATGCGCTCGCGGATGATCAGCTGTCCGAACCGCGCGGCCGCCTGCGCGTGACGATGCCCGCGCATTTCGGCCGGCACTGCGTCACCCCGGTATTGCTCGGGCTCGCCCGGCAATATCCCATGCTGGAACTTGACCTGTCGCTGAGCGACCGCTTCGTCGATCTCGCCGAGGACGAATATGACCTTGCCATCCGGACCGGCACTCCCGACGACAGGGGCGGCGTGATTGCGCGGCGGATCGCCCGCCAGCATATGGTTATCTGCGCCGCGCCCGCCTATATCGCGAAGCATGGCGAACCACGGGTGGTTGACGACCTTGCCGGGCACCAGGCCATCATGTATCGCCGGTCGGGCCGCATCCGCCCATGGCTGTTCCCGCGCGGCGACCAGCCGCCGGCAGAGGCGATGCCGGTCAATCGCGTGCGGCTGGATGACCTCGACGCCATAGCCGACGCTGCCATGGCTGGCATGGGGCTGGCCTGGCTGCCGTCCTGGCTCATCCGCGACCGGATTGCCGCGGGAACACTTGTGCAATTGCTGCTGGATCAGCCGGATTATCTCTACGACGCCTATGCGTTGTGGCTGCCGGTGCCGCATTTGCCGCTGCGGGTCCGCCTGGCCGTGGACGCACTCGCCGCCGCTTTGCCCCGGCTGATGGGGTGAACGGCGCCCTCAGGCTGCCTGCATCCCGCATTGCAGCGATGCTTCAAACAGCCTGCTGCCGATGGTTCGCGCCCTGTCGAGGTGTATTGCCGGATCCTGCGTTTCCGAATCGAGCAGCAGCTCCGACGTGACGACACAGGCACCGCAATAATCGAAGATGCCGTGATCGATCTGCGTCTTCATGGCATCGAAGTAACCACGCCGGGTATAGGTTCGCGCATCGGCGCCTCCGACGCCGATGAGATGCACTTTGAGGTGGCGGAGCTTCTTTTCCAGGCCGCCGTCCAGGTTGAAGTCGAAAGCCCAGCCATTGGAAAAGACGCGGTCGATCCATCCCTTGAGCAGTCCCGGCATCGACCACCAGTAGACGGGAAAGACCAGCACCACAGCATCGGCACGGTCGATCCGCGCCTGTTCGGCGGCGACATCGGCGGGCGGTGCCGCCCGGGTGCGGTGAACGGCAAGATCGGCGGCGGAGAAGCGCGGATCGAACCCTTCGGCCGCGATGTCGGCGATTTCGTGGGAATTGCCGGAAGCCGACAGGGACAACCCCTCCGCGATCTGTGCGGCAATGCCGTGGGTGAGGGATGCGGGTTCGGGATGTGCGACAACGATGAGGGCGTGCATGACAAAACTCCTGTCAACGGATTGCAGATGGCGGGCTGATGTTATATACTTTTGGTAAGTTATAATCTGCAAGTTACTTTTGGTATATAGCGATGTCAAGCATGCGAACGAAGGATGAAACGGCGGCTGTCCGTCCGCGCCGGCGGCTGACGCGGGAGGACCGCTTCCGCCAGCTCCTGGATGTCGCCTGGCGGATTGTCCGTGAGGAGGGGACAGAAGCCTTGACGCTCGGCTGGCTTGCCGAAAAGGCTGAGGTGACGAAGCCGGTGGTCTATGATCATTTCGGCACGCGCGCCGGTTTGCTGGCAGCGCTTTACCGGGACTTCGATGCCCGCCAGACAATGCTGATGGACGCGGCGCTCGCCGCGAGCAAACCGGCGCTGGCAGAGAGGGCTGCGGTCATCGCCTCGTCCTATGTGGACTGCGTGCTTGTGCAGGGGCGCGAAATTCCCGGTGTGATCGCAGCGCTTGCCGGATCTCCCGAACTGGAGAAGATCAAGCGCGAATATAACGGCGTCTTCATTGAGAAGTGCCGGGTGATGCTCGCACCGTTTGCCGGTGCGGGGACCATTGCTTCGGCGGGCTTGTGGGCGATGCTCGGTGCCGCCGAAGCGTTGTCCTATGCCGCCGCAACGGGCGACATCACCGCTGCGCAGGCGGAGCGCGAACTGTTCGAAACCATCATTGCCATGGTTGCCAGGAACGGGTGACCAGACGAGCATTCGCAAAAATACTTGCGGATTGTTCTCTTTTTGTTCTAGTGTGTCCGATCGGAAATGCGGTTGCATTTCGGGAGGCCGGCCATGCAGGGCGAACTGAATCTGGGCGATAACTGGCAAAACCGGCCGAAACGGCCTGCTTTGCAGGAGCGGCTTTTCTTCGGTATCATGCTCAATGCCGATGTGCAGGAGATTGTCGATGCCTGCAGGACCGGCTTGATCAAAGATCATCGTTTGACGCGAAAGAGCCTGATCGGACTTTGCCGTTTTCATATTTCGCTGTACCATCTGGGGGATTACCCGCGTCTGCCCAGCCCTATCCTTTTCGCGGTCGAGCGGGCTGGAGCTGCCGTATCGATGCCGCCATTTGAAGTAACGCTTCATTCGGCGCGGAGTTTTGAAGGCGGAAAACCGGATCGCAAGCCGCTGGTGCTGATCGGCGAGGGCGAGGGGTTGACCCGGCTGCACACCATTCTCGGCGCCTGCCTCATGCGCAATGGCCTGCCCGGACAACGCGGCGCATTCACCCCGCATTTGACGCTTCTCTACAATTCCAGAACGATCAGCGAACAGCCGATCGAGCCGATCCGCTTTGTCGTCAGGGATTTTGTCTTGATCCACAGCAAGCGGGGGCTCTCCGAATACGAGATACTGCAGCGCTGGACGCTGCATTGACGCGCTCCGTTGCGCTCCGCATTCCTATTTCCTGCTCAGATATTTCATGCCGGTGTCGCACATGACGGTGACGACGGTTGCACCTGGGGCAAGCGTATCGGCCAGCCGCAGCGCCGCAACCACATTGGCTCCGGTGGAGGTTCCGGCAAACAGTCCTTCTTCGCGGGCCAGCCGCTTAGCCATGGCAATGGCTTCCTCCGTCGACACCTGTTCGATCCCGTCGGCTATGTCGTCCTGCCAGAGCGGTACGACATAGCCCGCGCCAATCCCGTCAATTCTGTGCGCGCCGGTCTTGCCGCCGGACAGGACGGGCGATTCCGCCGGCTCCACCGCAACAATGCGGATCTGGTCATTGTACCGGCGCAAGGCCTCGCCGGTCCCTCTGAGGGACGCTGCGGTGCCGACACTTTGCACAAAGCCGTCGATGCGTCGGTTTGTCTGGTCCCAGAGTTCGGCAGCCATGGCGTGATAGGCCGCCAGCTGATCCCGGTTGTTCATCTGGTCGGTCCAGAAACTGCCGGGGGTTTGCTGCGCGATGATACGCGCCGCTTCGATCATGTCGCGTGTCAGCCTTTCCGTCATACGCCCACTGTCGCTTGGCACGATGTGCAGCGTGGCGCCAAGAATTGCCATGTGGTCAAGTTTTTCCCGGGCAAAGGCGTCCGAGGTGACGATTTGCAGGGGATAGCCTTTGACAGCGCAGACGAGCGACAGGGAAACGCCGGTGCTGCCGCCGGTATATTCCACCACGGATCCGCTGGCGGCTAGCCGCCCATCCGCCTCCGCCGCCTCGATCATGGCAAGCGCCATACGGTCCTTCATGCTGCCGGTGGGGTTTTCGCTTTCAAGCTTCACGAGGATGCAGGCGCCGTTGGCGGGACGGATGGTCCGCAGGGCCAGTAGCGATGTGTTGCCGATGGTGTCAAGGATCGTTCGTTGCAAGGCGCGCATGGTCTCGATACTCCGCGTCAAACTGCATTAACCGGTTCGGGGGCGGGGTGGGTACGCAAAAACCGGTTTCCATGTAGATACATATTATGTATATGCATATATCCATGACCTTGGCAAAACAACCGAAAAAAACCTTGCGGACCGACGCCGGCGCGCTGGTTGAGAATTGCGCGGGCTGGAACAGCCGGCTGGCGGCGCGCCGCATCACGGCTTTTCTGGATCGCGAATTGGCGGATCTTGGCCTTAGCGCGGCGCAGCTTGGCCTGATGGCGCAGATTGCTGCCCTGACCGATGATACGCTGGGTGCGCTGGCCCAGCGCAGCGGGCTGGAGCAATCCACCCTGTCGCGCAACTTGCGCACGCTTGAGCGCGAACAGCTGATCGAAATCACCCTGGTGGAAACCGACCTGCGTCGCCGTGCGGTGTGGCTGACGGAAACAGGCGCGCGCCGTCTCGAAGCAGCAATACCCGTGTGGCGGGAAGCGCAGGCCAGGCTCGCGCAAGTCGTGCCGACGGATATGGTTCGCCAGCTGGCGGATCAAAGCGAGGCGCTCTGAGGCGGGAAAAGCCTGCCCGGCGCGCAGTTGCCCGGATGTTGCAGGGCGCAACCTTGGTGCAATGTGAGTGGCCTAATTGTGTTGCGGCGAATGAAGAGTGCGGGCAGGGCACAGCGATTGCGGCGTATGAAATGGGAACGGGCCCCGCCATGGTGGCCCGAACGGTACTATTTTGCCAAAGCAACGGCCGATGTCCAAATTCCTTGTGTCGCCATGTTTTAACCCTGTGCATGACTGGTCCTGAATGGTGCGTATTTTGCTGGTGGAAGACGAGCCTGAAATGGCCGCTGCCCTTGGGGAGGCGCTCAAGAATTACGACATGGTCGTTGATCACGTGGGCTCGCTCGCCCACGCCGAGGAGGCCGTGTCGCTTAACGCCTATGCTGCCATTCTGCTGGACCGGCAGTTGCCGGACGGCGATGGTCTGACCATCGTGCCGCGTCTGCGGGCAAAAGGTGAGGGCGTTCCGGTCATCGTGCTGACGGCGCGCGGTGAATTGGCGGACCGTGTCACCGGTCTCGACAAGGGGGCGGACGATTATCTTGCCAAGCCCTTTGCCGTGGAAGAACTGCTGGCGCGGCTGCGCGCAGTGCTGCGCAGGCCCCTCAACATGCCCTCGGAACCGCTGAATGTCGGCAACCTGTCCTTTGACCTGATCAACCGCGAAGCCAGCATCGGCGCCAACCGGTTCGACCTGCCGCGCCGCGAACTTCTGGTGTTGGAAACGCTGTTGCGGCGCATGGGGCGCACGGTGTTGCGTTCTTCGCTGGAAGAAGCAGTCTACGGCATTGACGATGAAATCCAGTCGAACGCCCTCGACACCCATGTTTCCCGGCTGCGCCGCAAGCTGACGGAATCCGGCGCCGGCGTTGAAATTCACGCCATTCGCGGCGTCGGCTACCTGTTGAAGCGCCTCTCCTGATGGCGCAGGCAAGGCCGCATTCATTGAAATGGCGGCTCGTCAGCCGCCTTGTCGTTCTGCAGGCGGTCATGCTGACGCTGTTTGTGGTGCTGGTGCTCTGTGCGCTCTGGTACACCGGATTTCTCGGGTCGATCGATCCTGAAGATACGACGATCAACGCCGTGCGCGATTCCATCGGGCGCAGTGCCAATGGCGCTCTCGTCCTGCGCGAAACACCCGCACTGGCGCGCGAGCGGGCGACAAGCCCGAGTTTTTGGTTTGTGGCGCGCGATGTGCAGGGACAGACCTTGTCGGAGGGCGAGGTCCCGCCGGAATATGCGCGCATCGGCGATGCCTTGAGCGCCGTGGGACAGGCGCGATTTGGCTGGAATCTCGGTGATCCGCCCCGTTCCAACGCCCGGTTCAAACGCGTGACGACCACCGCCGGCGTGGTCCAGATCCTTGCCGGACCCGGAAGTGCAGTCCCCTTCGGCTTCTATCTCTCGGCGCTCGGTACGGTTCTCGCAACCATCATCGTCCCGCTCATCCTTGTGATGGCGCTGGCGACGCTCGTGGTAACGCCATTTGTCGTGCGCAGGGCCCATAGGGGCCTGGGGCATGTGGCGAACCAGGCTGAAAAGATCAATATTGACGAGCGGGGAACGCGCTTACCGCTGGATGATGTGCCGCAGGAGGTCACGCCGCTGGTGACGGCTGTCAACAGCGCGCTCGGCCGTCTCGACGACGGTTATGAACGGCACAAACGGTTTCTGCTGGATGCAGCCCATGAATTGCGCACACCGATCGCCATTCTGCAGACCCGCCTGGAATCGCTCCCGGCCAGCCCGACCAACGGGCGTCTGCTGGAGGATGTCGCCCGTCTTGGCATTCTCGCCGAACAATTGCTGGATCTGCAACGCCTGAGCCAGAACGGAATGCAATTTGCCGCCGTTGATCTTGTCGCCGTCGGACGGCGGGTGGCAGCCGATCTCGCGCCGCTTGCCATCGCGGCGGGTTATGCCATGTCGTTCGAACCCGAAATCGCGCGTGTTGCCGTGCGGGGCGATCAGGCGGCGCTGGAACGGGCCATGATCAACCTTGTGCAAAATGCCATCCAGCACGGCGGACGCAAGGGCACCATCACCATCCGGGTGAAGCCGGATGCGGCCGTCGTGGTGGAAGACGAGGGGGCGGGCGTGCCGCCCGATCAGCGCAGTGCCATCTTCGAGCCTTTCCGGCGTCTGCACGCGCGGGATCGCGGCGTCGGTCTGGGCCTCAACCTCGTCCAGGAAATCGTGCAATTGCATCGGGGGCAGGTTGTGGTAACAGAGGCATCTGGCGGCGGCGCCTGTTTCACCATGAAGTTTGCTGCCGCATCTATAATATCGTAACATTCAGTCAATAATTCAGTCCTGTTTAAGCCATTTTGCTGTGGGTATCGTTGCCGCAGAAGGTGCACGCAATCTTCCCTCAATATTGGCGCGCCATACAGGTGCTGCCTTAAGAACGTTGGAGCTTGATTTTTATGACGACGGGAAGTGTTTGGACTTTCGTGCGGGCACTGCTGACCGATCCGTTTCGCGTCAGTGCGATTGCCCCTTCGGGAGCGGCCCTTGCAAGATTGATCACCAGCGAAATCACCCCGGCCTCGGGTCCCGTGCTTGAATTGGGACCGGGTACCGGCGTGTTCACCGATGCGCTGCTTGCCCGCGGTGTTCGCCCCAAGGACCTCACCCTGATTGAATACGGTGCCGAATTTGCGCGGCTTTTGCAGGCGCGCTTTCCCGGCATGCGCATCCTGCAGATGGACGCGGCCCAGCTCGACCTGCACGAGTTCTTCGACATTCAGCCTGCCGGTGCCGTTGTCAGCGGCCTGCCGCTTCTCAGCATGACGCAGGAAAAGGTGGCGGCAATTCTCGGCGGCGCATTCAGCAATCTGCGGCCGGAAGGCGCCTATTACCAGTTCACCTACGGCTTCCGCTGCCCGGTGCCAAAACCGGTGCTGGATCAATTGCAGCTGGAGGCCGTCTGCATTGGCCGGGCATTCCGCAATCTGCCGCCTGCGGCGGTCTACAGGATCACCCGCAGGGGCGTCACCACACCTGTCGCCATCTGATCCCCGTCCGGCGCACAGGTGGTGGGTGACCCGAACGATCACCAATCGTCATCGGTCGATCAATTTTATTGTCTTGTCATGCTGCATCGCAGCGATAATGTCCGCGGCATGACCCCACCAGCCTCTTCTCCCGTTCGTTACGCCCTTGGCGGATTTGTCACGATGGCAGTCGCAATGGGTATCGGCCGTTTCATTTTCACGCCGATCCTGCCGGCCATGATGACCGACCTCGGCCTGTCGCCGGGTGATGCCGGAATCATCGCTTCGGCCAATTATGTCGGCTATCTCCTCGGTGCGATCATTGCGGGTTACAGCTGGGCGTCAGGCATAGAGCGCGCCGTGGTTCTGGCCTCCCTTGCCGCCAGTGCGGCACTGTGTCTCGCCATGAGCCTCAGCGACGGCATCATCGTCTTCTCGATCCTGCGGTTCCTGGCCGGCATGGCCAGCGCGTTCATGCTGGTGCTTGCTGCAACCATCGTCTTCAGTCATCTCGCTGCGGCCAACCGGCCGGGTTTGCAGGCACTGCATTTCGGCGGCGTCGGTGCCGGCATTGCACTCTCCTCCGTGCTGGTGGCGGCAAGCGCCGCAAGCGGCTACGGCTGGCGTCAGGATTGGGTCGGTGCGGCTATCCTCTCCATCCTCGGGCTGTTTGCCGTGCTATGGCTGCTGCGCGAAGGGCCGGTTCGTGGCGGAACCCACATCAAGGAACCGCCGGTGCGCTGGACGCCCGCCTTCCTCAAGATCAACATTGCCTATGGCATTTTCGGCTTCGGCTACATCATCACCGCCACATTCATCATTGCCATCGTGCGCACCAGCCATGGCGGCGCGTCCATGGAAGCGCTGGTCTGGTTCGTCACCGGTGTGAGCGCTGCCCTGTCCGTCTGGTTGTGGGGGCCGCTGCTGCGCCAGGTCGGCCCGTTTGCCGTCGTGGCGCTCGGCATGCTGGTGCAGGCCGTGGGTGTGGCCGCCAGTGTGGTCCTGCCGCCTCCCGTGGGGCCACTTCTCGGAGGCGTGCTCTTGGGGCTGACCTTCATCGTGATCACCGCAGCCGGCTTTCAGGCGGGGCGGGCCATTCTGCCGCAGTCGCCGCGCCGGGTCATGGCCGTCATGACGGCGGCCTTCGGCATCGGCCAGATCATCGGGCCGCTCGTCGGCGGCTATCTCGCCAATATCACCGGCAATTTCACCATCGCGACCCTTGCCGCCGCCGCCAGCCTGTTCGTCGGGGCGGCCTTTGCGTTTCTTTCCAGACGGTGAATATTACAGCAATTTAATTGCTGCTGTACGACCTTTGCCCTATTCGTGGTGGTAGGCTCACTTCAAATCAACCCTGATTTGTGTGTTTATGCGAGGGTCCATCTGCCGTGTTTGTCTCATTTTTTCCCAAGCCGAAGTTGTTTTTCATCTCGGCGCTTCTGTGGGCCTTGGCCGCAGTTCTGCTCTGGTATGCCGGAGGTCAACAATTTGGTTCCTACGTGGGATTGGCTCCCGCTGACCCGGCGGTACCTCCCATCGTTGGCATCACGGTCTTTTTCACAAAGCCCTATCTTTGGGTCTATGTTTATTTTGCTGTATTCATTGGTATTTTTTATGCGTTCTGGGCGTGGTATTCGCCTCACCCGTGGCAGAATTGGTCAATTCTGGGGTCTGCTCTTATCCTGTTTTCGTCCTATTTTTCCGTTCAGGTCGATGTTGTCTTGAACAACTGGCGCGGCTCGTTCTTTGACATGGTTCAAAAGGCAATGGGCGGTAAAAATGTTGTTGCTGCCCCGGATCTTTATGCCGGCGTTATCACATTCGCGGTGATCGCCTGCGTGGCAATTGCGGTAGCGGTCGCAACGCTTTTCTTTACAAGCCACTACGTCTTCAGATGGCGAACGGCCATGAACAGCTACTATATGGAACATTGGGAAAGGCTTCGGCATATTGAGGGTGCCGCACAGCGCGTTCAGGAAGACACGATGCGTTTTGCATCGATTGTTGAAGGTCTGGGTATCACCTTCATACAGTCGGCCATGACACTGATAGCGTTCCTGCCCTTGCTCGCACAGCTCTCCAGCCATATCGTCGCCTTGCCAGTTGTCGGTGTCATACCGCATCCGCTGGTTTTCGCGGCCATTGCTTGGGCAATCTTCGGAACCGGCTTGCTCGCAATGGTCGGTGTAAAGCTTCCGGGTTTGCAGTTTCGCAATCAGAGAGTTGAAGCGGCCTACCGAAAGGAACTTGTTTATGGTGAAGATCATGGAGATCGTGCCCAGCCGCTTGCCGTAAAGGAGCTCTTTGCAAACGTCCGGAAGAATTACTTCCGCTTGTATTTCCACTACGTCTACTTCAACGTCTTCCGCTACGTCTATCTGCAGGCCGACAATGTCTTTGGCCTTTTCCTGCTTGTTCCGACATTGGCAGCCGGCACGATTACCCTGGGTATCTTCCAGCAGATCTTGTCAGCCTTCTCGAATGTGACGAACTCTTTCCAATTTCTGGTCAATTCGTGGACGACAGTCATCGAACTGCTTTCGATCCAGAAGCGCTTGAAAGCCTTCGAGGCTACATTGGAGGGCGAGCCTCTGCCATCCATCGATCAGCTTTATCTGGAAACAGGGACTGAACGCTAAGAATGCAGTGACGGGCGGCGGTCAGATGCCGCTGTCCGTTACCTTCCTCCGGTTGATCGCCGGCGCGACGGCGGACGGCGCTTCGGCGCCGGTCTGTTTGAGATAATCGCTATAGGTCGTGCAACGCACGTCAGGCTGCGTGCAGACGTCGGATGTGAAGCGTTCCAGCGCCCGCCAATAGGCGTCGCCGTTCATCAGCGTAAAATGGATGCCGATCTGGAAGGGAATGCGCTCACCCCTATACTGGCGGTCAAAGGCACCCTTGAACGCGTCATAGGCGCGGTTTTCAAATTCGTTGAGGTGATCCGCCCGCTCGAAGCCGCCGGAGTGGCGCACGAACATGTTGTAGTCCATCGCCACCACCGGGCGGTGTTCCGGGCCTTCGCTGATGGTGGGCAGCGCAAACTGATATAGCCCGCCCGCATGGATCGGCAGAGCCGGACCCTTGGAAACGCTGCTGGCGTCAAAGGCGTACCCCATGTCTTTCAATGCCGACAGCAGGGCAGGGCTGGCGGAGAGATATGGAGCCCGGAAGCCGCGCACTTCCGTGTCGACAAAGGTTTTCCAACCCTCCGGCTCGGGATCGCTGCCATATTTTGCCCAGGCCGTGCGCAGCACCTGCTTGTAGGCGGTGAATTCCCTGATCCAGTCCGCCTTCGACCAGGTGCGTCCATCAAAGTGGCCGCAGGCGTGGCTGGCAATCTCATTGCCCTCATTGCGCGCCCGCCAGATATTGTCCAGCCGTTTGGCAATGTCATCCTTCGATGCGGCATAACCGATATTGGAGCGGCCATTGGATTCGCCAGGGGCCTGATAGGATTTGCGGTCAGCGCGGTCGATCAGAAAGACACAGGAGAGAAAGTAGGTGAATTTAGCATTGGAGCGCTCGGCAAGCGCCCGGCTGCGCTCCCACAGGGCATTGCTGCCGGAATTGTCGAAGGAGATCAGCACATATTGCGGCTTGCTGCCAAGGGAACCGCGCAGTTGCGTGCCTTCGCTGGCAAAAGCGGGCATGCATGCCGTGAGGGCAAGGGACGCGGCAAGGGCACAAGAAATCAAACGCATAATGCTGATACGACGCTATCAATGGGAGGAGCGATTCTCGCTACAGGGGAATTGTGGCGATGATCGGACGCGTCGATCCACCGCAAGCACCTGTCTTGGAACTGTTCTGAAGCCGCTGTACTCTCCCCGCAAACGGGGGAACAGGTCATGCTGGTGCTGATTCTGGGTATTGTTGTCTTTTTGGGAATTCACTCGGTCCGCATCGTTGCGCCGCAATGGCGTCTCGACAAGATCGCCGCATGGGGCGAGAACAAGTGGAAGGGTTTCTACTCCGTCATTTCCTTCCTGGGTTTAATACTTATCATCTGGGGATATGTGCTGGCGCGGCCTTATTCGCTGTTCATTTATGAGCCGCCGGTCTGGCTGAAGCACATCACTCTGCTTCTGATGCTGTTTTCGTTCATCTCGCTGATGATTTCGAATTTCAAGCCGGGAAAGCTGAAGCCCATTCTCAAGCATCCCACGCTGATTGCCGTCAAAATCTGGGCGCTGGCGCATCTCATGGCCAATGGCGATCTGGCCTCGCTCGTCCTGTTTCTGTCATTTCTGGCCTGGGCCGTGGTCGACCGCATTTCCATCAAGCGGCAGGAGCGGGCGGGCCTGATGCGCACGGTGATTGTGCCCGGACCGGTTTCCAACGATATCATGGCCATTGTTGCTGGTGTGGTGCTCTATGCCCTGTTTGTCTGGAAACTGCATGCCTGGCTGATTGGGGTATCACCAGTTTAAACCGTCGGCTCAGGGCTATTTTTCACTTGGCCCTTACATCCCGAGGATTTTCCGACTAAAAGCGCTCTAACTGTGTGCGCGGAGTGGCGAGGGCTGCTTCGCGCATCTGCAATTCATTTCATCGCAGGCCCCAAGGGCATCAATGAGGCACTATGACTGACGACGGCTTTTTCCGTGAGGTAAATGAGGAACTCCGCTCCGACAAGATGCGGGCGTTTTGGAAGCGCTTTGGCGGCCTGCTGATTGGCGCTGCCGTGGCCCTTGTCGTCGGCACGGGTGTTTTCGCCTTCTATGAATACTGGACCGAAAAGCAGGCGTCGAAGTCCGGCGACCAGTTTCTGGCTGCGCTCAATCTTGTCCGGGACGGCAAGAATGATGAAGCGTTGAAGACGCTGGGTGAACTGGAAAAGACCGGTTACGGCGCTTATCCCGTGCTGGCACGCATGCGCGCTGCCGGCGTGCAAGCGCAAAAGGGTGACCCGGCGGCCGCAGTGGCTGCGTTTGACGAAGTTGCGGCGGATGCCTCTGTTCCCCAATCCCTCCGGGATCTGGCAAAACTGCGCGCTGCCCTGCTGCTTCTCGACACGGGCTCCTACGACGATGTTGCCAAACGCGTCGAATCTCTTTCGTCCGACGGCAATCCGATGCGCCATTCCGCGCGTGAGGCCCTTGGCCTTGCCGCATGGAAAGCTGGTCGCGGCGGTGATGCGGAAAAGCTGTTCAAGCAGATTTCCGATGATCAGGCCGCTCCCGCCAATATCCGCCAGTTTGCCGACACGATGCTCGACATGCTTCGCAGCACTGGCGCAGCACCCGCTGCTGCTGCCGGTTAACACAGGAATTTGAGTCTTTGAGTTTCACCCTCGCCATTATCGGCCGTCCGAATGTCGGTAAGTCCACCCTCTTCAACCGGCTTGTCGGCCGCAAGATCGCTTTGGTGGATGATCTGCCGGGCGTTACGCGCGACCGCCGTGTCCATGCCGCCAAACTCTACGATCTGAAGTTCGATGTCATCGATACCGCAGGTCTCGAGGAGGTCCCCAGCGATTCGCTGGAAGGCCGCATGCGTGCCCAGACGGAACTGGCCATCGGGGAGGCTGATCTCATCCTGTTCCTTGTCGATGCCAAGGCCGGTATCACGCCCACCGACGTAACCTTCGCCGACCTCGTCCGCCGTTCCGGCAAGCCGGTTATTCTGGTTGCCAACAAGGCCGAGGCGCGCGGTGCCGAATCCGGCATGTACGATTCCTATCAGCTGGGGCTGGGCGAACCTTGCCCTATTTCGGCCGAGCACGGGCAGGGCTTTCCTGATCTGCGCGACGCGATCGTCGAAATACTGGGAGAAGAGCGCGTTTTCCCGGATGAGTATGAGACGAAAGATCCCGAGAGCGACGCGGTTGCCGTCACCATTCCCGCCGTTGCCGGGCCGAAGGACGATCTGATCGGCGACGACATCGACGATCCGGATGCCGAAGACATCCCGGCCTATGATTCCAGCAAGCCGCTCCGCATCGCCATCGTCGGGCGCCCGAATGCCGGTAAATCGACGCTGGTCAACACGATGCTCGGTGAGGATCGGCTGCTGACCGGACCGGAAGCGGGGATCACGCGCGATTCCATTTCCGTCGACTGGGAGTGGAACGGCCGCAAGATCAAGCTGTTCGACACCGCAGGGCTGCGCCGCAAATCCCGTGTTCAGGGTAAGCTCGAAAAATTGTCCGTGGGCGATGCGCTGCGGGCCATTCGGTTTGCCGAGGTCGTCATTATCGTGCTTGATGCGACGATCCCCTTCGAAAAGCAGGATTTGCAGATCGCCGATCTGATCATCCGCGAGGGCCGCGCGCCGATCATCGCCTTCAACAAATGGGATCTGGTCGAAAACCGCCAGATGGTGCTGGCGGACCTGCGTGAGAAAACTGAACGGCTGCTGCCGCAGATTCGCGGTATCCGCGCCGTCCCGATCTCGGGTGAGCGCAACCAGGGCATCGACAAGCTGATGGCCGCCGTTGCCTCGACGGACGAGGTATGGAACCGCCGTATTTCCACCGGTCGCCTGAACCGCTGGATGGAAGGTGTGACGACGCATCACCCGCCGCCCGCCGTCGCCGGCCGCCGCCTCAAAATCAAATACATCACGCAGGTCAAAACCCGCCCGCCGGGCTTTGTCATCTCCTGCTCGCGGCCGGAAGCGTTCCCGACCTCCTATGTGCGCTATCTGACAAACGGACTGCGCGAGACGTTCGATATGCCGGGTGTTCCGCTGCGGCTGGTCCTGCGCACGTCGGACAATCCGTTTGCCGGACGGGCAAAAAAGAAGCGCTAAGACATCGCTCTACTACAAATCCTGCCGCCCTCGTGTTTTTGCACGGGGGCGGTTTGCATTTGCATGGGCCGTGAAACCAACCGGCTACGCTCTTTTGCGAGGGCTGTTAACTCTCCATCAAGGTTAATGCTTCATTTTTGCAACCAGTATTGTTCGGTTGTGAGTGGGGTATCGGCGTGCGTTTCTCTGAGTTTTCTAGGGCATTGAAGCCCCTGCGAAAGAATCGGACAAACAGGAATTTTATCGGTCCGGTGATTATCGGCACGGCCATCTATCTGTTCTCGCCCACGATCGTCGCCTATCAGGATATGGCCAGCATGCTGTCGGGTGCCGAATCCGGCAAGGGCCGCTGGACAGCCTATCTGGAAAAATCACCCGCCGGCTCCATCCAGAAAGCCAACATGTCCCTTGTCGATGACAAGGCCATCACATCGAGTGTTCCCGCCAGCGGCATCGACGTGCCGGGCATCGGTCCGATCGTTGTCAACGGCACCGGGAAATCACCCGGCGCGACACCCGATGAAGATCGCATCAACCGGGCCGAGAAGCAGGGCCGCATCGTTACCATCAGCAAGAAGGCGCCGCCCAAGGCGTTCAGTGCAGGTTCCATCCTCCAGCGATCGAGCATGCTGATCCGCCCGACCCATGGCGTCGAAGTCGAAATGGCTTTTGCCAAGCCGAAGATCGCCGGCAAGGAAATCCAGATCGCCCTGGCATTTCATAATCGCGCACCGGCCAAGGCCGATCCGCAGGTCTCGCCCATGCTGGCCAGCCTGATCACCAACAACACGCCGGATGTCCTGGCATTGGGTTATGCGCCGGCTGAGCCTGATTACGCGAAAACCTCGCCTTTCGACAACATTCTCAATGAGCCGAAACAGCCCGGGCGATTTGTCCCGCAGCTGGGAGCCGGCGATCATGCGTGGCTGGCATCGCCGCTGCCGCCGGTCGTTTTCACCAAGGAAGAACAGAAATGCCTGGCGACGGGCATTTACTTTGAGGCGAGAAGCGAAAGCCTGAAGGGACAGGCCGCCGTTGCGCAGGTCATTCTCAACCGCGTCCGCAACCCTGCCTATCCGAAGACCATTTGCGGGGTCGTCTACCAGAACGACGACTGGATCAACCGCTGTCAGTTCTCGTTCGCCTGTGAAGGACGCAAGCTGGTCGTGACGGAGCCGAAATACTGGAAAATGGCGCAGGAGATCGCGATGGCTGTTACGTCAGGGCGCATCTTCCTGCCGGAGGTCGGCTCGGCCACCCACTATCACGCCGTCTATGTCCGGCCCAACTGGGCGCACACCATGAAACGCGTCGACAAGATCGGCCAGCACGTTTTCTACCGCACCTATGGCGGTGGTTGGATTTGATGGCTCTTGGAAGCTGAGCGAAAACTGCTATATTGTTCTTGGAGTGAGGGACAGGCTTTCGCCCGCCCCTCCTTCCTGATTATGTGAATTGAACCCGGATTGTCAGCGACCAACTGGTCCGGGTTCTTTTCAATATCAGGGTGATGCTAAGTGGCAGTTTCCACACAGATCACCTCCAAGTTTGAGAGCAAGGCCATTGCTGTGGTCGGGAGGCCCATCGTCCCGATACACCGGTTGGCTCGGTGCTTTCTGCTTCACTCTCAAAACGTCACGAGCGTTATTTATTGTTTGGTTCGCTTTGTGCCGCAAGAAACGCTGGGTTGCGCCGGGGGCGGAATCGGCGATTGAAAAGTTGCATTGCCCCAGCCCTCAAGCGCCCTCGAATGGGGGTGTCGTCCACAGGATTCGCGCGCGATTTTTGCCCTCAGAGGTGAGACATAAAGTCATATTTACCTAAGGTATTGAAATTTCCCGCGAAAATTACCCTTGAGACTCCTGCTTCTGCGCCTTGACTAGCGCGGATCGTAACAATATGTTGCGCGCGACTTCGAAGCGGGGGTGAAGCCTCGCATTCAGCGTGTAAAGGACATGCCATTGGCCACGGGAAACAAGCCCGATCAGTCAGGTTCTGTCGGTAATACGCCGGATGCCGGAAAGCCGCTGACTTCGGATGAACTGGAAAGTCGCCGCCGCGATCTGGAAGCAAAACTGGCTTCAAAGGGCGTAGGCGGGAAGACCGGTTCGAAAGACGAGGGGACGGGGACCGCCTCCGGTGTCGCGCAGGCCATGAAACTGTCGAGCGAATTTATCGCTGGCGTTCTGGTTGGTGCGGGGTTGGGCTGGTTAGCTGACCGATTTTTGGGCACTTCACCCTGGGGGCTGATCATTCTGCTCCTTCTGGGTTTTTGTGCCGGAACGCTGAACATCCTGCGCTCCGCGGGACGTGTGGCGGAGAACCGCGGATTTGAGCTCGACAAGAGCGATGACCGTGAGAAACCGGAATAAGCCTGCGGGCATGGAACGATATAGACGAGGTTAGCGTGGCCAACGATCCGATCCATCAATTCCAGATTGCACGATGGATTCCCATTGATGTCGGTGGAATTGACCTGTCCTTCACCAATTCGTCCGCCTTCATGGTGGCGACGGTTGCGGTTGCTTCGGCGTTTCTCTACCTGACTTCTTCCAATCGTGGCCTTATCCCGACCCGTTTGCAGTCGGTTTCCGAGATGGCCTATGAGTTCGTGGCTTCAACGCTGCGTGATTCGGCCGGAACCTCGGGAATGAAATTCTTCCCGTTTGTCTTCTCGCTCTTCATGTTCGTGCTTGTCGCGAATATGCTCGGTATGTTCCCGTATTTCTATACGATTACCAGCCAGATCATCGTGACATTCGCGCTTGCGATCCTCGTGATCGGTACGGTTCTCGTTTATGGTTTCGCCAAGCACGGCTTCAAATTCCTTGGTGTTTTTGTGCCGTCCGGTGTTCCGGCGCCGCTGCTGCTTCTCGTGGTGCCAATTGAAATCATTTCTTTCCTTTCCCGCCCGATCAGCCTTTCAGTTCGTCTTTTCGCCAACATGCTTGCTGGCCACATCACGCTGAAAGTGTTTGCTGGTTTCGTGGTGTCGCTGAGTGCGCTCGGAGCTGCCGGTATTGGCGGCGCGATTCTGCCGCTCGCCATGACGGTCGCTTTGACCGGTCTCGAATTCCTGGTGGCTTTCCTGCAGGCCTACGTCTTCACCGTGCTGACATGCATGTACCTGAATGACGCAGTGCATCCTGGCGGTCACTGAGAACGAACTTCGCCGGCGGGGCTCCGCCAAACGCAATCGATCAATAACTATTCTATCCAAAGGAGTTTAACATGGATCCCGTAGCAGCAAAGTACATCGGTGCAGGTCTCGCCTGCTTTGGTATGGCCGGAACGGCCCTCGGCCTTGGCAACATTTTCGGCAGCTACCTCTCCGGTGCATTGCGCAACCCATCCGCAGCTGATGGCCAGTTCGGCCGTCTGGTATTCGGCTTCGCCGTTACTGAAGCTCTGGGCATCTTCTCGCTGCTCATCGCTCTTCTGCTTCTGTTCGCTGTTTAATCAGCAAGCAATTCATACTGGCTGCGCTCTGCGCGGCCAGTATAATATTTAAAGTCAGCAGATCGGGAAATGCCCGAACCAAGGGGACAACATATGTTTGTGTCTTCGGCTCATGCCGCATCCACAACCGCTCAGACCGAGACACCTGCGCATGCCGACACGGCTGCAACGGGTGGCGCGTCTGATGCCCATGCCACTGCGACCCACTCCGAAACGGGTGTGGCGCATAAAGGTGTTTTCCCGCCTTTCGACTCCAGCCATTTTGCTTCGCAGCTGCTCTGGCTGGCACTGACATTTGCATTTTTCTACCTGTTCCTGTCGCGTGTGGTTCTGCCACGTATCGGCGGCATCATCGAGACCCGCCGCGATCGCATCGCAACCGATCTCGATCAGGCTGCCCGCATGAAGCAGGAATCGGATGAGGCGCTCGCCGCCTATGAGCAGGAACTTGCCGAAGCCAAGAAAAAGGCCGGCAGCATTGCTCAGACCGCCCGTGATGAATCCAAGGCCAAGGCAGACGCTGAAACAGCGGAAATCTCTGCTGCCCTGGAAAAGAAGCTGGCTGAAGCCGAGGCAAGCATTGCGTCTATCAAAGACAAGGCAATGGCTGGCGTCGGTGCCATCGCCGAGGAAACGGCGGCGGAAATCGTCAAGAAGATCATCGGTGGAACTGTCGATACGGCAAGTGTTTCCGCTGCGGTCAAAGCCGTGCGCGGTTAAGGAGAAGCATGATGGACGCAACATTTTGGGCCCTGATTGCGCTGGTTATCTTCCTGGCGCTGATGGTTTACCTCAAGGTTCCGGGCGTTGTCGGCAAGTCGCTTGACGGCCGTGCCGAGCGTATCCGCGACGAGCTGGAAGAAGCCCGCCGCCTGCGTGAGGAAGCGCAGTCGCTGCTGGCCGAGTATCAGCGCAAGCGCAAGGAAGCCGAAAAGGAAGCTGGCGAGATCGTTGCCGCAGCTCAGCGCGAAGCCCATGCGATCATTGAGGAAACCAAGCAGAAGACGGAAGAGTACGTTGCGCGCCGCAACAAGCTTGCCGAGCAGAAGATCGCCCAGGCCGAGACCGAGGCCGTCAACGACGTTCGCGCTTCCGCAGTCGATATCGCTGTTGCCGCTGCTGGCCGTATCCTCAAGGACAAGGTTGACGCCAAGACATCGGCCGACCTGTTCAAATCTTCCTTGAGCGAAGTGAAGACCCGCCTGAACTGATTGAGGGCAAATGGAATTTGAGAAAGCCGCCGCAAGGCGGCTTTTTCTTTTGGGCGCGTGGCCCCGCCCTAAACGTCCCGGTTCTTCAGCGGTGCGAAACTGAAGCGGTGCAGGCCAACCACTGGTCCGTGGGTTAGCATCGCGCTGCGATGAAACGCTGTTCCGTAGCCCGCATGGGTCTCAAGTCCATAGGCCGGGTAGTGGCGGCCGGCCTGCGCCATCATCCGGTCGCGGCTGACCTTGGCGAGAATGGAGGCCGCGGCAATGGAGACCGAACGCTGGTCGCCCTTGATCATCGCCGTACCGGGGCAGGGAAGGCCGCGCGGCACATCCCGCCCGTCGATGAGCGCGTGGCCCGGCAGGATGGAAAGGCCGCAGGTGGCGCGGCGCATGGCCTCCAGCGCGGCTTTCAGAATATCTGTCGCATCGATTGCCGGCGCGGCGACACTGGCAATACCCGACGCCAGCGCTGTCTGCAAAATGATATCGAACAATTCCGCGCGCTTCCTGGCGGTCAGGCGTTTTGAATCGTCAAGACCATCGGGAATCCGCTCGGGATCAAGGATGACCGCCGCAGCGACAACAGGGCCTGCTAGTGGCCCGCGACCGGCTTCGTCGATCCCCACGACAAAAGGCACGCCATCGCGCATGAGCCGGCGCTCCGTCGCAAAATCGGGTTTGCCGGTATCGAGAGGAAGAAGCAGAGAATCAGAACGCAATCGGGCCATGTTGCGGCGAGACTCGCATTCGTTCTGATTCTCTGCAAGGCCCCGATGCGGATGGGGTAGGCATCGGGACTTCCGTCAGCGGGATGGGGGGCGCTCGACGGATTTTCAGAAACAGGTCGGAGACCCGTTTGATTGGTTAAAACAGCGACAACTGTTCGCTGCCTGCGGTTGGCACAAACAGGTCGGTGCGCAGACGGCGCTTGGCGAGATTGATGCCGAGGCGCTTGGCGGCGATTTCGAACCGGCGTCCGATCTGCCAGGCATAGGGACCGTCGCCGCGCATGCGCTTGCCCCATTCCGCATCGTAATCCTTGCCGCCGCGCATGGAGCGCACGAGGGAAAGAACATGGCGATACCGGTCCGGGTAGTTGCGCAGCAGCCATTCCTTGAAGATGGGACTGACCTCGAGCGGCAGGCGCAGGAGCACATAGCCGGCTTCGCGCGCACCCATGGCATACACGCTGTCAAGCACGCGCTCGATCTCGTGATCATTGAGACCCGGAATGATCGGGGCCACCAGGGTTCCCGTCGGAATGCCCGCGTCGGAGAGTGCACGCAGCGCTTGCAGCCGCCGCGTCGGGGTTGAGGCCCTCGGTTCCATCGTCCGGGCGAGCTTGCCGTCCAGCGTCGTGACAGAAAGGCAGACCTTGACAAGACCTTTCTCGGCCATGCGGGCGAGAATATCGATATCACGCATGATCAGCGCCGATTTGGTGACGATGCCGACTGGGTGCTGATGCTCTTCGAGCACCTGCAGAATCTCGCGCATGATGCGCCACTTCTTCTCGATCGGCTGATAGGGATCCGTATTGGTGCCGATAGCGATGGTCTTGGCGGTATAACCCGGTTTGGACAGTTCGCGGTCGAGCATCCTGGCGGCATCGGGCTTGGCAAACAGTTTCGATTCAAAATCGAGACCGGCTGACAGGCCCATATAGCTGTGGGTGGGCCGGGCGAAGCAATAGATGCAGCCATGCTCGCAACCGCGATAGGGATTGATCGAGCGATCGAATCCGACATCCGGCGAGTCATTGCGTGTGATGATGGTGCGCGGCTTCTCGATCTGCACTTCGGTCTTGAAGGCGGGCAAGTCCTCGATTGTCTCCCAGCCATCGTCAAAGACATGGCGCGTTTCCGGCTCGAAACGCCCGGATGGGTTCATGCCTGCGCCGCGTCCACGCCGGCGTCCATGGTCGATCCGCAACCCGGCTTCGTCGACCAGCACATTGGCATGTTCGGCCCGGCCTTGCCCGAAAGCGGCCTTGTCCGCCTGTACCATGATGTTCATTGACATTCTCCTTGAGACCGGAGCGAGACTGAGTCGCTCATACCGTCGCAACATGAATGTATTCCTAGCAAATTATGAGAACAAAGCAAGAACAATCTGCTGAAAAAGGATGATGGAAATTTCAATAATAATACTATAACTGAAATGAATGATTTCCGTCCTGATCGAAACCCGCAATGCCGATGAACCCTTGGCCAGAACGCTCGGCGGACTGGTGGGCGGAGCTGTCGAAGGTGTGTTGAGCGATGTCATCGTCATCGATCACGGCTCGACCGACCAGACCCACCGCGTGGCCGATGCGGCCGGGTGTATTTTCCTGCAGGACCAGACATTGATCGACGGTCTGCGCCGCGCGCGCAGCGACTGGATTTTGTTCATCGAACCCGGTGCGCGATTGATCGACGGCTGGATCGAGGCTGTCTCCCTTCATGTGGAACGCATGCAGGGCCCAGCCTGTTTCACCCGTTCCCACGCGCATCGGAAGCCGTTCTTCGCGCGGGTTTTCGCGCCCGGAAATCCTCTGGCCAATGGGCTGCTGATTTCAAAGCGTCAGGCGATGGCTTTGTCGGCTCCGGGCAAGAGTGCGGCGGACCTGGCGCGTGGTCTCGCCATGAAGCGTCTGCGGGCGGAGATTATTCCCGGCGCGGCGAAGTAACTGTCAGCCCCGTTTGAGATGTTCGTCCAGCCGGGGCATGATCTCGACGAAATTGCAGGGCATGTGGCGGTAGTCGAGCTGGAACTGGAGAATATTATCCCAGGCATCCTTGCAGGCGCCGGGTGAGCCCGGCAGCACGAAAACGAATGTTGCATTGACCACGCCGCCGGTTGCCCTGGACTGGATGGTCGACGTGCCGATCTTGTCGTACGAAATGCGGTGGAACACCTCGGAAAAGCCGTCCATGCGCTTTTCGAAGATCGGCTCCAGCGCTTCAGGCGTCACATCCCGGCCGGTAAAGCCCGTACCGCCTGTGGTGATGACCACGTCCACATCGGGGCTGTTCGACCAGGCAAGCACCTTG
Source organism: Phyllobacterium sp. SL163 (assembly GCF_049896885.1). Classification (NCBI taxonomy): domain Bacteria; kingdom Pseudomonadati; phylum Pseudomonadota; class Alphaproteobacteria; order Hyphomicrobiales; family Phyllobacteriaceae; genus Phyllobacterium; species Phyllobacterium sp. SL163. The sequence goes on along the minus strand of NZ_JAFCVE010000009.1, from coordinate 237,883 downwards.
TCGCGTATCGCTTCGCGGTCATCGGTCACGATGGCGCGGTCCACCAGGCGGTGTCCTGCTGCCGTGATGCGGTCGGCCAGCGTCGTGCCGGATTTGTCGTCATCGAGCGTGCGCGTATCGGAAACAGTCAGCACGGCAATCCCGACGGGTACAAAGGGGCGTGTCTCGTCAATGCGGGCCAAGATCAGCTCCCTTCCATTGTGCTGCTGGTGGCGACGACAAACCACGCGGGCTGGCTTTGGCGCAACCGCATTGCGGCTGCATCAGCCGCCGCGTCATCGCTGTAGAGTGCAAAGCAGGTGCCGCCCGAGCCGGACATGCGCGCGAGCAACGGGTTGGTGTCCAGCAATGCCTGCATGCTGCCATTGATCGAGGGCGCAAGCTTTTGCGTGGCTGCGAAAAGATGGTTGTCCGTCTGCCGAAGATAGGTGCAAACTTCCGCAAGGCATGTCAGGGGAGGCAGCGCGGGCAAGGGAGGATTGTCGCGGCGGGTCAGCGCGGAAAAGACCTGCGGTGTCGACACCGTCACCCCATTGTTGACGAGGACCATGGGCAGGCGCGGAAAGGTTGCGATGCGCTCGATCTCTTCGCCGATGCCGCGTGCGATCAGCGCCTCGCCGTGCAGGCACATCGGCACGTCGGCACCCAGCGGCAGGCCGAGTGCGGCCAGGTCCGTCAGGCTGGCATCGATAGCCCAGAGGGCTGCCAGAGCGCGCAGGGCAGCAGCAGCATCGCTGGAGCCGCCGCCGATGCCGGAGGCGACAGGGAGATGTTTTTCCAGATGGATGGCGACGGGCGTTGCCTGCCTGCCATACCGCCGGCGCAGGGCGTCCCGCGCCCGCAGCACCAGGTTCGTATCGTCGGCGGGAAGCCCCATGCCGTAGGGACCGGACAGGGTGAAGGAATCCGCCGCCGCTTTCGTCACGCTCAACCGGTCGCCGAAACGGGCAAACACGACGAGACTGTCGAGCAGATGGTAGCCGTCGTCACGTCTGCCGGTTACATGCAACGCGAGATTGATCTTGGCCGGGGCGGTCAGGCTGATTGTATGGTCAGGACTGGCAAGCATGGACGCTCAGTCTTTGCGCAGGCGGTATTCACCGGTTTCGGGATCCTGGACCAGTGTTCCCTGTGCACGATTTTGTGCCTCTTTTTCGGCCTCGCGCACGCGCTGCGAGACGCGCTGTGCTTCCTTCTTGAACGAACGATAGCCGTAATAGGCGGCGGCGCCGACAAGAGCAAAAAAGATCAATTGTGGCATCGTCTGTAACCCTCAACTACCGATATCATTCCTGTCCGCATTCATAGCACGGAGTTCCGGCCTTGCCAAAAAATCCTGCGCCGGTTTACAGGCCGAAACGCGACCAGAGCGCCCGTTCCTCGGCTGCGTCCATCAGCCCATTGGCCAAACCGCTGCCAAGCCCTTCGATCTGCACGCTGGCGGATGGAATTCTGCGCCCGAACAGGCCGCGCGGCTGCGAGATCAGTTTTAGCTTGGTTTTGGGGCCATATTGCGACTGGAGATAGGAGCGCATGTCGCCAAGACCGTCGACCAGACCGAGTTCAACGCCGCGTGTTCCCGTCCAGAACTGGCCGGTGAAGAGATCGGCGCTGTCGCTCAGCTTGTCGCCGCGCCGTTCCTTGACCAGAGCGATGAAGGTGTCATGGATTTCCAGCTGCAACGCCTTCAGATGTTCGATATCAGCCTTGTTTTCCGGCTTGAAGGGGTCGAGCGTCGCCTTGTTCTTTCCTGCCGTATAGACGCGCCGTTCCACGCCGATCTTCTTGATCAGTTCCGTAAAGCCGAAACTTGCCGAGACAACGCCGATCGAGCCGACGATCGATGACGGATCGGCAATGATCTCGTCACCGGCAACGGCGATCATATAGCCGCCGGAGGCCGCGACGTCCTCGACGAAGACATAGACCTTCTTGTTCTTTTCGGCTGCCAGGTCACGGATGCGCCGGTAAATCAGCCGCGACTGTACCGGAGAACCGCCCGGCGAATTGACCGAAATCGCCACCGCTGGCGAATCCTTGTCGTCAAAGGCTTTTTCCAGAACCGATGCGACGGATGCAAGGGAAAGATTTTGCCGGAATTGACCACCGCCAGACATGATGGCGCCGTGCAGGCGAACCACCGGTATCTCCACGAAATCGGGGCGCCAGCGGCGCGGCAGCAATTTTCGGATCAATCGGGCCAATGCTTTCTCCTTTGATGCTTTCAGGTCATGCGCATGTAAGCGGTGCACATCAAATCACAATGGCACCGTGCGGAAAATGCTACAAAAGTGACGTCAGGCCATTGTTTATCGCCGTTGCACGCTCGGTAAAGCCGTTGCCGGTCTCATGATGCATGATCAGGGCAGGAGCAAGCGTAAGGCCGGCACGGCTGCCGCGAATTCCCCGGATGATGATACGGATGGCCGCGTCCTGTGGTCTTGGCTGCACCGGCACGATAATCAACCCGCCGAAGCGGCGCTGCAAGGCGTCGAGCAGTTCGGCTATCGAAGCCGGGCGGGCGATGATGGCCAGCGCGCCGCCGGGTTTGACGATGGCAGCGGCCGTGCGGATCCATTGCTCCATCATGCCGTCGGTCATGACATGGGCTTCCGCCTTCACCGGATCGGGCGTTGCGCGGTCGGTGGGCCGGTTGAAGGGCGGGTTCATGATCACGAAGTCAAAGCTATTGTCGGCAAGCCCTGCCGCAACCCGTGCCTTGCCGGTCAGGGTGACATCCGCCTGCACAAGTTCGGTACGGGCAGCGATGGCGGCATTTTCTGGCAGAGCGAGCGATCTGCGGGCAAAGTCGGCCATGAAATCGGAACGCTCGATCAAGACCGCCTTGGCCTTGCTGCAGCGCGCGAGCACGGCAAGGCCTGCCGCCCCGGCACCGGCGCCAAGGTCGGCGACACGACCGGAAAAATCATCGGGTACGGCGCTGGCAAGCACCATGGCGTCGACCCCCGACCGGTGCCCCTTCAGCGCGGGCTGGAGCAGGTGGAACCGGCCGCGATGGAATGCATCCAGCGTATGGGGCGTATCGGTCGATGGCATGGATCAGCCGCGCAGCTCGCGTTCGAGGCAGGCGTCTTTGAGCAACCGCCGGACTTCGTCCTCCCGGTTGGCATCGACCAGCACCCGGCGTGCGAGAATGCCGACGGAACCTTCAAGGACGCTCATGTTGGAATCGGCGATAAAGTGCCGGATGCCGGCATCCTTGAGCAGTGATTCGACAAAGGAGATGAGAACAGGATCGTTCGTACGCATGATTTCGATCATTGCCATTACCCATATGACTGGCCCGGAAGTGCCGTAAGTCCTGTAGCATATGTGTGGGCTTTATCACGAATTTGTAACCCCTGCCATTTTTGCGCGCCAATTCGCCGCTTGCGGGATATAGCCTGTCAAAATAAGGTGTCGCCGCATTATGCGAGAAGTTTAGGAGTTTCGTTTTGGGCGTTGTTGTCAGTCTGGACGATAAGAAGAGCAGCACGGGATCGGTGCAGCCGCTGATTGATCTTACCAAGGCCGACATGGCCCGTGTCAACGAACTGATCCTGTCGAAAGCAGGTTCGGACGTCGAGATGATTCCCGAAGTGGCGAACCATTTGATCTCGTCCGGCGGCAAACGCCTGCGCCCGATGATCACGCTCGCGGCTGCCCGCATGTTCGGTTACCAGGGTGATGGCCACGTCAAGCTCGCCACCAGCGTCGAGTTCATGCACACGGCAACCCTGCTGCACGACGACGTGGTTGACGAGAGCGACCTGCGCCGGGGCAAGAGCACGGCGCGCATGATCTGGGGCAATCAGGCCAGCGTTCTCGTCGGTGATTTCCTGCTCGGCCAGGCGTTCAAGATGATGGTGGATGTCGGCTCGCTCGAAGCGCTCGATGTGCTGGCAACCTCGGCTTCGGTCATTGCTGAAGGCGAAGTCATGCAGCTTGCGGCGGCAAAAAATCTTGAGACAACCGAAGATGAGTATCTGGCGGTGATCAAGGCCAAGACAGCCGCGCTGTTTTCCGCCGCGGCCGAAGTGGGGCCGATCATTGCATCCTCCTCGCGCACGGATCGCCAGGCACTGCGCTCCTATGGCCTCAATCTCGGTCTCGCATTCCAGCTGGTGGATGATGCGCTGGATTACGGCGGCAATGCCAAGGATCTCGGCAAGAACACCGGCGATGATTTCCGCGAAGGCAAGATTACCCTTCCGGTGGTTCTGATCTATCGTCGCGGCACGGCGGAAGAACGCATGTTCTGGAAGGAAGCGCTGGAGAACGGTGTCAACGATGACAAGGCGCTGGAAAAGGCCAAGGGCTTGATGACACGCTACGGCGCCCTCAGCGATACGATCCAGCGCGCCCGGCATTTTGGCGGCATTGCCCGCGATGCATTGGCCCCGCTCGATCAGTCGCCGCAGAAGGATGCCCTTCTGGAAGTCATCGACTTTTGCATCAGCCGGGTGAACTGATCCGTTGTGGATCGAACGCCTGCCAAGGCCTCTGGCAGGCAATTGCCTTTATACTTTCGATGAAACTTGAGAGTGGACCGTAAAAAGGCCATGCTTTTCCTGAGGATTCGGGCGATCATTTCATGATGACGACAATGAAGAGGGATTTTGTATATGCAGCGCAGTAAATTGCTTGGCTCCGTGATGGGCGCAACACTCGCTGCCTTGACCATCAGTGTCATTTCCGCACCGGCCGCGACCGGCAAAGATCTGGTAACTGCTGCGGGATCATTGTCCGGCGCCTTCCTCTCTGCCCGCACCGCTGAACGCAGCAATGATTTCGACAGCGCCATTTCCTTCTACCGGCAGGCTCTTGCCTATGATCCGAAGAACAAGGAACTGCGCCAGAGCCTCCTGCTGGTTCTCCTGACCGACGGTCAGTTCAAGGAAGCATTGCCGATTGCGCAGGAACTGAAATCGGTTCCGGAGATCGAACGCTTCTCGCGCCTGGCGCTTGGCATCGATGCCCTGAACAAGAAGCAGTACCAGAAGGTCGATACCCTGATGATGCTGTCGCTCCAGTCGGATCTCGACAGAATGATCACCGGTCTGATTTCGGCCTGGGCCAAGGCCGGGGCAGGCAAGCCCAATGAAGCGCTGGCCATGATCAGCAAGCTGAAGGGTCCGGATGGCTTTGCCCTGTTCAAGATCTACAATTCGGCGCTCATCGCCGACATGGCCGGACAGAAAGACAAGGCGGCAGCGTTCTATCAGAGCGCTCTCGAGGACCGCCCGAGCCTGGCTGCGGCGCCCGATACCTATGAGCGGCTGATCGAGGCCTATGCCTCGTTCAAAATGCGCAACGGTGACAAAGCCGGCGCGGAAACGCTGATCAAGGACGCATCGGAAGTGCTGTCCGGCCGCATGGTTCTGGTCGAATTCGGCAAGCAGCTTGCGTCCGGCAAAGCCGTCAAGCCACTCGTGGAGACCCCGCAGCAGGGCGCGGCGGAAGTGCTCTATACCTTGGCAACCGCGATCAATCGCAGTGGAGCGGAAGCTTTTTCCAAACTCTATCTGCAGATGTCGCTGCCGCTGCGCCCCGATCACGATGCAACCCTTTTCCAGATCGGTGACATCAGTGCCAAGCTGGAGCAGCCGGAAAAGGCCGTCGAATACTTCACGCGCATTCCTGCCGATTCCGCCTACAACCGCGATGCGGAAATGCAGATTGCCATCAATCTTGCCATCTTGAAGCGCCACGACGAGGCGATCACGCATTTGAACGGACTTCTGGCGGCCGATCCGAAGGATATCCGCACCTACCTTGCCATCGGCAGCATCTATGCGCAGGACAAGAACTACGCCAAAGCCGCCGAAACCTACGACAAGGCTGTTGCCGCGATCGAAAAGCCAGAACGCAACGACTGGATGATTTTCTACCAGCGCGGCATTGCCTATGAGCGGCTGAAGCAGTGGGACAAGGCAGAGCCGAATTTCACCAAGGCGCTTGAACTCTATCCGGATCAGCCGCAGGTGCAGAATTACCTCGGCTATTCCTGGATCGACATGAATATCAAGCTGGAGCAGGGGCTGGACCTGATCAAGAAGGCTGTCGCCTCCCGTCCGCAGGATGGTTATATCGTCGACTCGCTCGGCTGGGCCTATTACCGGATGGGCAATTATGCCGATGCTGTCATCCAGCTGGAGCAGGCGGTCAAGCTGCGTCCCGAAGACGCAACCATCAACGATCATCTGGGCGATGCCTATTGGCGTGCAGGGCGCAAGCTGGAAGCGACTTTCCAATGGGCCCACGCCCGCGATTCCAAGCCTGAGCCGGAAGATCTGGTCAAGATCGAGGAAAAGCTGAAGAACGGCCTTCCCGATGCAAAGGAACCGGGCGTTGCCAAGAATGGCGGCGATGCCCCGAAAGCACCGGAACCTCCAGCGCCGCAACCGGCTCCTGTCCCGGCTCCGGACAACAAGGGCTGATCATCATAAGAAACAAGGGTGCTGTTCGCGGCACCCTTGCCATGATTTCCGCTGCGGGTGCCTGCGAAAGCCATTGTCATGGCTTCCTTTCTCTTGACCGGCCAGACGGCACGCCTTAGGACGGGCACTCCATTTCCCGTCAAAAAGGCCTGACCGGTGACCGTCCCATTGCCCGATCATATGCATCCGACCCGTTCGTTCCAGGGTCTCATCCTGACGCTTCATAATTACTGGGCCCAGCATGGATGTGTCATCCTGCAGCCCTATGACATGGAAGTCGGCGCGGGTACGTTTCACCCGGCGACAACATTGCGTTCGCTCGGTCCCAAGCCGTGGAAGGCAGCCTATGTCCAGCCATCGCGCCGCCCCAAGGATGGCCGTTACGGCGAGAACCCCAACCGCTTGCAGCATTATTACCAGTATCAGGTGATCATGAAGCCATCGCCTGCCAACCTGCAGGAGCTTTACCTCGGCTCGCTGGCGGCCATCGGCCTTGATCCGCTGCTGCATGATGTGCGTTTCGTCGAGGATGACTGGGAAAGCCCGACGCTCGGCGCTTGGGGTCTGGGCTGGGAATGCTGGTGCGATGGCATGGAAGTGTCGCAGTTCACCTATTTCCAGCAGGTCTGCGGCATTGAATGCGCGCCCGTTTCCGGTGAGCTGACCTATGGTCTGGAGCGGCTTGCCATGTATATCCAGGGCGTCGACAGCATCTACGACCTGAATTTCAATGGCCTCGAGGGCGATGAAAAGGTCACCTATGGTGATGTGTTCCTGCAGGCGGAGCAGGAATATTCGCGTCACAATTTCGAACATGCCAACACATCGGTCCTGCTGCGGCATTTCGAGGATGCGGAAGCCGAATGCGCGGCGCTTCTGCGCGCGGGCGCACCCAAGGACGGCGACAACAGCCCGATGCACCGGATGGTCCTTCCGGCCTACGACCAGTGCATCAAGGCTTCCCATGCGTTCAACCTGCTCGACGCGCGCGGTGTGATCTCGGTGACGGAACGGCAGAGCTATATCCTGCGGGTCCGCAATCTCGCCCGGCAGTGTGGCGAGGCGTTCCTTTTGACCGAAGCCGGCGGCGTCAATTTCAAGAGTGAGTCCGTATAATGCCCGATCTTTTGCTCGAACTTCGCTCGGAAGAAATTCCCGCCCGCATGCAGCGCAAGGCGGCCGGCGATCTGAAAAAGCTCGTCACCGATGGCCTGGTCGAGGCTGGCCTCACCTATGAAGCGGCTGGTGACTACTGGACGCCGCGCCGTCTCACGCTCGATATTCGCGGCCTGACCGCACGGTCGAAAGACGTGCATGAGGATCGCAAGGGACCGAGCGTCAGCGCGCCGGAGGCAGCCATTGCAGGCTTTCTGCGTTCCGCCGGCCTGACGGATATTGCGCAGGCCCACGTGCACACCGATCCAAAAAAGGGTGATTTCTACGTTGCCCATCTGACCAAGCCGGGCCGGGGGGCAGAAGAAATCATCGCGGAACTCCTGCCAAAGATCATTCGCGAATTTCCATGGCCGAAATCCATGCGCTGGGGGGCAGCCTCGGCAAAGGCCGGCAGCCTGCGCTGGGTGCGTCCGCTTCAGTCGATCGTCTGCATGTTCGGCGGTGAGACCGAAGAACCGGTTGTCGTCGATTTCGAGGTGAGCGGCCTGCGTTCCGGCAATATCACCTATGGGCACCGGTTCCTGAGCGATGGCCAGCCGATCACCGTTCGCCGCTTTGACGATTATGTCGCCAAGCTGGAAAAGGCCAAGGTCGTGCTCGACGCCGATCGCCGCAAGGAGATCATTCTGGCGGATGCGCAGAATATCGCCTTTGCGTCGGGCCTTGAACTGGTCGAGGATGAGGGCCTGCTGGAAGAGGTGTCGGGTCTCGTCGAATGGCCCGTCGTGCTGATGGGCGAATTCGAGGGCAATTTCCTCGCCATCCCGCCGGAGGTCATACGTCTCACCATCAAGACGAACCAGAAGTGCTTTGTCACGCGCAAAGCCGGCGAGACGGACAAGCTCTCCAACAAGTTCATCCTGGTTTCCAACATCGTTGCCAGCGATGGCGGCAAGGAGATCGCCTACGGCAATGGCAAGGTCGTCCGCGCCCGTCTTTCCGACGCGCTCTACTTCTGGACGACCGATCAGCACGATCTGCCTGATATGGAAAAGCTCGCGGCTGCCGCCATCCGCTTCGATCTCGATCTGAAGAAGCCGCTCGATCAGCGCATGGCGCGGCTCGATGCCCTGAATGTAACCTTCCACGCCAAGCTCGGCACCCAGGGCGAACGCGTCACGCGGATCAAGGCGCTGGCACGCGATATCGCGCCGCTGGTCGGTGCCGACCCGGTACTGGCCGCCCGTGCGGCCGCACTGGCCAAGGCCGACCTTACGACGGAAATCGTCGGCGAGTTCCCGGAACTGCAGGGTGGCATGGGCCGCAAATATGCGCTGCTGCAGAACGAACATCCATCGGTCGCAGCCGCGATTGAAGAACATTACAAGCCGCAAGGGCCATCCGACTTTGTGCCGAGCGATGCGGTTTCCGTGGCTGTCGCGCTTGCCGACAAGCTCGATACGCTGGTCGGTTTCTGGGCCATCGACGAAAAGCCGACAGGCTCGAAAGACCCCTATGCCCTGCGCCGTGCGGCGCTTGGCGTCATCCGCCTGTTGCTGTCAAGCGACTGGCAGATCGCGCTTCTGCCGCTCTTCCAGGCCGCCTTTGCGCAGTTGCGCGAAGACGCCGTCGAAAAGCATGTCGAGCGCTACGAGGCGCAGCAGGCCGCTCAGAATTCCGGCGATGTCGATGGTGAGGAAGATGTCACCAATGCCATTTCCGGTTTTGAAAAGCGTTTGCGCGGCGAGGTGGCCGAGCATGCGCAGCCGGTTCTGCTGGACCTTCTGGCGTTCTTCCATGATCGCCTGAAAGTGCATCTGCGCGAACTCGGCGCACGGCATGACCTGATCGATGCGGTGCTGACGGACGGCGCCGATAATCTTCTGCTGATCGCTCGCCGCGTTGAAGCGCTGGTGGTCTATCTCAACTCGGAAGAGGGCAAGAACCTTCTGGCCGGTACCAAGCGTGCGGCCAATATTCTGAGCGCTGAGGAGAAGAAGGGTACGCTTGTCGCCGATACGGTTGACCCGGCGCTGCTTGCACTCGATGCGGAAAAGACGCTCTTTGCCGCGGTGAATCAGGCTGAGAAGGACGCGGCGCAAGCCATTCAAAAACAGGATTTTTCCGGCGCCATGATTGCACTGAGTGCTTTGCGTGAACCGGTTGATTCATTTTTTGAAGATGTGCTGGTTAATGACGAGAATCCGGCCGTTCGAGCCAATCGCCTGGCGCTGCTTGCCCGTATCCGCACAGCCACGAACACGGTCGCTGATTTCTCGAAAATTGCTGGATAATCAACGGGCAGGCGCGAAAACCTCGCGCTTGTCCGCTGGCGTTGCGCTGGCTTATTGCATGCTGGCGCGCAGCGGCGTCGCTTCGACTGCAAGCAATCCGCTGGCGGCGGCGGGTGCCGCTGGTGCCGGCGTTGCCGTGGTTTGCGCCGCCGGTGCTGCGTGTGCTGCCGGCAGTGTCGCTGCATTGGCGGTGGCGATAAAGGAGTCCGGTTTGGGGCCGTTGCCCTGAAGGCGGGCCATGTACTGGCGCGAGCGTTCGCGGCGTTCCAGATAGGCCTGAAGCTTGGCGGCTTCCGCCGCGCGCTGCTCGATGCAGGGCGTGCAGACAGGATTGCCATTGGCATCGAAACTGTCATAGCCGACAAAGGTGACCGAGTTTGGCCGTGCCGACGGGCCCTTGAGCTTGATGGATTCTCCGGCATGCGCAATGGCCGGTGCAATCAGGGCAGCAGCTATGATGGCAAGCAGATGGCGGAACATGTGGCTCTATCCTTGTTGACCGCCCATCTCTATCAGCCAAACCTTGCTAATTTTTACCACGGGTGGATTCAATTTTACGCATCACCTCATACGGTGAGTTCATCAGCGCAGGCTTGCGGCGAGCCCTGCCCATCGTGTAGGCAATGCGCACGATCGGAGAAGCGCCCTTGGCCGAGACAATAGCACCAGATGAACAGGCAATTCTGAAGGCGGCCCAGACGCTGGCTGCAGGCCAGCTTGTCGCCATTCCGACCGAGACAGTCTATGGCCTGGCGGCTGACGCCACCAATGGCGATGCCGTTGCCGGTATCTTCGAAGCGAAGGGCAGGCCGCATTTCAATCCGCTGATCTGCCATGTCTCGGATATCGCCATGGCGGAACGCTATGCGGTGATCGATCCATTGTCTCGCAAACTGATGGATGCGTTCTGGCCCGGTCCCCTGACACTGGTCCTGCCGTTGCGGCCCGACACCCATATTCATCCCCTGGTGGCCGCCGGTCTCGATACGGTGGCATTGCGCATGCCGCGCGGTATCGCCGGAAAGATCATCGCAGCGCTCGGTCATCCCCTGGCTGCACCCAGTGCCAACACGTCGGGCAGGATCAGCGGCACCAGTGCCCAGGCAGTCGCCGATGATCTCGGCAGCAAGATTGCCCTGATCCTCGATGCCGGACCGTCAGAGGTCGGATTGGAATCGACCATCGTCAAGGTGGACGGCGATGCGGTACTGCTGCTGCGGCCCGGCGGGCTTGCCGCCGAGGAGATCGAAGCTCTCATTGGTCAATCGCTGCGGCGCATGGACCAGCGTGCCGCGATCGAGGCGCCCGGCATGATGGCCTCGCACTACGCTCCTGCCGCCGGTGTCCGCCTCAATGTGCACGAGGTGCGGGATGGCGAGGCATTGCTGGCCTTCGGTCCGGACCGCGCTGCGGATGCCGATAGGGCGAGCGCGTGTCTCAACCTCAGCGAGACGGGCAATCTGCGTGAGGCCGCCACCAATCTTTTCGATTACATGAAGCGTCTCGACCGTCTCGGCGGTGCCGTCATTGCTGTCGAGCCGATCCCCTTCACCGGACTGGGCGAAGCCATCAATGACCGCCTTGTCCGCGCCGCCGCGCCGCGCGTGCCTCCCATAGAAGAGTTGGAACAGATCAAATGACCCTGACGCCAGACCTCGTTGCCCGTTTTACTGCCATCGTGGGTGAGAAAAACGCCTTGCATGACGCGCAGGACATTGAACCCTACCTGATCGAGCCGCGGGAAAAATTCGGCGGCAAGGCAGGGCTGGTTTTGCGGCCGTCCACCGTCGACGAGGTTTCGGCAATCCTCAAACTGGCGACTGAAACCGGTACGGCGATCGTGCCGCAGGGTGGCAATACCGGCCTTGTCGGCGGCCAGATGCCCGATGGGACAGGCCAGCAGGTCATCCTGTCACTGTCACGCCTGAACAAGATCCGCTCGGTCGAGCCCGCCGGCAATCTCATTATCGTCGAGGCCGGTGTCGTCCTGCAGAAATTGCAGGAAGCGGCAGAACAGGCCGGGCGCCTGTTTCCGCTTTCGCTGGGCTCGGAAGGCTCCTGCCAGATCGGCGGCAATCTCTCCTCCAATGCGGGTGGCACGGCGGTGCTGGCCTACGGCAACACGCGCGAACTCTGCCTTGGCGTCGAGGTGGTGCTGCCGACCGGCGAGATTCTCAACGATCTGCGCTACGTCAAGAAGGACAATACCGGCTACGACCTGAAGGATCTGTTTGTCGGCGCGGAAGGCACGCTTGGCGTCATTACTGCGGCCGTCATGAAGCTCTTCCCGCTGCCCAAGGGCAAGGGTGTTGCCTATGCCGGGCTGAACAGCCCCGAGGACGCCTTGAAACTTCTGGGGCTGGCGCAGAGCCATGCCGGTGCAGCGTTGACCGGCTTCGAATTGATGCCGCGTATCGGCGTCGAGTTTTCGGTGGCGCATACGGAAGGTGTGCGCGATCCGCTGCAGGGCGTGCACAACTGGTATGTGCTGATCGACATTTCCTCGTCGCGCTCCGCTGAAGATGCGCGCGAGACCATTGAGGCCATTCTGACGGAGGCTTTTGAGGCGGGACTGGTGGAAGACGCCACGATTGCCGACAGCACAGCGCAGGAAAAATCCTTCTGGCATATGCGCGAAGCCATGTCGATGGCGCAGAAGCCCGAGGGCGGCTCGATCAAACACGACATTTCCGTGCCCGTGGCCCGCATCCCGGAATTCATTGCCGAAGCCGATGCCGCCGTGCTCGCGATGATACCCGGTGCGCGCATCGTTTCCTTCGGTCATATGGGCGACGGCAATCTGCACTACAACATCACCCAGCCCATCGGTGCCGACAAGGAAGCGTTCCTTGCGCGCTGGGGCGAGGTGAATGCCCGCGTGCACGGGATCGTCCGCGCCTACAAGGGATCGATCTCCGCCGAGCACGGCATCGGCCAATTGAAGCGCAAGGAATTGTCGGAAACCAAGTCGCCGGTGGCACTCGATCTGATGCGCCGGATCAAGGCATCCTTCGATCCGGCCGGCATCATGAATCCCGGCAAGGTGATCTGAGCGCGCTGATTCATGGTTTTATTGATGGCGGGGAAGCGTTTCGATGCAAGTCGAGCTTCCCCGTCAGTCTTTTGTTTATCTCTCTTTTTGAAACCTTACCGATGGTCGAATTTCGATAACCATTCCCCGCGATGAGAAACGGTTAACCGCGTTCGTTAAGCGGAAGCGGGGGGATTGGCGCCTATTGTTTCCCCATACGAGACCAGAAAAAATTGGTCCGCTTCTACAGGGAAATACAAAAGAGAAGACCGGAAAACCGGCTCTCAGGATCGACAGAAGGCGTCACATGAAAAAAGCCGGAGCAAAGCCGGTTTGGGCAGGCCAGGAATTCCGGCTCGACCCATTCCACCTGCCACAGACCGTCACCTACGCCACGCGCGATGACCGGGGCGACATTACCTTCTCGCTGCATGAGCGCGGCGCGGTGGTCAAGCGCGTACTGCCGAACAGCAACCTGCCGGTCTCGCTGGCCCTGCCCGTCTGCGCCTTTCAGGGCGTGACGGCCCGTGCCGCCGAGGACGAGCTTGGCGACATCACCGTGACGCTCGAACTGATGCACAGCGATCCGCATCTTTCGGTGCCGCTGCTGGTCGCCCATGATCTCAATGATATCGCGGCGGACTGGCGGGCCTGGTCCAATCTGTTCAAGCTGCCGATGATGCTGGTCGAGGAAGACGGCGAAGCCCGCCATCTCGAGCAGAGCATCGGACCGGTTGCCGTGGGCGAACCCGTGGAACGCCGCCAGGGCCGCGAACCGCGCCGCCGCCGTCCGCGTTTTCTGGCTCGCCGCAAGATGGGCGATCTCGGACTGCGTCTCGTCGTCGGCGGTGAGGAAATCATCGCCTCCGGCAACCGCTGAACAATCGGCTTCACCGTCCATTCCTTCATGCAGCTGTGACATTGGAGTCCTAATCAGGAACCAGATGGAACACAGCGCGTGAAGGATCGGTCCGATGCCAGGTATAGAACGTCGTCATTTTCTGATGGGCAGCGCGGCAACCGCGCTCGCCGCAACAATCGTCAAGGCATCAGCCATGGAAACAGCGGTGCTTCCTGCCGCCAATGACACGGCTATTGCCACGGACCGTGCCTATTGGGCCGCCGTGAGCGATCTCTACGATGTGGAGCGCTCGATCGCCAATCTTGAGAATGGCTATTGGGGTATCATGGCCCGCCCTGTGCTGCAGGCCTATCTGGAAAACACCCAGCGCGTAAACCGGCAGAATACGGTCTATGCCCGCAATGCCTTTGGCAAGGATGCCGAGGATGTGCGCAACCGGGTTGCCGGGGCGGTTGGTGCAGCGCCGGAGGAGGTCGCCCTGACGCGTGGCGCCACCGAAGCCCTGCAAAAGCTGATCACCGGTTACAACAAGCTGCAGCCGGGCGATGCGGTGATCTATTCCGATCTCGATTATGATTCCATGCAGTATGCCATGAATGCGCTGGCGGGCCGCAGGGGCGTCGAGGTCAAGACCTTCGCCATTCCGGAGCCGGCGACGCGGGAAGCCGTGCTGGATGCCTATCGCACGGTGCTGGAGGCGACCCCCAAGGCAAAGCTGCTGCTTTTGACCCATCTGTCCCATCGCACCGGGCTTGTCATGCCCATTCGCGAGATTGCCGACATGGCCCGTGCCCGCGGCGTGGATGTGGTGGTTGATGCAGCCCACTCCTGGGGGCAGATGGATTTCAAGGTAACTGATCTCGGCGCGGATTTCGTCGGCTTCAACCTGCATAAATGGATCGGCGCACCGGTTGGCATGGGCTTCCTGTACATTCGCAAGGAAAGGCTGGCCGATATCGACCGCGATCTGGCCGATGAAGACTGGCCGAAGGACGATATCCGCTCGCGTGTTCATACCGGTACGACCAACTTCGCCGCGACCTTGAGCGTGCCTGCCGCGCTCGATGTGCACGAGATGATCAGCTCGAAGCGCAAACAGGCACGCCTGACCTATCTTCGCAACTATTGGGTGAAACAGGCGCGGGCGATCGAAACTGTTGAAATCCTCACGCCCGACGATGATACCATGCATGCCGGCATCACGTCGTTCCGCATCAAGGGCAAGATCAGCAAGGACGATAACAACGCCTTGATGACGGCACTGCGCGACAAGCATCGTGTCCTGACCGTCCGGCGCACCGGGGTGGCCAAAGGCCAATGCCTGCGGGTTTCGCCCGCGCTCTACACGAGCGAGGCTGAGCTTGACCGTTTGGTTGAAGGCTTGAGTGCGATCAGTTCAAGCTAAAAGAACGGTTTGACCACCGTCCACAGCGCGCCGAGCACCAGTCCGGCAAAAATCAGCCAGCCGACAACCTTGTTGGAGTGGAAGAGGCGCAGGCATTGTGCGGGATCGTCGATGTCGAGCACCATGATCTGGCGGTACATATGTGCTCCTGCCGCCAGAAGACCGGCAACGGCGGGCATGGGCACTTCCGCCATGGCAAAGGCTCCGAGGAACAGCGCCAACGCGCCGCCATAGAGCACCATCAGCGCTTCGCGGGTGCGGCTGCCGAACAGCCGCGCGGTCGAACCCACGCCGACGAGGGCATCGTCTTCCTTGTCCTGATGGGCGTAGATCGTGTCATAGCCGATCACCCAGAGGATCGAGCCGGCATAAAGTAGCAGCGGCGGGAGAAAGTCTTTCAGCGTCGCTGGTGCCCCGAAATGCGCGGACCAGCCGACAAGGGCACCCCAGGAGAAGGCAAGCCCGAGCACAAGCTGCGGCCAGTTGGTGATGCGCTTCATGAACGGATAGATCGCAACGATCACCAGCGAGGCGATGGAGAGAAGAATGGTGAAGAGGTTGAACTGGATGACGACCAGCAGTCCCACAAGCGCCTGCAGCACTATAAAAATTTTGGCCTGTTTGCGCGTCACCTGGCCCGAAGGCAGCGGACGCGAACGGGTGCGCGCCACCTGGTTGTCGATGTCCTCGTCGGCCAGATCATTATAGGTGCAGCCCGCGCCGCGCATGGCGACCGCACCGATCAGGAACAGGGCGAGGTGCCACGGGGAAGGAATGATCGACCAGACGGAATCGCCGACCTTGGCGCCGGCACTTGCCGCCAGGGCGACGGACCACCAGCAGGGCCAAAGCAGGAGCCACCAGCCGATGGGGCGGTCCCAGCGCGCCAGCTGCGCGTAGGGCCAGAGCCAGGCTGGCAGTGCACGATAAACCCAATGTCCCGACGGCGCGTCGAAAACGCGGCCCCGGCCTTGGCTTGACTGTATGATGTCTTTTTCCGGTGTCATGGCGTGACCTTGCAGCGGGCGCTGCGCCAGTCAAGTAAATTACGCCTGAATTCGGGGCAAATCTGTGATTGCGCGCTTGACCCTTCGCGCCCGACGCCATACCGACACAGCAACCCCTTCATGCACGGAGCAGAAAACGATGAACGTCTTGCTTATTGGTTCCGGTGGCCGCGAACACGCTCTGGCCTGGAAGATCGCGGCGTCTCCTGTGCTGACAAAGCTCTACTGCGCTCCCGGCAATCCCGGCATTGCGCATGAGGCCGAATGCGTGGCGCTCGATCCGGCCGATCACGCCGCCATCGTTGCATTCTGCAAGGAAAAAGCGGTTGATTTCGTGGTTGTCGGCCCGGAAGCACCATTGGTTGCCGGTATCGCCGACGATCTGCGCGCCGCAGGCATTTCCGTATTCGGCCCGTCCAAGGCGGCTGCGCAGCTTGAAGGCTCAAAGGGCTTCACCAAGGATCTCTGCGCCCGCTTCAACATCCCGACCGGTGCCTATGGCCGCTTCAGCGATGCTGCAGCCGCCCGGGCCTATGTGGAAAAGCAGGGTGCGCCCATCGTGGTCAAGGCGGATGGTCTGGCGGCAGGCAAGGGCGTCGTGGTGGCCATGACCGTGCAGGAAGCCCTCGACGCGGTGGATGCCTGCTTTGACGGTGCCTTCGGTGGCGCCGGCGCCGAAGTGGTGGTGGAAGAATATCTCGATGGCGAGGAAGCCAGCTTCTTCTGCCTCTGCGATGGCAAGACAGCCCTTCCTTTCGGCACGGCACAGGATCACAAGCGTGTCGGCGACGGCGATACCGGTGCCAATACCGGCGGCATGGGCGCCTATTCGCCCGCACCTGTGATGACGCAGGCGATCATCGACCGCACCATGCGCGAGCTGATCGAGCCGACTATGCGCGGCATGGCGGAAATTGGTGCGCCGTTCAGCGGCGTGCTGTTTGCCGGCCTGATGATCACCGGGGACGGCCCGAAGCTGATCGAATACAACACCCGCTTCGGTGACCCGGAAACACAGGTGCTGATGCTGCGGCTGAAGGACGATGTGCTTCTCCTGTTGAAGGCAGCCGCCGATGGCGCGCTGGACCAGATGTCGGTGCGCTGGAACGACGATCCGGCGCTGACCGTCGTCATGGCCGCAAAGGGCTATCCAGCATCTCCGCAGAAGGGCAGCGTGATCCGGGGTGCCGATGCGGCGCAATCGGATACGGTAAGAATATTCCATGCGGGCACCGCCGAGAAAGACGGCGCGCTTGTCGCCAATGGCGGGCGTGTGCTTAATGTCACAGCGAGCGGCAAAACGGTGCAGCAGGCGCAGGACGCCGCCTATGCTGCGATTGCCCGGATCGACTGGCCGGAAGGCTTTTACCGGCGTGATATCGGCTGGCGCGCTATCGCCCGCGAGAAGGGTGAGGTATAGTAAAAACGCCGTTCATCCGGTTTTCAACATTGACATCGGCGGTTCGTAGCGCAATGTCTCATGCAAATCGGAACGAACGGTTCGCTGAGCCGAGTCCTCTGTTCAAACTGTCGGAGAAATTCACCGTGTCCATAACAGCCAAGCGAAGCCTCACTGCGATCCTGCTGATGACTTCGGTTCTGACAGCAACGCCTTCCATGGCCGAAACGATTTTCGGCGCGATGTCGAAGGCCTATCAGAACAATTCGACGCTGAATGCGAACCGCGCGGGCGTCCGGGTAACGGACGAGAACGTGGCGATTGCCAAATCCGGTTACCGCCCGAGGGTGACCGGCCAGGTCTCGGTCAATACAGAGCGCAGCAAAATTGATGGCCAAAGGGCAGTAACGAAAAGCTCCTCCACCGAAGGTGTCGAGGTTGACCAGATGCTGTTCGATGGTTTCCAGACCAGGAACAACGTTGCGGCGGCAGAGACCGGTGTGCTTGCGGCCCGCGAAAACTTGCGCGGCAGTGAGCAGAATATTCTGGCGACGACCGTGCAGGCCTATATGGATGTCTACCTCAACCGCCAGATTGTTGCTCTGCGCGAAAAGAACCTGGCATTCCTCAACGAGCAGGTGCGCTCCAACCGTGCACGGTTCGATGTGGGCGAGGGCACCCGCACCGACGTCGCCCAGGCAGAAGCATCGCAGGCGACAGCCGTCAACGACCGCAATACCGCCCGTGCCAATGTGAAGATTGCCGAAGCCACCTACATCCAGACCGTCGGGGCTACTCCAGGGTCTCTGACTGCGGCGGCAACCGCCAAATCCTTGCCGAAATCGCTCAATCAGGCCTATTCCATCGCCGATGCCAATCATCCGCTGATCGGGGCTGCGAAACTCAACACCGATGTTGCCGGGTATCAGGTCAAGGTGAACGAGGGTGTGCTGCTGCCGCAGGCCGGCGCCACGGGAACGCTCAGCCGGACGGATTTTTTCCAGGGCGGATCGGCGACCTCACCCAACAATTCCGCAGCATCGGCCAAACTGAACGTGACGATTCCGATCTATGGGGCCGGTCGAACAGCGGCAACAGTGCGCCAGTCGAAGGAAAATCTCGGCCAGCGGCGCATCGAGGTGGATGTGTCGAAAGACAGCGTCCGTCAGGCCGTTGCGGCCGCCTGGTCAAAACTGGATGCCGCGAGAGCCTCGATTGTGGCGCAGAGGAGCGTTGTGGCCGCAGCCCAGCTTGCGCTCAATGGCGTGATCGAAGAGCGCAAGGTCGGGCAGCGCACCACCCTCGACGTCTTGAATGCTCAGGCCGATGTCATCACAGGCCAGCTCGCGCTGGTGCAGGCGGAGCATGACAGCGTCGTCAGCAGCTATCAGGTTCTTTCCGCCATGGGCCGCCTGACGGCAAAGCAGGTTGGCCTGCAGGTTGCCGAATACAAGCCGGAAGAGCATTTTGACGCCGTGAAGGACAAATGGGGCGGTACAAAAACCCCCGACGGCCGCTGAACAGGCCCTTTGAGTATCCCAGATCCGGAGCGCCTTGGCAGGGGCGTTCCGGATTTTGCTTTACGGGATACGGTTCACACCCAGGATATCAGAACCCGAGGAGACATCCATGCAGGCAACGAGTGTTCCGTTTTCTCTGGTGGGCATCGATCATGTGGTCTTTCTCGTCGATGACATGCCGTCCGCGCTGAAATTCTATTACGAGGTTCTCGGCTGCCGGCCTGGCTATATCTATCCGGCGCTCGGGATGGAGCAGGTCTGGTGCGGGTCGGCGCTGATCGTCCTGTGGGACATGACCCACCCCGGCGCCGCCAGTGCTGTTCCGCCGGTGACGGGCGGGCGCAACGTCGATCATGTCTGCATCGCAACCGGGCCGTTCGATCATGAAGCGCTGCGCGCCCATCTCGATGCCCATGGGGTCGAGATCGAGCGGGAGGCGATGCATGGCGGCGCCCGCGGTATGGGACACTCGTTTTACATCCGCGATCCCTTCGGCAACAAGATCGAGATCAAGGGACCGGCGGTCTATCCGGACGGACGAGGCTAGATCAGCTCTTCTGCAGGGCGAGATGAACGCCGAGCCCCACCAGGATTGTTCCGCCGGCACGCTGCATCAGCCGCTGGGCATGGCTTGAGCGCTTCAGGCGCGTGACCACGGCTCCCGCCAGGATCACGCAGACCAGATCGGCGGAAGAGAACATCAGATTGACCATGGTTCCGAGCAGCACGAACTGCAGCCAGACCGGAAACGCCGCCGAGGTGTCGATGAACTGCGGCAGGAACGCCATGAAGAAAATCGCCGTCTTCGGGTTAAGAACCTCGACGCTGATGCTTTCAAGAAAGGCGCGGCGGGCGGATTTCTGCTCCACGCCCGGCATGGTGACATCGCCATTGACCTTGGCGCGAAACAGCGAAATGCCAAGCCAGACCAGATAGGCCGCGCCGCAGAATTTGACCGCGAGATAAAGCACCGGCACGGCATGGAACAGCACCGACAATCCGGCCGCCGCAGCAAACACATGCACATAGCCGCCGAGATGAATGCCGAATGCCGCCATCAGCCCGGACCAGCGGCCGCGCGCAATGGTTTGTGCCGCCGCGTACAGCATGGCGGGGCCGGGAATATAGGCAAAGATCGCCGTGGTGATGAAAAAAGCGATCAAAAGTTCGGTGGATGGCATGTGCTGCTCCGGACGTGGGTCCCAGGGGAATGGAACTGGAACTATAGACAAAAAGTGTCCGGGCGGAAGCGGCATTCGGTTTTGGCCGGGGTGTCATGTCGCCCATCCGTCTCTCCGATCATTCCGGTTGATTGAAAACGGCCTCGATGCGGTGTCCGTCGGGATCGATGACAAAGGCTGCGTAATAATGCGCGCCGTAATGAGGCCGCAAGCCGGGTTTGCCGTTGTCGCTGCCGCCATGGCTGAGAGCCGCCGCATGAAACCGGTCGACAGCTCGCCGATCCGGTGCGGCAAAGGCAAGGTGAAAGCCGGGCCCGGGCGCGTGTTGGCCCTCCGGGCGATGCTTGATCGCCAGCTTGTCGCCGCCACCCGGCGCGCCATAGCCGACCGCCTGATCCGCTTCACCCGGCCGCAAATCCTCCCAGACCCTGACATATCCAAGCGGAGCAAGCGCCGCGTCGTAAAAAGATGCCGCGCGCTCGATATCGGCAACGCCGAGCGAAATGTGATGAAGCATGTGCATGGCGGGGAACTCCGGCGCAGTTTGATAGGATGTGATGAGATGCTAAGCGCCCATCGATTGGGACACAAGCGGCGCCAACATCCGGAATACCTCCATGAGACGCGGTTGACATATTTCCTATATAGAGATAATTTCTCATATATGGAAAATGTCTCGATTGATACCGCTGCTATGGATCAACGCATCGCCAAGCGCCTCAAAGCATTGCGGGCGGAGCGCGAGTGGTCGCTGGATGAGCTTGCCCGCCGCAGCATGGTGAGCCGTGCGACGCTGTCCCGGCTCGAAAATGCCGAGGTCAGCCCCACCGCCCAGGTGCTCGGCAAGCTGTGCTCCACCTATGGCCTCACGATGTCGCGGTTGATGCATATGGTCGAGGATGAGTTCGCACCGCTGATCCGCCGCGATGCGCAAGCCGTGTGGATTGATCCGAGTGTCGGCTTCAAGCGCCGTTCCGTATCGCCGCCGGCGCAGACCCTGGCGGGAGAGATGCTGGAATGCGAACTCGATCCGGGCGCCAGCATTTCCTATGACAACCCGCCACGGCCGGGTCTCGAACACCATTTGCTGCTGATCGAAGGCCAGCTTGAGGTGACCGTCGATGGCCAGACCCATGCTCTCAATCCCGGCGACTGCCTGCGCTATCAGCTGTTCGGGCCCAGCGCCTTCGCCACATCCGAACATTCCGGTGCACGCTATGTGCTTTTCATGCTGTGAGGCCCCATTGACCAACGATAGTGCTGTTTTTCATGCCGATGACATCGAGGCCCATGCGCAGGCGCTCGGCGCGCTCCTGCATGTCTGTGTGCATGGCGGTGCCAGCATCGGCTTTGTCTTGCCGTTCTCGCAAGCGGACGCGGAGGCGTTCTGGATGATGAGCGTGCTTCCTGCGGTCCGGCAGGGCAAACGATTGTTGCTCGTGGTCCGTAAAGACGGAAGGATCGCGGGAACCGGCCAGCTTGATTACGATACGCCGCCCAATCAGCCGCACCGGGCCGAAATCCGCAAGGTGATGGTGCATCCGGATTTCCGCCGCCAGGGAATCGCCAAGGCGTTGATGGTCGAGCTGGAAAGTGCGGCGCACCGGTTGGGACGGGGGTTGATCACCTTGGACACGCGGACCGGCGACAAGGCGGAACCGCTTTACCTGGGTCTGGGTTATCAGATTGCCGGGATTATTCCGGACTACTGCCGTGATCCGTTCAAGGATCATCTCGACGCCACCACGATCATGTTCAAGGCCATCCCGGCCTAATCCTCTGCCGTCTCGAACACCGGAAGCACGCCGAGAATATTGGCCGAGCGCCGGATGATTTCCGCGGCCATCGGTGCCGCGTTGAGGCCGGCGCCGGCGGCGACCTGCCCGTCGACGGGCTTGGGTTCATCGATGATTGTCAGCACGACATAGCGCGGGTTCTCGATGGGGTAGGCGGCGATGAAGGTGTTGAAGCGCACGTCCTTCGAATAGCGTCCGTTGACGACTTTTTCGGCGGTTCCGGTTTTGCCGCCCACGCGATATCCGGGAACCTGCGTCCGGCTGGCGGAGCCGCCCGTGCCCTTCTGGGCATTCAGCCGGTAGAGATAGCGCAGATCATCGCTGGTCTTCTTGCTGACCACCCGCTTGGCCATGGTCCGCGCTTCTTCAATGCCGCGCGGCAGGAATGTCGGCGCGATCAACATGCCGCCGTTGAGCAGGGCTGCGGCACCGACTGCGGTCTGCAGCGGCGTGGTGGCCATGCCATGGCCGAAGGAAATCGTGATCGAGTGGACCTTCTTCCATACTTTCGGCTCTGTCGGCCGCGCCACCTCGGGCAATTCCGTCTGCATCCGGTCGAGCAGGCCGAGCCGGACCAGGAATTCACGATGCCCTTCGATACCGACCACATCCGCTTCCTTGGCTGAACCGATATTGGAGGAAAACAGGAATACTTCCGGCAAAGTCAGCACGCGGCGTTTGCCGTGGAAATCGTGGATGGTCTGGCGGCCGATGGTGATTGGGCGGGTGGCGTCGAAGGTGCTGTTGAGATCCACCTTGCCGGAATCGAGCGCCATGGCCGTGGTGAAGGTCTTGATGGTCGAGCCCATCTCGTAGACACCGGCCGACATGCGGTTGAGCCGGTCCTTCTCCAGCGCGTTGAACGGATTGTTCGGATCAAAATCCGGCACCGAACCCATCGCCAGGACTTCGCCGGTATCGGCGTCGAGCACCACGGCGCCCGCTGCAATGGCGCGGTAGCGTTCGACCGCATTGACCAGCACGTCGCGCACCACGTGCTGGACTCTGAGGTCAATGGAAAGCTTGACCGGTGCGAGCTTGCGCGCATGGGCAAGGCCGACATCGCGCAGGTCCGACAGACCCTGCGAGTCGATATACTTCTCCATGCCGGCAATGCCCTGATTGTCGACATTGACCAGGCCGAGAATATGCGCCGCCGTCGGGCCGCCGGGATAGAAGCGGGATTTCTCCGTGCGAAAGCCGATCCCGGGTATGCCCAGCGCCATGATCTGGCTCTTGTGCTTCGGTGTCAGGCCGCGCTTCAGCCAGGCAAAGCCGGCCTTGCCCTTCAGGCGGGCGTAGGTCTGCTCGAAATTGAGATCGGGCAGGACAGTGGCAAGCAGCTCGAACGCCTCATCCGGGTCGATGATCTTGCGCGGTTCGGCATAGAGCGAGACGGTGTTGATATCGGTTGCCAGCACCGCACCATTGCGGTCGAGAATGTCCGGACGGGAGGCCAGAATGGAGCCCGTCGGTCCATTGAAATCCACCGGATCGTCCTTCATGCCGTAAAAGACCAGCCGCCCGCTGATAATGCAGAAAATCCCGATGAAACAGGCCATGATGATCAGGATACGGTTTTGGGCGCGGGCGCTGCGTGGGGTCATTATCTCATTGTGAAACTGTGGATTGGGGCTGATCGCGCAAAGGTAGCATCCTTTGATCAGCTGCAATTCTCACGATTTCCGGAATGTCTTGTTAACCTGAACAAATGCTTAATATCGGTTTTTAGCGTGGATAACTCCGGGAAAATGCCGGTCACCTCTGGTCAAAATTCGGATGTGGCCGTTGCGCAAAACGGACCTTGCACACATCTTCCGCGAAGGCGGCAGGAGGTCCGGATGAGAAAAATTCATGCGTGCGTGTCGACCTGAAGGCACTGTAAATTTTACTTATAAATTTGAAATATTTTACAAGTAAAAATAGTATACATATTGTTTTTTGTTTTCATAAAACGACACTTGCTTGTCACATGTCCTTACATATACTCCGCCATCACAGGCTTTTTGGGAGATCATTTCGATGGCGAAAATAGTGGGTGGTGGCACAAGCGATGTTCTGCACGGGACGGACGAGAACGACAATCTCTGGGGTCTTGGCGGCAATGATATTCTCGACGGCGGCGCGGGCAATGACTTTCTCTATGGCGGGGCCGGGAATGACATTCTGACCAGTTCGAGCGGTTTTGACCAGCTTGAAGGCGGTGATGGAGACGACCGGCTGGTGTTCAACGGCGTTGGCGGCGCAGCGCGCGGCGGCGCGGGTATCGACACCCTTGCGGTCGATCTTTCCCACTCTGCCGAACCGGTCACGTTCAACGGTTCCAGCGGCCACCTCTTTTTCGGGGATGCGACGGTTCCGGCCAATCATCTCTATTTCATCGACCTGGAGCGGCTTGAGCTGACGACAGGAGCTGGCAACGACAAGATCATTGCGACGAATTTTTCCCATATCGATGTCAACGCCGGCGCAGGTGACGACCGCGTCGAAGGCGGCGACGGCAATGACCGCATATTTGGCGGCGATGGCAACGACACGCTGTTCGGCGGCGGCGGCAATGATGAGATCCATGGCGATGCCGGCAACGATTACATCGACGGCGGCAATGGCGATGACCGCATCTGGGGCGGTGACGGCAAGGATGTTCTCTTCGGCGGCCGTGGCAATGATTACCTCGATGGCGGTGCTGGCAACGATACGCTCAATGGCGGCGACGGCAATGACACGCTGCTGGGCGGTGCGGGTGACGACATACTCAAGGGCGGCTCGGGCAACGATTTCCTGGATGGCGGTACCGGCACGGACCATCTCTTCGGTGGCGCGGGCGCGGATACATTCATATTCGATGCCAAAACCCTTGGCGGTGTTGACCACATCGCGGATTTCAATGTGGCGGAGGGTGACGTTATCAATCTTCGCGATTTCACCGCGGGCAGCACCGGCATTCACGATTTCGACAGTTTTCTCGCCGCGTCGCACGACACGGCTGACGGCGTCTATGTCAGCTTTGACGGCGATTCCAGCGGCATTCTGATCGAGCATGTGTCTCTTGCCGATCTCTCGCCGGATGACGTTGTTTTTTCTTGAGATTGCGCAAACACGCGGATGAGCTTTGAAGCAGGCGCATGCGCTCACGTGCCTGCTTTTCTCTGAAGGTCAGCGCTGCATGGCATAGGCCGGCAGATGGCTCATGTCCGTGCTGGTTTCATCAAAGCAGAAACCAACCAAGCCGGCGATCAGATGGCTGTCCGGGTGGTCATCGGGTGTTGTCATCGGTGCTCGCAGGCTGTTCCCGATCGTTTCCAGTGTCAGTTTTTCGCTTGGATGTGATTTGGCAATACGCATGACGGACGCCGTCACCATGGTATCGACCGCCTGCGGTGTGTCGCCGAGGCCATCGATAGAGGCTTGCACGGTAGCAGCCAGTCCTTTCGCAGCGGCGATGAGCAGGTCCGGTATCTGCCGCAACCCGCTATAATCGACAAGCGGCGGCTCCATCGACGCCATCAGAATATCGCTGGGCAAAGCAGGCCGCTCGCCGGGTTTCGGCATGTCGTCGGGCAGCACCGCCGGTACGAGCGTGTCGAACGGCCATGCGCGTTTCAGTTCCGCAACGGTCATATCGGCGATGTTCACGTCGATGTCGCGGTTCGTGCCATTGGGCCGGTAGGGGCAGCGCGTTTTGCTGCAATTGTTCTGCGAGGCAAATTGCCAGAGCGCATAGTCCTGCCAGTTGCCTTTCGGAAAATGCGGGGCGATGTCGGTCTCGTACCGCGCATACCAGAGCGGCAGGCGCGACAGGATCGGCAGTGCCAGCCGGTGATCGGCAATATATTTGGCCGTGGTGCCATTGGTGTAAAGCACGGGATAGCGGCCGGTGCGCAGCTTGATCTGGGCGACGAAGATCTCGCCGTCCGCCAGCGACATGAACCGGGCGGGGTCGTTGTCCTCGATATCGATGGCCATCAACTCGTCGCTGGTCGGCTCGGCATAATCGATGAAATGGTTCGCCTGTTCTATCGGGTTGCCGGGACGGGCCAGGTGGTAGGAGCCCCATTTCAGGCCGAGCGCTTTGGCCAGAACGCGCCGTGTCTGGTAGAGCTCGCGCGACACCGCGTAGTTGCGCCAGATGCGGCGGCATATTTCCTGATCCTTCACATCGGCAATGCGTCCGCAATGATAGGCGGCAGGCATGCCATCGGATGCCTTGTGAATGAAGGCGGCAATGCGCGGATCCTTGACGATTTCCGGGAGATTGAATGAATTGTGCTCATAGCCGTCGAGAACGATGGCGCGCTGCTGGTTGGACCAGGGGATCTGGAACTGGGAGTCCGCACGGGAAGGGGCGCTGGACATCAACGCGGTGACAAGGGCAGCAAGGGCGAAAACCTGCGCTCGGATTGTCAAATGCCTGTCCCTTCACACCTCGTGGTCTGCGGCTTCGGATACAAGCGCCCATGATCGCTGGTTCATGGTTAAAATGCCGTAAAGCACAAGGGCTGATCGGCGAGAACGCCTGTCGGAGTCGCGGGATCATGTATCTGCGGTGCCGAACAGACCGCGCCGCTGAAGGGTCAAAGGGCAGATTTTCTTACGTTTACGTAAAAATCCACTTGCCTTGCCAGGCTGAGGGCGGCAATGTCTATCCGCAACGACGCAGCATCACTGGATGAGGAGACTTGTGATCAATGTACCGGGCGCCCGTCGAGGAAATCGCACACACGTTGAAGAAAATTGCAGGTCTGGACGAGGCCATCGCCGCCGGGCGTTTTGCCGACCTTTCCGACGATCTGGTCGATGCCATCCTGGAAGAGGCCGGTAAATTCGCGTCCACGCGCGTTGCGCCGCTCCTGGAGGTTGGTGACAAGCACGGAACACCGCTGAAAGATGCCGAAGTCACCATGCCGCCCGGCTGGAAAGATGTTTACAGCGACTGGATCGGTGCCGGCTGGAACGCCCTGACCGGCAAGGAAGAGTTCGGCGGACAGGGTCTGCCGATGATGCTCGCGGTGGCGGCACTGGAAATGTGGAATTCCGGCTCCATGGCTTTTGGCATCGGGCCGACATTGACGCTTGGCGCCATCGAGGCGCTTGAAGCCCACGCGACGGATGATCTGAAACACACCTATCTGCCAAAGCTCGTCTCCGGCGCGTGGATGGGAACCATGAATCTCACCGAACCGCAGGCCGGTTCCGATGTGGGAGCATTGCGCTCGCGGGCCGAGCGGGCCGATGACGGCACGTACCGCATTTTCGGTCAGAAGATTTTCATCACCTATGGCGAGCATGACCTTACGGACAATATCATCCATCTGGTTCTTGCGCGCCTGCCCGATGCGCCTGCCGGAACCAAGGGGATATCGCTGTTTCTGGTGCCGAAATTCCTGGTGAATGCCGATGGTTCGCTCGGCGCCCGCAATGATGTGTTCTGCAGCGGCGTCGAGCACAAGATGGGCATTCACGGCTCGCCCACCTGCACGATGATCTATGGCGATGGTTTTACCAAGGACGCGAAGCCGGGGGCCATCGGCTGGCTTATCGGCGAAGAAAACCGCGGTCTGGCCTGCATGTTCACCATGATGAACAATGCAAGGCTGGCCGTGGGCATCCAGGGTGTCGCGGTGGCGGAGGCCGCCTATCAGAAATCCCTGTCTTATGCGCAGGAGCGCCGCCAGATGCGCGCGCCAGGCTGGACCGGCGAAGGCATGAGCCCGATCATCGAACACCCCGACGTGCAGCGCAATCTCCTGACCATGAAGGGCCTGACCGGCGCGGCCCGCTCCATCGCCTATGCCTGCGCCCACGCGTTGGATATGGCGCGGACCGGCGCAGATGACGACAAAAGGCACTGGGCGGATCGCGCCAACCTGCTGACGCCGGTCGCCAAGGCGTTTTCCACCGATGTGGGTGTGGACGTTGCCTCGATCGGCATCCAGATTCACGGCGGCATGGGCTTCATCGAAGAAACTGGTGCGGCGCAATTTTTGCGCGATGCCCGCATTGCCCCGATCTATGAGGGAACCAACGGCATTCAGGCCATCGATCTCGTCCAGCGCAAGCTGCCGCTCGATGGCGGCAACCACGTCAAGGCCTATATCGCCGAGCTGCGCACGGTGGCCGAAGCCGTTTCGCTGAGCAACAGCACCGATTTCGGCAACACGGCGGAGCGCCTGCAGGCCGGTCTTGACGATCTGGAGGCAACCACGCTCTGGCTGCAGCAGACCCTTGCCGGTGGTGACATCAGCAATGCGCTTGCCGGAGCGACGCCCTATCTGCGCCTCTTCGGCCTGGCTGCCGGTGCAACCTATCTCGCCAAGGGTGCTCTGGGTGGCGACAATACCGGCTGGACGACTCTTGCGCGATTCTTTGCCGAAAATCTTCTCAACGAAACGTCGGCGCTGAGAGATCGCGTCATCAACGGTGCGCCGAGCCTGCTCGGTGCCCGCGCCGCATTGCAATAGGGAAACGTCATGTCAGATCACATCGTCATCGAGCGCCATGGCGCCGTCCAGACCATTCGGATGAACCGCCCGGACAAGAAGAATGCCCTGACACGGGCCATGTATACGGCCATGACCGAAGCGCTGGTGGAAGGCGATGCGAATCCGGATATCCGCGCCCATGTTTTTCTGGGGGTGCCGGGCGCCTTCTCCTCCGGCAATGATCTGCAGGATTTCATGGCCTTTGCTACGTCGGGTACGATGGGCACCGAGGTCGTTGACTTCCTCATCACATTGACCAACTGCAGCAAGCCGGTTGTGGCGGGTGTGGATGGGCTTGCCATCGGCATCGGCTCGACGCTCAATTTCCATTGCGATCTGACCTTCGCCACGCCGCAATCCCTGTTCAAGACGCCCTTCGTCGATCTGGGTCTTGTACCCGAAGCGGGTTCGAGCCTGCTCGGACCTGCCCTGATGGGCCGTCAGCAGGCCTTCGCCTTCCTGGCGATGGGCGCCGGGCTGAACGCGGCCGAAGCGAAGGACGCCGGTCTTGTCTACCGGATCGTCGAGGCGGACCAGCTGGAAAGCACTGTTCTAGCCGTGGCGACGGAAATTGCCGCCAAGCCGCCGGAAGCCATGCGGATCTCGCGCGATCTCCTGCGCATGCCGCGCGCCGAAACGGTCGAGCGCATCAAACTGGAAGCCGGGCATTTTGCTGAACGGCTCCAGTCGGAAGAAGCACGGGGCGCCCTGATGGCCTTCCTGACGCGCAAGAAGGGCTGAAGAGCCCTATGGGTACAAGCGGGTTTTACCCCAGTCGCCATCCGGCGTCGCGCGGCTGAAAATCACGCGGTCGTGCAGGCGGAAAGGCCGGTCATGCCAGAATTCAATGGATGTCGGGCGAATGCGGAAGCCCGACCAGTGGGCGGGGCGGGGTATCTCGCCGATGGCATAGCGGGCAGTGTATTCCGCAACGGCTTTTTCCAGGGCAAAACGGCTTTCCAACGGCCGCGATTGCTTGGAAGCCCAGGCGCCGATACGGCTGCCGCGCGGGCGGGTGGCGTAGTAGGCATCGGCTTCCGCATCGCTGACAATTTCCACCGGACCGCGCACACGCACTTGACGGCGCAGCGTTTTCCAATGAAAACACATGGCGGCCTTCATTGAGCCCAGTATTTCCTGACCTTTCTGACTTTCAAAATTTGTATAAAAAACAAAGCCTTGCTCGTCAAAACCTTTAAGAAGAACCATGCGGACATCCGGCAGGCCATCACTATCCACCGTTGCCAGAGCAACAGCATTCGGGTCATTCGGCTCGGATTTGGTTGCATCTTTGAGCCATTCGTCGAAGAGCGCGAAGGGTTCGGTTTTTTCTGTGAAGTCACCGGTTGTTAACTTCATTTCACCCATAGTCATAGCTGGTTGACCTTGTTAAAGAGAGATATGCGTTTGGCATTGGCAATACCAGATATCAAGAACCTTGGGGCGAAAATTCCGGTGCGGACTGCGCCGTTTGCCGCTGTTTTTGTGCTCTGTCTTCTCTCCGGCTGTGCCATGAAAAGCTTCAGCGTCGAGAACGCGGTCCCGGACAAGGCGACGGTGACGGGTTCGGTTGCTCCGGCGCCGCAGGTGGATGCCAAGGGTGCCGCCGACCAGTCGACGGTCCGCAATATCGTGTCTGCCCTGAACTTCACCCAATGGGGCAACAAGCCGCTGCCATGGTCCAATCCGGAGACCGGCAGTCAGGGCACGATCACGGCAATCGCCGAGAAGAAGACCGAGACAGGGCTCTGCCGTGAATTCCAGACATCGCGCGAATCTTTTGACGGCGTCATGCTCTACAAGGGTGAGACCTGCATGCAGGACGGCGGACAATGGACGCTGAAATCCTTCGCGCCGATTTGATTCTCTGCAACTGAATGATATTTTCGATGGAACCGGGCAGCGATTGCAGATTTCTTGACAGAAAGTCTGGAATTTCTTCCTATCGATGCGCATATAACGGGCAAATCCCCAACGCACCCCGTTTATGCCAGTGGAACGAATGTGACATTCGCATCCCATTGTACATGACGAGGAATATGCGAATGTCACATTCGTTCCACTAGGAAGGGCACACACATGCGCGATCCTTATACCGTGCTGGGCGTCGCCAAGACGGCGAAGCCTGAAGAAATCAAGTCGGCGTTTCGCAAGCTCGCCAAGAAATATCATCCTGACCAGAACCAGGATGACCCGAAGGCGCAGGCAAATTTCTCCGAGATCAACCAGGCCTATGAGATCATCGGCGACAAGGACCGTCGCGGGCAGTTTGACCGGGGCGAGATCGACGCCGAGGGCAAGCAGCGGGCGCCGCAGGGTTTCGAAGGGTTTTCCGGCGGCGGCGATCCCTTCGCCGGTTTTGGCGGTGCACGGGGTGCGCGGTCCGGCGGATTCGACTACCGCAGCACCGCCGGTTTTGGTGCTGAAGATATTCTGAGCAGCCTCTTCGGCGAGGGCGCCGGCGCTTTCGGCGGCGGACAGCGCCGTGCAGGCCCGCGCAAAGGCACGGACCTCCAGGCCACCATCGACGTGACGCTTGAGCAGGCTGTCGGTGCCGAGAAGGTTGAAGCGGTTTTTCCAAACGGTAAAAGGCTGGCGATCAAGCTGCCCGCGCAGGTTGAAAATGGTCAAACGATTCGCCTGAAGGGGCAGGGCGAGGCCATTCCCGGTGGAACACCCGGCGATGCGCTGGTCACGATACGTTTCAAGCCGCATCCGAAATTCAAGGTGGAAGACCACGACCTGCATCTCGACTTGCCGGTGTCATTGCGCGATGCGGCACTCGGTTCCCGGCAGGAAGTCGAGACCCTGAATGGCCGTGTGGCGGTGAAAATAGCGCCATGGACCAGTTCTGACCGGGTTTTGCGCCTGAAAGGCAAGGGTTTGCCGAAAAAGCCGGATGGTCACGGCGATCTCTTTGTTCATGTTCGCGTCATGTTGCCCGAGCATGGTGATGCGGCATTGGAAGCATTTCTGCGCGATTCGAGTCTCTGAAAATCAACGGTTCCCGAAAATCCTTGACGAAACTGACACGATGCTTGAAGCCCGGCGCGGGCTGTGCGATACCGCAAATCAATCATATGTCTTTCGTGAAGGGTTGGTAAATGACCGCCAAAACTGGTTTGATGCAAGGTAAACGCGGACTTATTATGGGCGTTGCCAATAATCGGTCGATCGCCTGGGGCATTGCCAAGGCGGCCCATGATGCCGGTGCCGAGCTTGCTTTCACCTATCAGGGTGATGCGCTGAAGAAGCGCGTCGAGCCTCTGGCGCAGGAACTCGGGGCTTTTCTCTGCGGCCATTGCGATGTTTCGGATGCCTCGACCATCGATGCGTGCTTTGCCGCTCTGGAAGAGAAGTGGGGCAAGATCGACTTTCTGGTGCATGCCATCGGTTTCTCCGACAAGGACGAACTGACCGGCCGCTATGTCGATACATCAGAAGCGAATTTCACCAAGACCATGCTGATTTCGGTGTTCTCGCTGACGGCCGTTGCCAAGCGCGCGGAAAAGCTGATGACCGATGGCGGCTCGATCCTGACGCTGACCTATTACGGCGCGGAAAAGGTCATGCCGAATTACAACGTCATGGGCGTTGCCAAGGCGGCGCTGGAAGCCAGCGTGAAATATCTGGCAGTGGATCTCGGCCCGGACAATATCCGCGTCAATGCGATCTCCGCTGGTCCGATCAAGACGCTGGCCGCGTCGGGCATCGGTGATTTCCGCTACATCCTCAAATGGAACGAATACAACGCCCCGTTGCGCCGTACCGTTACCATCGAGGAAGTCGGCGATGCCGGCCTGTATTTCCTCTCCGACCTGTCTCGTTCGGTCACGGGCGAAATTCACCATGCCGACAGCGGCTATCATGTCGTTGGCATGAAGGCTGTGGACGCGCCGGATATCTCTGTCGTCAAGGACTAGCTCCAAAGTGCATCTGCCGGACTCGATTGTTTATTTCTCGCGTCACGGCGAGACGGACTGGAACGTGTCCGAGCGAATCCAGGGGCAGGAAGACGTCGATATCAATGCGCGCGGCCAGCAGCAGGCCGCACGCAACGGCGATATGCTCAAATCCCTGATCGGGGAGGGCGCGGGTTTCGACTTTGTCGCCAGCCCTTTGCGCCGCACGCGCGATACGATGGAGCGCATCAGAACCCGCATGGGGATCGATCCCTGGGCCTACCGCACCGATGCCCGCCTCATGGAGGTGAATTTCGGTGCTTGGCAAGGTTACATGCTGGAAGACATCGAAGCCCGTTCTCCCGACCTTGTGGCCGCACGGGCCCGCGACAAATGGAACTTTGTGCCGCCGGGACCTACCGCCGAAAGCTACGCCATTCTGGCAATACGGATAGGGAACTGGCTGTCAGAGGTGCGGGAGCCGACCGTATGCGTCACGCATGGCGGCTGCATGCGCACGATTTTCCAGATGGTGGAGGGCCTTGATGGCCATGATGCGGCGAACCTTGCCATCACTCAGGATAAAATTCTGCGCCTTGAGAAGGGTAGTCTGACCTGGATGTAACCATCCAGGCCTCGGCTTGTGACGAACAGGTGCTTATTGCACCGATTCTTCGATATCGGTGATGAAGCGCTCTTTGTTGACCAGATCGAACATGATCGTGACCTTCATGCCCTTGTCGATGGCGCTGAAGTCGAATTCGCCCGGCAGCTTGTAGACCTTGCCATCGTCGAGCGTAATCGTCGAATTGTCTTCGTCGATTTTGGTGATGGTGCCCTGCGCATCGTCAGCGAGCGCGCCGACCGGAAGCAGGGAAGCGACGAACATGAAGGTCGCGACGATGAAACGCATTTTGATATCCTCTTTAATCAAAATCTGGTGGCCGATTTGTACGTCACCTTAAAGCGCGCATTTGTGGCAAAACAATTGCTTTTTTCGTGGTGGACGAAGGAATTTCAGCGGCGGGTTTGACCACAGGCGTAAACGCTCATAAAACCCCCTGACATAACGCCGGGTAATCTCATGTCGCATAATACTTTCGGTCATCTTTTTCGTGTCACCACCTGGGGTGAAAGCCATGGAATCGCGCTTGGTTGCGTGGTCGATGGCTGTCCGCCCGGTATCAGCTTTACCGAAGCCGAGATTCAGGCCTATCTGGACAAACGCAAGCCCGGCCAATCGAAATACACCACCCAGCGGCGCGAGCCGGATCAGGTGAAAGTCCTGTCCGGCTTCATGCTGCAGGATGACGGCGTCACCATGATCTCCACGGGCACGCCGATTTCGATGATGATCGAGAACACGGACCAGCGCTCCAAGGATTATGGCGATATCGCCCGCCAGTACCGTCCCGGCCACGCCGATTACACCTATGACGTCAAATACGGCATCCGCGACTATCGCGGCGGCGGCCGCTCGTCGGCGCGGGAAACCGCGGCGCGCGTTGCCGCCGGGGCCATTGCCCGCAAGGTCGTCCCCGGCCTGATCGTGCGCGGTGCGCTGGTGGGCATGGGCATTCACACGATCGACCGTGACCGCTGGGACTGGGACGAGGTGGACAACAACCCGTTCTTCACGCCGGACCCCGGCTCCGTCGACCTCTTCGCCGGATATCTCGACGGTATCCGCAAGGCGGGTTCCTCCATCGGCGCCGTCGTTGAAATCGTCGCTGACAATGTACCGGCGGGGCTTGGTGCGCCCGTCTATGGCAAGCTCGATCAGGATATTGCCAGCTATCTCATGTCCATCAATGCGGTGAAGGGCGTGGAAATCGGTGATGGTTTCGCAGCGGCCACACTCAGCGGCGAGGAAAACGCCGACCAGATGCGCATGGACAATCACGGCAAGCCGATTTTCCTGTCCAATCATGCGGGCGGCATTCTCGGCGGCATTTCCAGCGGCGCACCCATCGTCGCGCGCTTTGCCGTCAAGCCCACCTCATCCATCCTCACCCCGCGCCAGAGCATCGATGCCGATGGCAAACAGGTGGATGTGATGACCAAGGGCCGGCACGATCCCTGCGTCGGCATCCGCGCTGTTCCCATCGGCGAAGCGATGGTTGCCTGCGCGATTGCCGATCATTATCTCAGACATCGCGGCCAGACCGGCCGCATCTAAGGCATCTAATCAAGAGGCGCATACATGGCTTACAATCAGAAACGGGTCGTCGATGCGCTGCGCGCGTTCGAACGCGGTGAAATCGTCGTTGTCATGGATGATGACGGGCGCGAGAACGAGGGTGACCTGATCGTCGCGGCGGTGCATTGCACCCCGGAAAAGATGGCGTTCATCGTGCGCCACACCTCCGGCATCGTCTGCACGCCCATGCCGCGCGACCACGCCAAGCGTCTCAATCTGGCGCCGATGGTGGCCGAGAACGACGCGCCGCATTCCACCGCCTTCACGGTGACCGTCGACTACAAGCACGGCACCACCACGGGCATTTCCGCCGATGACCGCACCCTGACCGTGCGCAACCTCGCCAATCCCAATGCCGGCGCTGCCGATTTCGTGCGTCCGGGACATATTTTCCCGCTGATCGCGCGCGAGGGCGGCGTGCTCATGCGCTCCGGCCACACGGAAGCCGCCGTTGACCTGTGCAAGCTCGCCGGCCTGCCGCCGGTCGGCGTCATCTGCGAACTCGTCAACGACGACGGTTCTGTGATGCGCGGCCCGCAGGTGGCAAGCTTTGCCGAGACGCACAAGCTGCACCAGGTGACGGTGGCCGATCTCATCGCCTACCGCCAGCGCAAGGAAACCCTGATCGAGCGCATCGGCGAATATGAGATCGATACCTGCGCCGGACAGGCAAAGGCGATTACCTATGCGCTGCCATGGGAGCCCATGCACCATGCCGCCATCGTTTTCGGCGATATCCGCGACGGCGAGGATGTGCCTGTGCGCCTGCAGCGCGAGGACATTCTCAGCGACGTCTTTGGCGCGCGCAACACGCTCGACAGCATCATGAAGCGCATTGCCGAGGAAAAGCGCGGCGTCATCGTCTACCTGCGCGAGGGCTCCGTCGGCGTTGGCCGCGATGACGACCGCAACCGCGCCACGCTGCAGGACCGCGAGGCGCATGCGGAAGCCAAGGTGCGCGAGGAAGAATGGCGCCAGATCGGCCTTGGCGCGCAGATCCTGAAAGATCTCGGCATCACCTCGATCCGCTTGCTGTCATCCCGTGAGCGGCACTATGTCGGTCTCGAAGGCTTTGGCATCCAGATCACGCGGACGGATATTATCTGACGCGTGGCTTCCTGCCTCTTATGGATATCAAGAAGCGATTTGGTCTGGCTGTGAAGGAAAGACGGGGATCCCTCGGCATCTCGCAGGAAGAATTGGCGATGCGTATTGGCGCAGATCAGGCTTATGTCAGCCGCATGGAAGCGGGCCGGATGAATGTTACGCTGGAAACCGCCGAGCAGGTTGCAACGGCAATACATTGCGACGTTGCAGAGCTGCTTGGCGAAGCCGGATAATGTGTTGATGAGGTTTCCGGGGAAAGACTGATCGGAGCGGTCAGGCTCTTCTTTGAACCTTCTTCTCATCATGCACGAGATGATAGGGCTGTACGAGAAGTTCGGCAGGAATATGCCATTCGCGATTAAGCTTGAACACCATATCCATCGTTAGCGCGCGCTTTCTGGCCATGACTTCAGAGGCTCTTGGCGCAGAGCCAAGAACCTCTGCCAGGGCCCGGCGATTCAGCCCGGCCATTTCCATGTGCGCGGCGATGGTGGAAATTGGGTCCAATGCCGGAATGGGATAATGCTCGTCTTCATAGGCTTCGATCAAAATTGCAAGAACGTCGAACCGGTCACCCTCAGGTGTTCCCGGCTCGGGTTGATTGTCGAAATAGTGCGTGATTTCACCAATCGCCCAGTCATAGTCTTCTTCAGTTTTGATCGGCCGAATGTTTTTCATCACACAGTCTCCGGGTCGATAGCATCGTACTCTTTATGCGTGCCGACAAATTTGATGAGCAACCGTTTGAACGGGTAGGCGACATGCACGATAAGGCGGTACTTGTTGCCGGCAATGTCAAAGATCACCCTGTTGTCGCGGACAAAGTCGACAGAGTTGCCGAATTGCATTTTTACGTCCGCCTGTGTTTTCCATTCAGCCCTGCTCACAGCCACATACCAAGCCGTTAAGGGTACTTCAGCCTGATTGTGCACCAGCCAAAATGCCCGCAGTGCTTTCTTGGCTATGATCTGCATCAGGCATGTATAGCAGCTTCCCATATTGGGAACAAGTAAAAATTCCCATTTTGGGATTGAATGACCTAGACCCGCCGCTCCTTGATCGTGTTCATGACAAAGCTGGTCTCGATGGAAGCGACGCATTTCAGCCGGGCGATCTTCTCCTTGATGAAGCGCTCATATTGTTCCAGCCCGGCGCTCATGACTTTCAGCACATAATCGCGTGAACCGGTGACAAGGTGGCATTCCAGCACCTCATCCCAGCCGCGGATCGCCTCCTCGAACATGACGATCTCATCCTCATGCTGGCGGCTGAGCCGGATCGTGGCGATGGCGGCCATGGTCCACCCCTCGATGACAGGGTCGACGAGGGCGGTGTACCCCCGGATGATGCCAGCTTCCTCCATCCGCCGCAGGCGGCGCAGGCAGGGGGAAGGGGACAGTCCGACCCGCTCGGCCAGATCGTTGTTGGTGATCCGCGCATCCGCCTGCAATTCCCTGAGAATGCGCCGGTCGGTCTCGTCAGCAATTTTCTGCGTCATAATCTCTCATTCATGGCAATTGTTAGCGTCAATCAATGCAATTTGATCGTAAAAAGCAAGGATTGATCCCTGCATTTGATATAATTTGCTTGATAGCACCCCACCCCTCACGCGAGGAGATTCGCATGGCCGCGCCCCATCCGTCCAAAACCCATATCGGCAACCACAAATTGCATCCTGAAACATTGATGCTGAACTATGGCTACGATCCGGAACTGTCGGAAGGCGCGGTCAAGCCGCCGGTGTTCCTGACCTCGACCTTCGTGTTCAAATCCGCCGAGGAAGGCCGCGATTTCTTTGATTTCGTCTCCGGCCGCAAGGAGCCGCCGGCCGGCGTCGGTGCCGGCCTCGTCTATTCGCGTTTCAACCACCCCAACAGCGAAATCGTCGAGGACCGCTTGGCTGTCTATGAGCGCACGGAAAGCTGCGCGCTGTTCTCCTCCGGCATGTCGGCCATTGCGACGACCCTGCTGGCCTTCGTGCGCCCGGGTGATGCGGTGCTGCATTCGCAGCCGCTCTATGGCGGCACGGAAACCCTGCTGGCGAGGACATTCCTCACTATGGGCGTGGCTGCCGTCGGCTTTGCCGATGGCGTCAACGAATCCTCGGTGCAGGCGGCCGCCGATGAGGCGATGAGCAGGGGCCGCGTCTCCATCATCCTCATCGAAACGCCCGCCAACCCGACCAACAGCCTGGTCGATGTGGCGATGATCCGCCGCATTGCCGACGCCATCGGCAAAAAGCAGGGGCACACGCCGGTGATCGCCTGCGACAACACCCTGCTCGGACCGGTTTTCCAGCGCCCGATCGAGCATGGCGCCGATATCTCCCTGTACTCGCTGACAAAATATGTCGGCGGCCATTCCGATCTGATCGCCGGTGCGGCACTCGGCTCGAAGGCCGTGATGAAACAGGTCAAGGCGCTGCGCGGTGCCATCGGCACGCAGCTCGACCCGCATTCCTGCTGGATGCTTGGCCGCTCGCTGGAGACCCTGAGCATCCGCATGGAAAAGGCCGATAACAATGCGCTCGCCGTCGCGGATTTTCTGCGCGATCATCCGAAAGTGGAAAAAATCCACTACCTGCCCTATCACGATGCGAACTCACCGCTCGGCCGCACCTTTGCCGCGCAGTGCACCGGTGCCGGTTCCACCTTCTCGTTCGATATTCGTGGCGGCCAGCCCGCAGCCTTCAAGTTCCTGAATGCGCTGCAAATCCTCAAGCTGGCGGTCAGCCTCGGTGGCACCGAATCCCTTGCCAGTCACCCCGCCACCATGACCCATTCCGGCGTGCCCGTGGATGTGCGCCAGCGGATCGGCGTGCTCGATTCGACCATCCGGCTGTCGATCGGCATCGAACACCCCGACGATCTGATCGCCGACCTTACCCAGGCCCTGGCGGCGGCCTGACCGGCGGAGCCTCGATCAATTCCAGCGGGAAGGGCGTGGGCTCCCAGAATTTCTCCAGTTTGCATTTCTGGACAGCCAGCGCCTCCCACTCGTGCAGAATCCTGGCGATTTCGACACAGTCTCGCGCCAGTAGGGCCGGGCAGAAAGACGGCGCCAATCGCGCGAGATAGTGTTGCATGCCCGGCAATGGTTCGACGATGGATTGAGCAAGGTCCAGATTGCCTGTCGCCGTGGCAATCAGCATCTCAAGGAAGCGATCCCAGTCATAATAGTCACCGGAGGCCTCGTACTGCGCGGCTAATTCTCGATAATGATCAAATGTCGTTGTGGAACGAAGCTGTGGCAGAATCTTTTCTTCGAGCAGATCGAAAAGCCGCTGAACGGAGTCCGGATTCGTAGCGTCCCAATATCCTGTTTTGGGATCAGAAAGGAAATCACCGAACCCCAGCGTGATGACGTCACTTGGCGGAATTAGGAGATCCACTACGGTTATCGGATCAAACATCCAAGGTGTTCGGCAATAATCCAGATAAATTCCACGTCGAAGGTGGTGAATGGGTTTGACGACCATGAAACGCCCGACCATTGCGAGATCATCGTGGCGTTCGAGCAGCGGTTTTTCCATCTTGCGAATTTCAGCGCCTGTTGTCATCAGCCTCCATCCATTTCCAGCGGGAAGGGCGTTGGCTCCCAGAATTTTGTGAACTTGAGATTCTTGATTGTCTTTGCTTCCAGATCATGCAGACATTTGGCCAGTGCCGCCCGGTCTTCGGAAAGCAGGGCCGGACAGAATGCTGGATAATGGACCTCAAAGCTTTGCCTTAGTCCCTCCCTTTTGCCGACGATGTATCTTGCCGTCTCGAAATCGCCGGTGGCTGCGGCCATTAGCAGCCGTGGATAATACATGAATTCAAACGGCGTCAGATTGTTCTCGTAGCGGCGGGCAAACTCCATCATTTGCTCGAACGTGACCATCGCGCGTAACGATTGCAACGCCGCCTCGGTGAACCGCAGCATCAGTTCAATATTCTCGGGATAGCGTATGTCCCAGACGCCGAAGCGCGGGTCGTTTTTCCGTTTATCGACGAGGTCAGGATCGGCGTCCTCAAAGGAACGGTAGGTGAACCGGTCACCCCAGCCGATGCCCTGTTCGGTGTCGCCATCAAATGTAAGACAGACACTCAGCGTCGGCACAAATGCGTGTTGATTGATGCTGCGATCGATGAAGACGCCGCGAACAAAATGCCGCACAGGCGTCAGGATGAGGTATCGCCCCACCAGCGCCAGATCAGAATGGCGAGCGAGCAGAGGCTGGACGGCTTGTTTGGTTTGCGTGATCGTGGTCATTCGAACGGTTTCATCCCCATGACAAAGAATTGTGTGCCTTCGCCAAAATACCTGGCGACTGTTCTGCCGATTTCACCCAACCGCGGAACCGTGATATCTCTTTTCCCGGTTTTTGCGTCATAGACACAGACAAGTTTTTCCGAGGCCCTGTCATAGACATCGACGCGAATTGTCCCCTTGCCCGCATATTTTGCCCACCTGGATGGGTCGTTGTGCGATGGATAAATGCGATCTGCCAGTGATCCGCTGAGCGATTTAAGAGCGGATATTTCAGCGCGCAGGTCGGGACTTCCGATGTTCTCGACTTTCTGCTTGAGCAGGGAATGAATCGCTGTACCCCGAAGCGTCGTCGAGCCAAAATTGGAAACCGGTCCGGCTTCTCTCGCCGCCTCATTCAGCATGGTCTGAACTCTCAGGAAGTTAGGGCAATATTTTGCCGCCTCGTCCCGTGAGAGGGCCGCGACGGCGGCCCAGACTTTCGCGTCGTCTTTGCCCTTGGTATAGGCTTGCGCACGGGACGCGATAATAGGAACGAGACGAGCATCGTCCCCAACTTCTGCGGTCAGTTCGTTATATTCTTCGACTTGACTGCCAATGTCGTCGTTCCACCGTATGCGTGGCACGATTGCTGACAGAGTGGCAATGCCACGAACATTTCCGGATGACAGCTTTGGCGTATTGGCGGGATTACGAAGCGCTGGTATAGCGGGTTGAGAGCCCTGCGCATGGGTACCTGCCGCGGCTGCTCCCAGTACGGCACTTGCGCCCGCCGCATCGGTCCACTGTCCACCCTCCGGTACTCCGGCTGGCTCGCGCGGCTGGTCGGGATCGTATTTCCGCAGAAGATCGATTTCCTCCTGCAGCCTGAGTTCGGCCTCCAGCAAGGCGCGCTGATAGTCGAGCTGGCGGTACTGATCGCTGCGCAGGCTGTTGGGCGGTGCGAGTTTCAGCGCCTTGAGCTGGAGCGCGTTGGCGGAAAGATGCCAGCGGAGCCGGAGGTGTCTGGAAGAATGTTCATTCTGTAAATTCATGAATACTATCCTTTAAAGGGATAATATTCCTACATCGAGCGGGAGGCCGTCAATTAGACATTGGTCGAGGTTTTCGCTGAAATATGCGAAATTTCAGTCTCGATGGCCCTGTTGATCCCGCCCGAAGTTCGGGAAAACCATGCAAGGTCCGCTGCTTTGGCTCTTGTGCGAAGCGCGGTGTCTGTGCACATTCTCCCGGCGCAACCCAAGCCTTGTGCCGATGTCCATTCACAGTTGCAGAAAGCCGATATGGTCACCCGTCTTTATACGCACCCGATCTATCTCGAGCATTTGACGCCCGTCGGCCATCCCGAGCGGCCGGACCGGCTGCGGGCGCTGAACAAGGTGCTGGAGGACAGTGCGTTCGATGCCCTGGACCGGGTGCTGGCGCCGCCGGGTGACGCGGCAACGATCCTCTATGCCCATCCGGATCATTATCTCGAGCGGGTCCGTGCGGCCATTCCGGACGCGGGAATCACCCGGGTCGATGCCGATACCTCCGTCAGCCCGAAGAGCTGGGAGGCGGCGCTTGCTGCCATCGGCGCGGCCAATGCGGCGGTCGATGATGTCTTTAACGGCCAGGCGGACAATGTCTTTGTCGCATCGCGCCCGCCGGGGCACCATGCGGAGCGCAACCGGGCCATGGGCTTTTGCCTGTTCAACAATGCCGCCATTGCCGCCCGCCACGCCCAGAAGGTGCATGGGGCGGAGCGGATCGCCATCGTTGACTGGGATGTGCACCACGGCAATGGCACGCAGGACATTTTCTGGGACGATCCGTCCGTGCTTTACTGCTCGACCCACCAGATGCCGCTCTATCCCGGCACCGGCGCCAGGGATGAAACGGGCGCGGGCAATATCGTCAATGCACCGCTCGCCCCCCAGACCGGGAGTGAGGATTTCCGCGAGGCATTCAAGACGCGTATCCTGCCGTCGCTCGACAGCTTCCAGCCGGATCTGATCATCATTTCGGCCGGTTTCGATGCGCATCATCGCGATCCCCTGGCCGAGATCAATCTGGACGAGGATGATTTCGACTGGGCCACCGGCGTTTTGCTGGAAAGAGCTGGGAAGTATGCGTCGAACCGGCTTGTCAGCCTGCTGGAAGGCGGCTACGACCTCAAGGGCATGTCGCTGTCTGCCGGCGCACATATCAAACGTTTGATGAAAGGTTGAAACCATGGCCGATGTACAACCCAATGCCGATATCGCCGCCATGAGCTTCGAGCAGGCGCTCGATCAACTGGAAAAGATTGTCGATGATCTCGAGCGCGGCGATGTGCCGCTTGAGCAGT
This sequence comes from Phyllobacterium sp. SL163, assembly GCF_049896885.1. NCBI lineage: Bacteria > Pseudomonadati > Pseudomonadota > Alphaproteobacteria > Hyphomicrobiales > Phyllobacteriaceae > Phyllobacterium > Phyllobacterium sp. SL163. Next base: position 195,561 of record NZ_JAFCVE010000009.1, on the reverse strand, counting down.
CGATCCGCATCTATGAACGCGGCGAAGCCCTGAAAAAACATTGCGATACGCTGTTGCGCGCCGCGGAGGACAAGGTCGAAAAAATCCGGCTAGGCCGCGACGGCCAGCCCGCCGGCACCGAGCCGCTCGACCCGGAATAGACCGCGGCTGTTCAGCCGGGCTGCGAGACGCTATGATGCGGCTCCGATGAGTTGGAGCAGCGTTGATGAGCTTTTTTCCCGGCAATGATCCGCAACCCGGCGACACCACGGCCGTTGATTCGATTGAAACGCTGATCATCCCGCGCACGAGCGATGTCGGCGGCCTGCAGGTTCGCCGCGCACTGCCCACCGCCAAGCGGCGGCTTGTCGGCCCGTTCATTTTCTTTGACCGCATGGGACCGGCCATTTTGCGTCCCACCGATGCGCTTGACGTGCGTCCGCACCCGCATATCGGCCTGTCCACGGTCACCTATCTCTTTGACGGTAATATCCGTCATCGCGACAGTCTCGGCACCGAAATGGTCATCCGGCCGGGTGACGTCAATCTGATGACCGCCGGCCGCGGTATTGTCCATTCCGAACGCTCGCCGGAAGAGCTGCGCACCCAGCCGCTGCCCATATCGGGCCTGCAGACATGGCTGGCGCTGCCCGATCATCTCGAGGAAATCGACCCCACCTTTGCCAATACGGCGGCGGGCGAACTGCCGGTGCTGCGCGAGGCCGGCATGGAAGCACGTGTGGTCATGGGAACATTCCATGGTGCGGGATCGCGGGTAAAGCAGCATGCCGAGACACTCTACATCGATATCCGCCTGCAACCGGGCGGGCATATCCAGATACCGGCGGACGCCGCTGAAGAGCGGGCAATCTATACGTTGGATGGGTCCGTGGAGATTTCCGGGGAGAGTTTTCCTGCCGATCGCCTGCTGGCCTTCCGCGCCGGAGACGAAATTGTCGTATCGGCACCGCAAGGCGCGCATTTCATGCTGTTCGGCGGCGCGATCATGCCATCCAAGCGCTATGTCTGGTGGAATTTCGTCTCTTCATCGAAAGAGCGGATCGAACAGGCGAAAGAGGAATGGCGCTCGGGCCGTTTCGATATTGTGCCGGGCGACGAGGAAGAATTCATCCCTCTGCCTGAAAATTGACATGCGCAGCGGGAAGGCTGGACTGCTTGCTGCTTCGGCGGAATTCATCTAGGAAGCGCCAGCCTTCTGGCAAGAATTGACCTTGGAACTGGAACCTGTGCTTTGGCGAAAAAACTGGAAACACCGCTGCTCGACCGCGTCATAATCCCCGCGGATTTGCGCGCCTTGCCGGAGACCGACCTGCCGCAACTGGCACAGGAGCTGCGGGCGGAGCTGGTGGATGCCGTTTCGACCACCGGCGGTCATCTGGGAGCCGGTCTTGGCGTTGTCGAGCTGACGGTTGCGCTGCATCACGTTTTCGATACGCCGCATGACCGGATCATCTGGGATGTCGGCCATCAGGCCTATCCGCACAAGATACTGACAGGCCGCCGTGACCGTATCCGCACGCTGCGGCAGGAGGGCGGGCTTTCCGGCTTCACCAAGCGCAGCGAAAGCCAATACGACCCTTTTGGCGCCGCTCATTCTTCGACCTCCATTTCCGCCGGTCTCGGCATGGCGGTTGCCAGCGATCTTTCCGGCATCAAGCGCAATGTGATCTCGGTCATCGGCGACGGTGCCATGTCGGCGGGCATGGCCTATGAGGCGATGAACAATGCCGGCGCGCTCGATGCGCGGCTGATCGTGATCCTCAATGACAATGACATGTCGATTGCGCCGCCCACGGGAGCCATGAGCGCCTATCTGGCGCGGCTGGTGTCCGGCCGGACCTACCGCTCCATTCGCGAGACCGCCAAGCAACTGGCGAAGAAACTGCCGAAATTCCTGCAGGAAAAGGCCCGGCTCTCGGAAGAATATGTGCGCGGTTTCTGGACTGGCGGCACGATGTTCGAGGAACTCGGCTTCTACTATGTCGGCCCGATTGACGGGCACAATCTCGATCACCTCCTGCCGGTTCTGAAAAATGTCCGCGATACGATGGATGGCCCCGTGCTGGTTCACGTGGTCACCCAGAAGGGCAAGGGCTATGCCCCCGCGGAAGCCGCCGCCGACAAGTATCATGGCGTCAACAAATTCGACGTCATCACCGGCGCACAGGCCAAACCGCCAGCGAACGCGCCGAGCTATACCAAGATTTTTGCCACGAGCTTGATCGAAGAAGCCCGCCACGACGACAAGATCGTCGCCGTCACCGCCGCCATGCCGGGTGGCACCGGGCTCGATCTCTTCGGCGAAGTCTTTCCGGACCGGGTGTTCGACGTCGGCATTGCCGAGCAGCACGCCGTCACCTTTGCCGCGGGCCTCGCGACGGAAGGTTTCAAGCCGTTCGCCGCGATCTATTCCACCTTCCTGCAGCGCGGCTACGACCAGGTCGTGCATGACGTTTCCCTGCAGAATCTCCCGGTGCGTTTCCCGATTGATCGCGCGGGGCTGGTCGGCGCCGACGGCGCGACCCATGCAGGCTCGTTCGATACGGGCTTTCTCGCCGCATTGCCGGGCTTTGTCGTAATGGCAGCCTCCGATGAGGCCGAACTGCGCCACATGGTGCGTACCGCCGCAGAATATGACGAGGGTCCGATTTCGTTCCGCTATCCGCGCGGCGATGGCATTGGCATCGATCTGCCCGAACGCGGACAGATCCTGCAGATCGGCAGGGGCCGCATCATCCGCGAAGGCAGCAAGGTTGCATTGCTCTCCTTCGGCACGCGCCTGCAGGAATGCCTGGCGGCTGCCGATGAGCTGGATGCCGCAGGGCTTTCCACCACCGTTGCCGATGCCCGCTTCGCCAAGCCGCTGGATGAAGATATGATCCGCCGTCTGGCGCGCGAACATCAGGTGCTTGTAACGGTGGAAGAGGGCGCAATCGGCGGCTTTGCTTCACACGTCTTGCACTTCCTCAGCCGCGATGGCCTGCTCGACCATGGCTTGCGCGTCCGCACTCTGACCTTGCCTGACCTCTATCTCGATCACGCCAAGCCGGAAGCCATGTATGCGCGTTCGGGGCTCGACCGGGCTGGCATCGTCCAGACTGTCTTCGGGGCGTTCGGTCGCGATTATCTGGCAGCGCCAGCCAGGGCATAGGCAGCAATGCGGCTGGATCAACTGCTTGTCGAAAAGGGCCTGTTTGCCAGCCGTTCGCGGGCAAGAGACGCGATTGTGCGCGGCACGGTCACCGTCGACAATTCGGTGGTCACCAAGCCCGGAGCAACGTTTTCCGGCACGGCCGTCATCGGTGTCGACGACCCGGCAAGCGGTTACGTTTCGCGCGCCGCATTGAAACTGATTGCCGGTCTTGACCGGTTTTCCATCGATGCGCATGCCCTCAGTGCGCTGGATATCGGCGCATCCACCGGCGGTTTCACCCAGGTCCTGCTGGAACGCGGCGCAACGCACGTCATTGCCGTCGATGTCGGCCACGACCAGCTGCATGACAGCCTGCGCACCGATCCGCGCGTCACCAATCTCGAAGGCCTGAATGCACGGGTGCTGTCCCGCGATCATCTGGGCGGGCAAAGCATCGGGCTGGTGGTGTCGGATGTCAGCTTCATCTCGCTGAAACTCGCTTTGCCGCCCGCGTTGGAATTGGCCGAACCCGGCAGTCACTGCGTCCTCCTGGTCAAGCCGCAGTTCGAGGCCGGCCGCGAGGCGATCGGCAAGGGTGGCATTTTGCGCGATCCAATGGATGGCGAACGCGTTGCAAATGCTCTAAGGAACTGGCTGGATGGATTGCCGGGCTGGAAAGCCCTGGGGCTGTGCCCTTCGCCCATAGAAGGCGGCGATGGCAATCGCGAATATCTTCTGGCCGGTTTGAAGAGAAAAGATTGAAGAGCTGATGAGCACGCGCGTAACAATTGAGCGGATGGGCGCCGGTGGCGACGGCATTGCCGCAACGACGGCAGGCAGTGTCTATGTGCCGTTCTCGCTGCCCGGCGAGGTCGCCAATGTCGCGCTGGAAAACGGCCGTGCAACGATGATGGCCCTGCTTGAGGCATCGGCAGAGCGGATCGATCCCGCCTGCCGCCATTTTGAGGAGTGCGGCGGTTGCGCGCTCCAGCATTGGCAGGACAGCGCCTATCAGGACTGGAAGCGTTCGCTGGTGCAGGACGCGCTCGGCGGGCGCGGATTGCAGTTCAAGCTTGATCCGCTCGTGCCCTGCGCGCCGCAGACCCGCCGCAGGGCAGTCTTTGCCGTCCGCACCAGCGACCATGGCGCCGTGCTCGGGTTCAACAGACACCAGAGCCACGAACTCATCGACATCACGGAATGTGCTGTCACGGTTCCGGAAATCGTTTCACGGCTGGATGACCTGCGCGAAGTGGTTGCGGTGCTGGGTGGCGGCATGAAGCCTTTCAAGCTGACTGTCACGGCCACTGCCTCCGGGCTCGACATCACCGCATCGGGATGCGGCGCGCCTGATGCTGCCAAGCGGCATGCCCTGACGAACCTTGTTCTGAAAAAGGGTTTTGCCCGGTTGAGCTTCGAGGGTGAAATCATCGTCGAACCGAAAAAGCCGCTGGTGCATTTCGGCAAGGTTCCGGTCTATCTTCCAGCCGGCGGATTCCTGCAGGCAACCATCGAGGCGGAGGAGGTCATGGCTGCGCTGGTGACAGGGCATCTCGCCAAGGCCAAGAAAACCCTCGATCTGTTCTGCGGCTCCGGCACGTTCGCGTTGCGGATGGCGGAAAAGTCTGCCGTTCATGCCGTGGAAAGCGAACAGGTCGCGATTGATGCGCTGGATCGTGGTGCGCGTCATGTTCAGGGCTTGAAGCCGGTCAGCGTCGAGCGCCGTGATCTGTTCCGCCGGCCGTTTCTGGCGCGTGAGCTTGCTCCCTATACCGGGCTGGTCTTCGATCCGCCGCGCGCCGGTGCGGAAGCCCAGGCCATCGAGATTGCAAAATCGAATGTGCCGAAAGTGGCTGCGGTCTCCTGCAATCCGGTGACGCTCGGGCGCGATCTGAGCATCCTCGTCAAGGGTGGCTACAAGATCGACCGCGTTGTGCCGATCGACCAGTTTCTCTGGTCGTCGCATGTGGAAGCGGTGGCGTTGCTCTCGAAGAAATAGGGTTGGGAAGGGCGGTTCAGACCGCCGTTCCACCCACGGTCATCTGGTCCATTCGCAGGTGCGGTTGGCCGACGCCGACCGGCACCCATTGGCCGCCCTTGCCGCAATTGCCCATGCCCGTGTCGAGCTGCAGATCGTTGCCGATCATGGAAATGCGCTGCATGGCATCGGGGCCATTGCCAATCAGCATCGCACCTTTGACCGGCGCGGCAATCCTGCCGTTCTCGATCATGTAGGCCTCGGTGCAGCCGAACACGAACTTGCCTGACGTGATATCCACCTGGCCGCCGCCGAACGAAACCGCATAGATGCCGTTCTTGACCGAGGCGATGATTTCTTCCGGCGTCTTGTCGCCGTCGAGCATATAGGTGTTGGTCATGCGGGGCATCGGCGCGTGCGCATAGGATTCGCGCCGTCCGTTCCCGGTGGGCTGCATGCCCATCAGGCGTGCGTTCTGCCGGTCCTGCATATAGCCGACGAGAATGCCGTCATCGATGAGAACGGTCTTGTTGGTTGGCATGCCTTCGTCGTCGACGGTCAGCGAGCCGCGACGCTCGGAAATCGTCCCGTCATCGACGACGGTAACGCCCTTCGACGCCACTTTCTGACCGAGCAGACCGGCAAAGGCCGATGTCTTCTTGCGGTTGAAATCGCCCTCGAGCCCATGGCCGACCGCTTCGTGCAGCATCACGCCGGGCCAGCCGTTGGACAGGACAATATCGAATGTTCCCGCCGGGGCAGGAATGGCCTCGAGATTGACCAGAGCCTGGCGCAGCGCTTCATCCGCCGCATGCTGCCATTTTTCGGCAGTGATGAACTCGCCAAAACCCTTGCGCCCGCCCGCTCCATAGGAACCGCTTTCCTGGCGGTCGCCATCGCCGACGACAACGGACACGTTGAGCCGGACCATGGGGCGGATGTCGCGGACGAAATGCCCGTCGGCACGCAGGATTTCCACCTGCTGCCACGATCCTGCCAACGATACGCTGACCTGCCGGACCTTCGGGTCCTTGGCGCGCAGATAGGCGTCGATTTCCTGCAGCAGTTTGACTTTCGCTTCGAAACTGGGCGAGCCAATCGGGTTCTCGTCGCCGTAAAGACTGCGGTTGGTTCCAGGAGGGGCAGCGGTGTAGGCGCCGGTGTAGCCGGTGCGCACGGCCGAGGCCGCATCGGCGGCACGCTTGAGCGCGCCCAGCGAAAGCTCGCCCGCATGCGCATAGCCGACGGCCTCACCGGCAACAGCGCGCAGACCAAATCCCTGATCCTGATTGAAGGTACCGTTCTTCAGACGGCCATTGTCGAAGGCAAGACCTTCCGATTCCCGGTATTCGATGAAAAGCTCGCCGTCATCGGCGCCCTCAAGGCTTTGCTTGACGGTTTCGAGGATTTTTTCGCGCGGTGCGTCAAAACTGTCGATGAGGCTTTTCATGATCATTCATCCGTTCAGGTTATTATGAAGCGGATGTAGGGCCTCGCCCGGCCCCGCTACAACAGAAAACTTATGGAGCGATCAGGGGAGGGCGTCGAAGCCTTCGCCAAATCCATTGAGCTCGACGGGAATACCGATGCCTTCTTCCGGCGTCTGGAAGACGATGAAGGTTGCCGCCTTACCGGTCTTGAAAGTCTGGACCAGCTGATCTTCCAGGATGACTTCCGCATAGCAGCCGTCTTCGAAGCAGCGGACGAAATAGGCGCGGCCGATATCCTTGCCATCCACGTTCAGGCCAAGCCCGTTGGGCAGGAGCACGCCGAGCGGTGCAAGCACGCGCAGGATCTTGGCCTTGTTGTCGGCGGTTTTGAGAACCACGACCGAAAGACCCATTTCCGGGCGATCCGCCGCGACGACATTCTGAATCAGGGCGCATTGCTCTGATTTCGCGCCTGCCGGCGTGTCGCACAGGATCGACCATGCGCCGTGAGTGGATTTGACCGTGCCGCTCTGCTGCGCTGCCATGGCACCGCCGGAAAAACCGGCAATGGACAGGGAAAGCAGACCGAGGGCGATGCTACGTAGCGCGAAAGAGGACATGTAGGCTCCAAAACGAATCATCCAGACGTTAAACCGCCACGGCCCGGATGAAAAGAATACCGCTCAAACACTCCCCAGCATACAGCGGCTCTGTCATCTCTGGTGTAATGCAAAAATGGCCGGATTGTGAGCCCTACACGTGTCGCTGGTCAAAATCGTCCGGAAAGTGAAAAAAGATACGTCTTTACAAGATGCTGTCATCCACAGGCGGCGCGCTGCGCGCAAAAATGCCGCACGGCATCACGTTCGCCTTCCTTGCGATGTAGGCTAATGTGTGATTTGAACGCGGCATATCGCCGGGCCACTTTTGAAGCCCGGTCTTAACGTATGGAATTGAAGCTTCATTCGGGAGATTTCTAGGTGAAGAAGAACATTGTCACGCTGATGGGTGTCCTGGGGGGCCTGTTAAGTGCCGGTACTGCATATGCTGCACAGCCTGAGCCTTGGCAGATGACGTTCCAGCCGGCAGGGTCTGCCATTATGGAGCAGATCATCTGGTTCGAGCACTATACATTGTGGTTCATCGTCCCGATTACACTGTTCGTGATGGTCCTTCTGGGCTGGGTCATGATTCGCTACCGCGCCAGTGCCAATCCGGTTCCGTCCAAGACGAGCCACAACACGGCGGTGGAAGTGGTCTGGACCGTTGGTCCGGTTGTTATTCTTCTGTTCCTGGCAATTCCTTCCTTCCAGCTTCTGACCGCGCAGTATTCGCCCGAAGAAGCCAAGATGACGATCAAGGCGACGGGTTACCAGTGGTATTGGGGTTATGAATACCAGGTGGGTGATGCACCGGTCTCCTTCGACTCCGTCATGCTCAAAGATGCCGATCGCGCCGCCGCAGGCAAGGAAGACCGCAAGGCCTATCCCCGTCTGCTTGCCGTGGACAATGAAATGGTTGTTCCCGTGAACACAACCGTTCGTCTTCTGGTGACGGGTGCCGACGTGATCCACTCCTTCTCGATGCCGGCCTTCGGCGTCAAGATGGATGCTGTCACCGGCCGCAGCAATGAAACATGGTTCAAGGCAGACAAGGAAGGCATGTATTATGGTCAGTGCTCGCAGATTTGCGGCAAGGATCATGCGTTCATGCCGATTGCGATCCATGTGGTTTCGCAAAGCCAGTATGATGCGTGGTTTGCTGCTGCCGGGAAGGATCTTCCAGGCGCATACAAGACACTCACCGCTAAAATCGACGCAGACAAGAACATAAACGTAGCCGGCAACTGAGCTGGTTGACGCGAATTATTGAGGAACGGGAGCACTTTGATGGCAGGTTCTGCAGCTCACGAGGACCATGGCGCCCATAAGCCGACAGGCTGGACGCGCTGGGTTTATTCGACCAACCACAAGGATATCGGCACGCTCTATCTGATCTTCGCGATCGTTGCCGGCATCATTGGCGGTTGTCTTTCGATCGCCATGCGTGCCGAGCTTCAGCAGCCCGGCATCCAGATTTTCAGCGGTCTTGCATCGATGGTCTACGGCTTCCAGGGTGACGCCGCCATCGATGGTGGCAAGCAGATGTACAATGTGTTCTCGACGGCACATGGTCTGGTCATGATCTTCTTCATGGTCATGCCTGCGCTGATCGGCGGTTTCGCCAACTGGATGGTTCCGATCATGATCGGTGCGCCTGACATGGCCTTCCCGCGCATGAACAACATCTCGTTCTGGCTGCTTCCGCCCGCACTGCTTCTGCTCCTCCTGTCCATGTTCGTTCCGGGTCCTGCCGGCGGCTACGGCACGGGTGGCGGCTGGACAATCTATCCGCCGTATTCGACAACCGGCCAGCCCGGCCCGGCGATGGATTTTGCCATCCTGTCGCTGCATATTGCCGGTGCATCGTCGATCCTGGGTGCGATCAACTTCATCACCACGATCTTCAACATGCGTGCCCCCGGCATGACGCTGCACAAGATGCCGCTGTTTGCCTGGTCCGTGCTGATCACCGCATTCCTGCTGCTGCTGGCTCTGCCGGTTCTGGCAGGCGGCATCACCATGCTTTTGACCGACCGCAACTTCGGCACGACGTTCTTCTCACCGGAAGGTGGCGGTGATCCGCTGCTGTTCCAGCATCTCTTCTGGTTCTTCGGTCATCCCGAAGTGTACATCATGATCCTGCCGGCCTTCGGCATCATCAGCCACATCGTCTCGACATTCTCGCGCAAGCCGATCTTCGGTTATCTCGGCATGGCCTATGCCATGGTTGCCATCGGCGTGGTCGGCTTCATCGTCTGGGCGCACCATATGTATACGGTTGGCCTTTCGCTCGACACACAGCGTTACTTCGTCTTCGCGACGATGGTCATCGCCGTGCCGACGGGCGTGAAGATCTTCTCGTGGATCGCGACCATGTGGGGCGGTTCCATCGAGTTCAAGCCGCCGATGGTCTGGGCAATCGGCTTCATCTTCCTGTTCACCGTTGGTGGTGTAACGGGCGTGCAGCTGGCCAATGCCGGTCTCGACCGTGCGATGCATGACACCTACTACGTGATCGCGCATTTCCATTACGTGCTGTCGCTGGGTGCTGTATTCGGAATTTTCGCGGGCTGGTACTACTGGTTCCCGAAGATGACCGGCTACATGTACAACCACACCATTGCGCACACGCACTTCTGGGTGATGTTCGTCGGTGTTAACCTGGTGTTCTTCCCGCAGCATTTCCTCGGACTTGCCGGCATGCCGCGCCGCTACATCGACTATCCCGATGCATTCGCCGGCTGGAATGAAGTATCGTCCATCGGTTCCTACATCTCCGGTGTTGCCGTGCTGATCTTCCTCTTCGGTGTCTTCGAGGCTTTTGCCAAGAAGCGTGAAGCCGGCGCCAACCCTTGGGGTCCAGGTGCGACCACACTGGAATGGCAGCTGTCTTCTCCACCCCCGTTCCATCAGTGGGAACAGCTTCCACGCATCAAGTAACAATACAACCGGGCCGCTGAACCCCAGCGGCCCGGGCATCTTCAAGTTGAAACGACTGAAACAACAAGACTGATCGAATGGCCCTGATTGAGAAAAACGCAACCGTAGATACCGCGATTGGCCTGTCTGAAGCCAATGCGTCGGACTATATTGCCTTGCTCAAGCCGCGCGTGATGTCGCTGGTTGTCTTCACCGCCATTGTCGGCATGATGGCCGCGCCCGGTCATATCAATCCCATTCTCGGTGTTATCGCCATTCTCTGCATCGCCGTTGGTGCCGGAGCTTCGGGCGCGCTGAACATGTGGTACGATTCCGATATCGATGCCGTGATGAAGCGCACCGCCAACCGTCCCATTCCGGCCGGCCGGATCACGCGCGAAGAGGTGCTGACCTTCGGTCTGCTGCTGTCCGCGTTCTCGGTGGTCACGCTCGGCCTTTTCGTCAATCTTCTCTCGGCGTTCCTGCTGGCCTTCACCATCTTCTTCTATGCGGTGGTCTATACGATGTGGCTGAAGCGCTCGACGCCGCAGAACATCGTCATCGGCGGAGCTGCGGGTGCATTTCCGCCCATGATCGGCTGGGCTGCCGTGACCAATTCGGTCGGCATCGAAAGCATCGTGCTTTTCCTGATCATCTTCCTGTGGACGCCACCGCATTTCTGGGCGCTGTCGCTGTTCATGTCGGATGATTACGAGAAAGCCAAAATCCCGATGATGCCCAATGTCATGGGCGAAGCGTCGACGAAGTTTCAGATTTTCCTCTATACGCTGCTGGTGGCGCCGGTTGCCGTGCTGCCCTGGGTCATGGGCTTTGCCGGCATTGTCTATGGCGTGTTTTCCATCGGCGCCGGAGCAATGTTCCTTTTCTACGCCTGGACCGTCTGGCGTGCGCCGGTTGGCGCGCCGATGATCAAGCCGGCGAAGAAGATGTTCGCTTTCTCGATCTTCTATCTTTTCAGTCTCTATGCCGTACTTCTCGGCGAAATCCTTGTGCGCAAAGCACTTTTCCTGGCAGGTGCATGACATGAGTGATGATCGCGTTACACTGACACCCAAACAGAAAAGGGCGCAGCGCAGCCGCTCCATCGCGCTTGCCCTGGCCTTGGCCGCGTTTGTGATCCTCGTTTATGTCGGCACATGGGCCAAGCTCGGTGCCAGGATTCTCGAACGGCAGATGTGATGAGCGCTCCTGTGGAAGATAACCAGATACCAGCTGCGGATAGCACGCCTGCGCCAAAGCGCCGGGTCTCCGACCGGACAATCGCGATTTCCTGCCTTGCCTTCTTCTTCGGCATGGTGGGCATGGCTTTTGCGGCCGTGCCGCTCTACGCCATGTTCTGTCAGGTGACCGGTTATGGCGGCACGACCCAGCGGGTCGAGCAGATGTCCGACACGATCCTCGACAAGAAGATCACGGTTCGCTTCGACGCCAATACCTCTGATGGGTTGGCGTGGCAGTTCAAGCCGGTGCAGCGCGAAGTGACGATGAACATTGGCGAGACCAAGCTCATTCACTATGAAGCGATCAACAAGCTGGACAAGCCGTCTGCCGGCCGCGCAGCCTTCAATGTCACGCCGCAGGCCGCCGGTGCCTACTTCAACAAGGTCGAGTGCTTCTGCTTCACCGACACCGTCCTGAAGCCGGGCGAAGACATGCAGATGCCCGTCGTTTTCTTCGTCGATCCGGATATCGTCAATTCGGAAGAACTGAAGGGCGTCAACACGATTACCCTGTCCTACACATTCTTTCCGATCGCGATGCCGGCACCGGTTGCCGCCAGTGCGGACGTGAAGAAAGACAAGCCATCGGGACAGCTTTGAACTTGCGCTGACATTTTGTCAGTGGCTAAACAGATGAATAGAACTTGCGGGGGTTAAAATGGCCGAAGCGCACACAAAGAACCACGACTACCACATTATCGACCCAAGCCCATGGCCGTTCCTAGGCTCTGTCGGTGCTTTTGTCATGGCTATCGGCGGCATCGCTTACATGCGCTACCACAGCGGCGGGGAATTGCCGCTCTTTGGGCATAACCTGGCACAGCCATGGTTGTTCTTCATCGGCCTGGCCATCGTTCTCTACACCATGTTCGGCTGGTGGTCGGATACCATCCGGGAGAGCAAGGAAGGGCACCACACCCGCGTCGTTTCCCTGCACCTGCGCTATGGCATGATCATGTTCATCGCGTCGGAAGTGATGTTCTTCGTTGCCTGGTTCTGGGCCTTCTTCGATGCCAGCCTGTTCCCGGGCGAGGCAGAGCAGGTTGCCCGCGCGGCATTCACCGGCGGTCACTGGCCTCCCAAGGGCATCGAAGTTCTCGATCCGCTGCATCTGCCGCTGTACAACACCATCATTCTGCTGCTGTCCGGTACGACGGTCACCTGGGCGCACCATGCGCTGATCCACAAGGACCGCAAGGGCCTGATCACCGGCCTGACGCTGACTGTCCTGCTCGGCATGCTCTTCTCGTTCGTGCAGGGCTACGAGTACATGCACGCACCGTTCGCGTTCAAGGATTCGATCTACGGCGCGACGTTCTTCATGGCCACTGGTTTCCATGGCTTCCACGTGATCATCGGAACGATCTTCCTGCTGGTCTGCCTGCTGCGCGCCATGCGCGGCGATTTCACCCCGCAGAAGCATTTCGGCTTCGAGGCTGCCGCCTGGTACTGGCACTTCGTTGACGTGGTCTGGCTGTTCCTGTTCTTCTCGATCTACGTCTGGGCCTCATGGGGCGCGACGCTGGCCGTCGAATAAGCAAGCCGCTGCTAACAGAAATAAAGAGGGCGGTCATGGAAACATGGCCGCCCTTGTTGTTTGGGCACAATCTCCATGAGGGGCGGGTGCTTCAACTTATCGACTGGACACAGGGGTGCAATGGCGTCACTAATCGCGCAATGGATGAAATCTGGGCGCTGGTCCAGGATGGAACACCGATCGAGACCAACCCATGAGTGAAGACAGAGCCCTTTATCCGCCAGTTGACCCGTTCACTGCGGGCGTCAAGGCGCGTTGCCCCCGCTGCGGGCAGGGCAAGCTGTTCGATGGTTTTCTGACACCGGCCCGGCAATGCTCCAGCTGCGGGCTCGATTATTCCTTTATCGATTCGGGCGATGGTCCGGCCGTGCTGGTGATGCTGCTGATCGGGTTCATCGTCGTCGGTCTGGCGCTGTGGATGGAAGTCACGCTCGATCCGCCGCTTTGGGTGCATTTCATCCTGTGGATTCCGCTGGCGCTTGTGCTTTGCCTGACCGCTCTGCGCTGGATGAAGGGTGTCCTGATTGCCCTTCAATACAAACACAAGGCTGCGGAAGGGCGTCTTGATATTCCCACGGCCCATGAGTGATATTGCAATGCCAGTAAGGCCCACCCGGTTTCCATGGATCACGCTGAGCCTCAGCGCTATCCTCTTTGTCATTCTGATCGGGCTCGGTACCTGGCAGGTGGAACGCCTGCAATGGAAGGAAGCGCTGCTCGCAACCATCGCCGCACGCACCCATTCCGCACCGCAGCCGCTGGCGGAGATCGAAAAGATCTGGGCGCAGGACCATGATGTCGAATACCGTCCCGTGACAGTCACCGGGCGTCTGCTCAATGACCGCGAGCGGCATTTCTTCGCCACCTATGAGGGCTATTCCGGTTACTTCATCTATACCCCGCTGCAACTCGACGATGGCCGGGCGGTTTTTGTCAACCGCGGCTTCGTGCCCTACGACCAGAAGAACGCGTCGACACGCCAACAGGGCGAAGTGGCGGGACCGGTGACCGTCACCGGGCTTGCGCGCAATCCGTTGGCTGGAAAACCGTCCTCCATTCTTCCCGATAATGATCTCGTCAAGAACATCTATTTCTGGAAAGACCTGCCTGTTATGGCCGCGCAATCCAGCATCAATCCCGAACAGCTGGTACCGTTCTTCATCGATGCCGACAAAACGCCCAATCCCGGCGGCTTTCCCATCGGCGGTGTCACCATCATCGATCTTCCCAACAGCCATCTGCAATATGCGGTCACGTGGTATGGTCTGGCGGCGACGCTGCTCACCATCGTGATCATCTCCATGGTGCGGCGCAGGCAGGGCGACAAAGCAGAAACTCAACCTTCGGACTTGACTTCCCGTTGATTGCCGCCCAATTCCATGGGCACATCCAACGCTTCGACTTCCGCGAGACCTATGACCATGGCTGACAAGAAACCACTGACAATCCGCCTGTGCGGACCGCGCGGATTTTGCGCCGGGGTGGATCGCGCCATCCAGATCGTCGTCCTGGCGCTGAAGAAATACGGTGCGCCGGTTTATGTCCGGCATGAAATCGTGCACAATCGCTATGTGGTGCAGGGTCTGCAGGCGCGCGGTGCCGTTTTCGTCGAAGAACTCGACGAAATCCCGGCAGAACATCGCAGCCAGCCCGTGGTTTTCTCTGCGCACGGCGTGCCGAAGTCGGTGCCGGAAGACGCGGAACACAAGAACCTCTTCTATCTCGATGCCACCTGTCCGCTGGTCTCCAAGGTGCACAAGCAGGCCATGCGCCATCAGCGGCTTGGGCGGCACGTCATTCTGGTCGGCCATTCCGGTCATCCTGAAGTCATCGGAACGATGGGGCAATTGCCGGAGGGTGCGGTAACCTTGATCGAAACCATCGAAGACGCTGAGAACTATCAGCCGGCGGACCCGAAGAACCTCGGTTTCGTCACGCAGACGACGCTGTCGGTCGATGACACCGCCGGGATCATCGCAGCCTTGCAGAGCCGTTTCCCGGATTTGACTGCGCCGGCGGCCGAATCCATCTGCTATGCCACGACAAACCGTCAGGACGCTGTGAAAGCAGCGGCGCCTGGTTGCGATCTGTTCCTCGTCGTCGGTGCGCCGAATTCGTCCAATTCGAAGCGGCTGGTCGAGGTTGCAGAGCGCTCCGGTGCTTCGCAATCGCTGCTGGTGCAGCGGGCCGCGGATATCGACTGGGACCTGATCGGCGATATTGCCACCGTCGGCCTCTCCGCCGGTGCGTCCGCACCTGAAATCATTGTCGATGAAATCATCCAGTCCTTTTCGGAGCGCTATTCCGTGTCGATTGAACTTGCCGAGACGACCATCGAAACCGAGAATTTCCATGTCATGCGCGATCTGCGCGATGTGGAACTGACCAGCGGCGACATGGCATTCGTCAACGGAAGTCACTGATTATGGCTGTCTATACCGATATCAACGAAATCGATCTCGCGCACTTCCTTCGGGATTATGACATCGGCAACCTGCTCTCCTACAAGGGCATCGCCGAAGGCGTCGAGAATTCCAACTATCTGCTGCATACAAGCAAGGGCTCCTACATCCTGACGCTCTATGAAAAGCGGGTAAACAGCAATGATCTGCCGTTCTTTCTGGGGCTGATGCAGCACCTTGCGGGGAAGGGGATCAGCTGTCCCTTGCCCGTCGGGCAGAAGAACGGTTCCAGCATCGGTGAACTTGCGGGCCGCCCGGCCGCCATCGTGACCTTCCTGGAAGGCATGTGGATGCGCAGGCCCACGGTGCAGCACTGCCACGCGCTGGGAGAGGCGCTGGCGCGCATGCACGTGGCGGGAGCAGATTTCCCCATGCGCCGCAAGAACGCGCTCTCCGTCGCCGGCTGGCGGCCATTGTGGAACAATTCAAAGGCCAATGCCGATCGGGTCGAGCCGGGCCTCGCCAGCGAGACCGAAGCCGATCTGGCTTTCTTCGAAGCCCATTGGCCGCAACACCTGCCGGCCGGTGTCATCCATGCCGATCTATTTCCGGACAATGTGTTCTTTCTTGGCGACAAGCTTTCCGGCCTGATCGATTTCTATTTCGCCTGCACGGATCTGCTCGCCTATGATGTTGCGGTCTGCCTGAATGCCTGGTGCTTTGAAAAGGACCATTCCTTCAATCTGACCAAGGGCACGGCACTGCTGCGCGGTTATAATTCCGTTCGCCCCCTGTCGGCGGAGGAGGCGGAGAGCCTGCCCATCCTCGCGCGCGGCTCGGCGCTGCGTTTCATGCTCACCCGGCTCTACGACTGGCTGACCGTTCCCGAGGGCAGTTTCGTCGTCAAGAAGGACCCGATGGAATATGTCCGCCGCATGCGCTTCCATCGCCAGATCAAATCCGCTGAGGAATATGGCCTGTTGCCAGCGGGTGCCGCCTCGTGAAGTCGATACAGGTTTTTACCGATGGCGCCTGCTCGGGCAATCCCGGACCCGGCGGCTGGGGTGCGGTCCTGCGCTGGAACGGCAATGAGAAAGAGCTTTCCGGCGGTGAAGCGGATACCACGAACAACCGTATGGAGCTGATGGCGGCCATTGCCGCGCTCAACGCGCTGAAGGAGCCTTGTTCGGTCGATCTCTATACGGATTCGGTCTATGTCCGTGATGGCATTTCCGGCTGGATCGAGGGCTGGAAGCGCAACGGCTGGAAAACCGCCGCCAAGAAGCCTGTGAAGAATGCCGAGCTTTGGCAGGCGCTGGATGAGGCACGCAAACGCCACAAGGTTGTCTGGCACTGGGTCAAGGGCCATGCGGGACATCCGGAGAATGAGCGTGCCGATGAGCTCGCCCGAACCGGCATGGCGCCGTTCAAAAACAAATCCTGAGCAAACAAAAGGGCCGGTCTGACCGGCCCCTTGCATGAGTTCGCTCTGTCGCTGTTTACAGCTGGCCGAGCAGGGTCGCTGCGCTTGAGGTCACAGCCTGACCGGGCGAGTCCTCGATGTTGAGTTCCTTGACCACGCCATCCTCAACCAGCATGGAATAGCGCTTGGAGCGCACGCCCATCGTGCCGGCAGCAAGGTCGATATCCAGGCCGACAGCCTTGGTGAAGGTCGCATTGCCATCGGACAGGTACTGGATCTTGCCTTCGCCATTGGTGGCCTTGGCCCACGCGCCCATCACATGCGGATCGTTGACGGCGACAACGGCGATGGTGTCGACACCCTTGGCCAGAATGGCATCGCGGTTTTCAAGATAGCCCGGCAGATGGTTCATGCTGCAGGTCGGGGTGAAGGCACCCGGTACAGCGAAAAGCACCACCTTCTTGCCCTTGAACAGGCTGTCTGAGCTGACTTCGCTGACACCGTCATCGGATTTTGTCTTGAACGTGGCGTCCGGCAAACGCTCGCCTACCTTGATTGTCATGAATTGGCTCCATATGAACAAAATTAGCCCTATGCAGATAGGGCGTGCATGATCAAAAGTCGAGGGTAGACTGGTGCTATTCCTGTGCCTCAAGCTTGCCTGAAACCGCCTTCTCGCCCTGGACCAGGGTGTAGTTCAGTGTCACGGCCTTCTTGTCCTTGCCGGTGAGAACCGGCACCGAGAACACGGCGGTTGTCGTCTCGCGGCTTTTCAGTTTCGCCATGCCAAACGTCACGCCGCCTTCGCCGGCAACGAAGAGGTCGGTCTGCGGCTGATCCGTCGGCAGCTGAACGGTAACCTTGACATGATCACCGCGGCGCACCGCACTTTTCACGCCGAACGAAGCCGATGCCTTGTCGGGCAGGGCGGCAAATGCATCGCTGACAAGCGTTTTCGTCAGCGCGTCCGACGGGCTGTTGTCGATGGAAATATCGAATTCGGCGGTGACGGGAATGCAGATCGCCTCGCAGATGCCGAGAAACGCATGGCCCTTGAACTGGGCTGGCTTGGAGGGGTCGGCGAGTGTCAGGATAACCGGCAGTGCCACGGATTTCTTGTATCCCGACCACTTCGAAGTGCCGTCCTCAAACCGGTGTGGCGCAGGGAACCCGAGCGAATAGCTTTTGATGTTGCCCTCCTGGGAGAGCGCGAGTTCCGGCGGCACACCGGCATCGCCGGGTTCACGCCAATAGGTTTTCCAGCCCGGATCGAGATTGATCTGTACCGCGCCGTGTACTTCGCTTACGCCCTTCTGGGGATTGTCGACAATCAGCCGGACGCTGCCGCCGGGTGTCTTTGTCCACTCGGAGGTTCCAGCCTGTGACGGCGAGGCAAAAGCCGCAACAGTCAACGCTGCAGCGAGAAAAATGGGCGTGTTCGTGTTCATGCGCGGACCATTGCAGGCCTTTTCGGCCTTATCAAGGATGTCACGGAATTTGCTCATCATTTCTATGTGAGGCGCGCGTTATATCCTGCGCGAACGCGCCCGGATTGCGGCTCTTTTTACAATTCCTCGTTCAAAACCGTTGTCATTTGCGCAATCCTTGATACCTTTGTTCGATGGATATTTTCAGAACGGCGAACAAAGAGACCGGATTTCTGAATGGTCAATTCCTTCTGGCGATGCCGGGAATGGACGACAGCCGCTTCGCGCGTTCGGTTATCTACGTCTGTGCGCACTCGGAAAAGGGTGCCATGGGGCTGATCATCAATCGCCCCCAGGAGATGGAATTCTCCGACATTCTCGTGCAGCTCGGCGTTCTCGACGAACATCAGGCCATCATGCTGCCTGACTGCACCCGCGATTTCATCGTGCGCAATGGCGGACCGGTGGAGATGCGCCGCGGCTTTGTCCTGCATTCCGACGATTATCTGACGGATTCCACCATGCCGGTTTCGGAAGAGATTTGCCTGACAGGCACGGTGGATATTCTGCGCGCCATATCCGGCGGCCGCGGCCCGCGCTGTGCCCTGATGACCCTGGGTTATTCCGGCTGGGCGGCGGGGCAGCTTGAAAACGAGATCGCCAACAATGGCTGGCTTACCTGCCGCGCGCCGCAGGAACTGCTCTTCGACACCGACCTGGAGAGCAAGTATGACCGTTTGCTGGCGCATATGGGCGTTGACCCGTCACGCCTCGCCACCGTCGCCGGCCACGCCTGATCCTACGATGCCTTTGACTGCTGGAACTGCTCGCGCAGCAGCTTTGTCGCGACATCGAGCGTCAGCGGCGGGCTGAACATGAAGCTCTGGGCATATTCGCAGCCCATCTGGCGCAACTGCAGCGCGTCGCTCTCATTCTCGATGCCTTCCGTCACAACCGACAGTCCGAGGTCATGCGCCATGCTGATCATCGAGCGCAGCAGCGTGACTTTCTGCGGCTGCTCGGCCTTGAGGAATGACCGGTCGATCTTGATCATGTCGAAGGGGAACGAGGTGAGGTAGGAGAGGGACGAATAGCCCGTTCCGAAATCATCCAGCGATACACCGACGCCCATGGCCTTGATGCTGGAGAGAACGTGCGCGGACCGCTCGGGATTCTCCATCATCAGGGATTCCGTCAGTTCCAGTTTCAGGCTGGCCGGATCGATCTGTGTCTGGGTCAGCACCGAGCGCACATCGTCGATGAGATCCTGACGGATCAGCTGGCTGCTCGATATGTTCACCGAGACAAACAGCGGCGTGGCGCCGATGGTGCGCTGCCAATTGACGAGGTCTTCCGCCGCATGCTGCATGACGAACAGGCCAAGCTGCACGATCAGCCCCGAGCTTTCGGCAATCGGGATGAATTCGGATGGCGGTATCGAGCCGCGGCGCGGGTGATCCCAGCGCATCAGGGCTTCAAAACCGGCAATGGTGTTGTCCTCCAACCGCACGATCGGCTGATAGGCAATGTGGATTTCGTGGCGTTCGAGCGCGCGGCGCAGGTCGGATTCGAGCTGCAGCTTGTCGCTGCCCACCGCACGGAACGCCGGACGGAAGGGTTCGATCCGGTCGCCGCCAAAGCGTTTCGCCTGGAACATGGCAAGCTCGGCGTCCTTCACGAGGTCTTCCGGAGAGGCCGTGCTGCCGCTGGTCCAGGTGATCAGGCCAAGTGATGCGGTCAGGACGATTTCGCGCTTGGCGAAGGCAATGGGCGCGCGGATGGCCTGTTTGACGGCTTCGGCAAAGGCGGCGATGCGCGCCGGCTCGACTTCCGATACCAGGATAAGGCCGAACTGATCGGCGGAAAGACGGCTCAATGTGTCCTGCGGCCGCAAAAGGCGGTGCAGGCGCCGCGAGACGGTCAGAAGGAACGTATCGCCTGCCGACATGCCGAGCCCGTCATTGACCTGCTTGAAGCGGTCGATGTCGATGATGAACACGGTCGGGCGGATCTTGCTTTCGGTCTGCGCCATGGTGATGACGGAGCCGAGGCGGTCGAGGAACAGTTCGCGGTTGGGCAGGCCGGTCAGATTATCATGGACCGCGTCGTGCAGCAGGCGCTCTTCGGCCTTTTTCTGCTCTGTGACATCGATGAGGGTGCCGACGCAGCGGACAATCTCACCGTCGGAACCGATCACCGGGCGGGCTTTCAGCGTGTACCAGTAGTAGTGGCCGTCATTGGCGCGCAGGCGGAAGGTCTGTGAGATGCGGCCGCGGCGGTTTTCCAGAATGACGTCGAGCGTGGTGCGGAAACGGTCGCGGTCATCGGCATGCAGCGTTGGCAGCCAGTTGCGCACGGCGCCGTGCAGCGAACTCGCCGAAGCACCGAGGAAATTGGTAAGGTCCGGCGTCGTGACGACGCGGTCGCGCGGCACGTCCCAGTCCCAGACGATGTCGCCGGAACCGATGATGGCCAGCGCCTGCCGTTCCACGTCGGAAAACAGCCCCTGCTGCAGGGCGCCGCCGGAAAAGGCGTGCTGCATCACCGTGAATCCGATGAGGAGGACGATCAGCACCAGCCCGCCGCCGAGCGCCGGCTGGACGATGTCATTGGCAAGAATGCCGGAGACGGTCAGCCAGCTTCCCAGCAGCCAGACAAGCAGGAGCAGCCAGGTCGGTATGAGCATGATTGCCCGGTCGTAACTTCGGAATGAAAAGAAGCCGATGAGGACGATGCCGGCGATCACCGTCAGGGCAAAGGAAAAGCGCGCAATGCCGGACGCGATGGGCGGATCGAAAATGGCCACGCCAGAGAGAATGCCGAGACCCAGAATCCAGGTCAGCGCACCGTAGCTGAAATTGTCATGCCATCGGTTAAGATTGAGGTAGGTGAAGAGAAAGATCACCAGTGTCGCTGCAAGCGCCACTTCGGTGCCCGCCCGCCAGACCTGTTCATTGCCGGGCGTAATCTCGATCAGCTTGTTCCAGAAGCCGAAATCCACGCAGATATAGGCAAGAACCGCCCAGGCCATGGCTGCGGTCGCCGGAAAGAGCGATGTTCCCTTGACGACAAAAAGAATGGTCAGGAACAGCGCGAGAAGACCGGCAATACCGAGCAGGATGCCTCGGTAAAGCGTGTAGGAATTGACCGTGTCCTTGTAGGCATTCGGCTCCCACACATAGACCTGCGGCAGGTTGGGCGAGGCGAGTTCCGCGACGAAGGTGATGACCGAACCCGGATTGAGAGTGACCAGGAAAATGTCGGCGTCTTCGCTGGCCTGCCTGTCGAGGGCAAAGCCCTCACTGGGGGTGATGGAGGTGATGCGCGTCGAGCCGAGATCCGGCCAGATGAAACCCGATCCGACCAGGCGGAAATGCGGCGCGACGATCAGGCGGTCGATCTGTTCATCGGTGGGATTGGCCAGCGAGAAGGCCGCCCAGTCGCCGGTGGAACGGCTGTCATTGGCCTGCACCTCGATGCGGCGGACAATGCCGTCGGTGCCAGGCGCCGTGGAAATTTGGAAGGTCTCGCCCTGGTTCCGGTAAATCTCCACGGCCTTGGACAGATCGAGTGCGGTGCTTTCCTTGGTGATCTTGATGGTTTCAAAGGCGCTGGCAGCCGACAGCATGGACATCATCAAAAAGAGGAGGACAAAAATCCTCGATAGGCCTTTCAGCATGTGTCCGGTCAATGATGCCACGAATTCAACCTTTGTTATTTGGCGCGCACATCGTCTTCTATGAGCGAGAAGAGCAGATGGTCTTGCCAC
Organism: Phyllobacterium sp. SL163; assembly: GCF_049896885.1. Classification (NCBI taxonomy): domain Bacteria; kingdom Pseudomonadati; phylum Pseudomonadota; class Alphaproteobacteria; order Hyphomicrobiales; family Phyllobacteriaceae; genus Phyllobacterium; species Phyllobacterium sp. SL163. The sequence goes on along the minus strand of NZ_JAFCVE010000009.1, from coordinate 173,700 downwards.
GTACCATTTATTTTCAGGTAGGAGCGTAGCAGTCCTTCCCTCTGAAATCCGGCTTTTTCGAGAAGGCGGATCGATCTTTCATTGCTTGGAATACAGGCGGCTTCCAGCCGGTGCAACCGGACTTTGGTAAAAGCATGGGATATCAGCAGGCGCAGCGCTTCGCTCATATAGCCCTGTCCGGCATAGGGCGCGCCCATCCAGTAACCAATCATGCCGTTTTGGCCGACACCCCGCCGGATATTGCCAAGCGTGATGCCGCCGAGAAGGCGGGAATCTGAATTGTGGAAAAGAAAGAAGGGATGCGCCGTTCCCGCCGCAGCCTCGTCGTCATAGTGCCGAATCCGGTGGCGGAATGCGCTGCGTTCCAGATCGTCATCCGCCCACAGCGGTTCCCACGGCGCAAGGAAATCCCGGCTCGTTGCACGCAAATTTGCCCAGGCCCGATAATCGGAAACCTGTGGAGGGCGCAGATAAAGCCGTTCGCCCTGCAGCAAGGGCGAAGCGCTTTTCAGGAAGGGCAGGGCGATCATGGCGGTGTGCCGTTGACGCTCTAGACCGCTATTTTTCGTGGGCTCGGCGTTGCCGTTGCCAGCCCATGTCGAATATCAGGGAACTTCATCAAGGGGGCGATCGGACCAACGGCAGCCAAAGTCGGCGATGCGTCGATGAACAGCCGCCCGGCAAGATCGGTCAGGCGTTCCGTGGTGATCTTGGACAGACGCTCCACCAGTTCCTCGGTTGAAACCGCATGGCCGTAGAGCAGCATCTGCCGGGCAATCTGTCCGGCCCGGCTTGCCGCGCTCTCATGCGACATCAGCAGGCTGGCGCGGTACTGCGCCCGTGCGCGGTTCAATTCGTCCTGCCCGATATTGCGGGCCGCTTCGTGCAGTTCGTTGATGATGACGGGGACGAGCTTTTTTAGGTGACTGCGTCCGGTCGCGGCATGGATGCCGAAAACGCCGGTGTCGGAGAAACCCCAATGGAAGGCATAGACCGAATAGCACAGGCCGCGCTTTTCCCGCACTTCCTGAAACAGCCGCGAGGACATGCCGCCGCCAAGAATCATGGCAAGGAGCTGCGAGGCATAGAAATCGCGCACGTGATAGGCGCGGCCCTCGAAGCCGAGAACGACCTGCGCATCCATCAGGTCGCGCTGCTCGCGGAAGTCTCCGCCGACATAATGGGCGACATCGGGTTCCGGCGCCGTCGTCTTTGCCCGGAAAGAGCCAAGGCGGCTTTCCACTTCCCGGACGAAGTCGTCGTGCTTGACGCCGCCGGCAGCGACAACAACCATGCGCTCCGCGCTGTACTGGTCATCCATATAGCGGCGCAGATCGGCTGACGAAAAGGACTGGACGGTTTCCGGCGTGCCGAGAATGGTGCGTCCGATCGTCTGATTGCTGAAGGCGGTTTCGGTGAAGCGGTCGAAGACCACATCGTCAGGCGTGTCATGCGCCGCGCCGATCTCCTGCATGATCACGTTTTTCTCGCGTTCCAGCTCTTCCGCGTCAAATTTGGAGCTGTTGAGAATATCGGCGAGAATATCGATGGCCAGCGGCATGTCATCGCGCAGGACGCGGGCATAGAAGGATGTTGTTTCAACACTGGTGGCGGCGTTGATCTCGCCGCCCACATCCTCGATATCGGCTGCTATTTTCCAGGCGGAGCGATTTTCCGTTCCCTTGAAGGCCATATGTTCCAGAAGATGGGCAATACCGTGCTGATTGCTCGCCTCGTTACGTGATCCTGCCTTGACCCAGATGCCAAGGGCTACACTCTCCACATGCGGCATTGTCTCTGTCGCAATCGTCAGACCGTTGGAGAGGCGACTGATTTCAACGCCCATTCAGTGCTCCTTACTTTGCCGCTCTTGAACGTCGGCTGACATACTCTTCCACATTTCTAAGGTCATTGGGAAGTACCGTATACTGTTCTTTTCGCTGCATGAGGTCGCCGAGCCAGAGCGGAAGCGCCGGATGAACGCCACTTGCGGCTTCCACCGCATCGGGAAATTTGGCCGGATGCGCCGTCGCGAGAACAATGCTGGGCACGCCGGCGCCGACTTTTTCGCGTGCGACCTTCAGGCCGATGGCCGAATGCGGATCGAGCAGGTAGCCCGATTGTGCCAGAACATCCTTGATCACTAGGGCGGTATCCGCCGTGGTTGAGCGTCCCGCATCGAATTCGCTGCGGATTTTCGCAAGCGGCGCGTCGGCGATGGTAAAGCTGCCGGACTGCTTCAGGCCGTCCATCAGGCGACGAACAGCTGCGGCATCGCGGCCATGCGCCTCGAACAGCAGGCGTTCGAAATTCGACGAGACCTGAATGTCCATGGACGGCGAGGTGGTGTGGAAGACGCCGCGTGTTTCATATTTTCCCGTCTCGATTGTCCGGGTCAAAATATCGTTATCGTTGGTTGCGATCACCAGCCGGTCGATGGGAAGACCCATGCGCTTGGCGACGTAGCCGGCAAAAATATCGCCGAAATTGCCGGTCGGGACCGTGAAGGAAACCGGCCGGTCCGGACTGCCGAGGGCAACCGCCGCCGTGAAGTAATAAACGATCTGCGGCATGATGCGCGCCCAGTTGATCGAGTTGACACCCGACAACGACAGGGAGTCGCGGAAGTTCAGGTCGTTGAACATGCCTTTGACCAGCGACTGGCAGTCGTCGAAATTGCCTTCGATGGCCAGGGCATGCACGTTGGACGCCGCCGATGTCGTCATCTGCCGTTGCTGCACCGGCGAGACGCGGTTGTGCGGGAACAGGATGAAGATGTCCGTGCGGTCACGATTGGCGAAGGCTTCGATGGCCGCGCCGCCCGTATCGCCTGATGTGGCGCCGACAATGGTCGCGCGCTGGTCGCGTTTGGCAAGGATGTAGTCCATCAGCCGGGCGAGCAGCTGCATGGCGACATCCTTGAATGCAAGGGTGGGGCCATGGAAAAGTTCAAGGACGAATTCATTGTGGCCGGTCTGGATCAGTGGGCAGACCGCCCTGTGGCGGAAGGTTGCATAGGCTTCATGCACCATGCGCTCGAAATCCGCCTGATCGATATCGCCGGCGATGAACGGGGTGAGGACGCGGATTGCCACCTCTTCGTAGCTCTTGCCGCGCAAGGCGCGAATCTCTTCAGGGGAAAACTGTGGAAACTCCTGAGGCAGATAAAGGCCGCCATCGCGCGCCAGACCAGCCAGAAGGGCATCGGAAAAGCCCAAAACCGGCGCTTCTCCGCGAGTGCTTGCATATTTCATATCATTCGCCTTTTGTACCGCGCTTGCGAGCCAGCCAACTCCTGTGGCAGAAAGCTGGAAAGCACCGTCGCATTCTTACCTCACCGTTGGTATAGAACAGGTCCGTTCGTCAAGGAAAGTTCAGTTCATGAAGTCAGAAACACATAAATCTCTGCCCTTCTATCAACTTTGCGGCATGATTTTCGCTGTGGGTCTTGCGGGATGCTCCACCAGCGGTGCCAAGGATGCATCGAAGGATCCGGCCGTACAGGAAGCACAGGCGCGTATCACCGCAACGGAACTGACCGCCTATTGCCCGCCGGTGACGATCCGCGAGGGAACAGCCATCTTCAACAATTACGGCAAGGCGCCAAAGGCACCGGAAAACCTGATCTATCAGGCATCGATCGCCGACGAGACGCGCTCCTGCCAGCGCAACGGCGGTACGCTCGGGATGAATGTCGCCATTTCCGGCAAGGTCGTTCCCGGCCCGAAATTCAGCCCCGGCACGCTGACCATGCCGATCCGCGTTGCTGTGATGCAGGGATCGAATGTGCTGTATTCCAAGCTCTACCGGCAGCCGATTTCGGCGACCGATACCTCGGCCGCATCGCAGTTCATTTTCAACGACCCCAATGTCAGCTTCCCGACGCCGACAGCGAAGGACATTCAGGTCTTCATCGGATTCGACGAAGGCCCGGATGATTCCCAGGCAAAGACCAAGACGAAAAAGAAGAAGTAAGATAAGGCTGGCGCCGCCGGCTTTATGAAAAAGGCACCGCTTTGGCGGTGCCTTTTGTTTTGTTTGAATGGCAGAAATCGTGGTGCGTGGTTCGACAAGCTCACCATGAGGGAGAGTGAAGATTGCAGGGAGTTATATTCTGCAACCTTTGCGATTAGCATTGCAGCCAAACCACTTCCCTCATGGTGAGCTTGTCGAACCACGCACCAAAGTTTTTGCCGGATCAGCTGATCCTAGACGGCCTCTGACCAGACCGCCATTGCCTCGATAACGGCGGGGAGGTCGCGGTGGCGGCTGATGACGGTTTCAGCGCCGGCATCGGTCAGCTTGTCCGCATGGCCCGGATAGGTGTGGGCGCCGCCGGTAAAACCGATAACCCGCATACCTGCGGTCACCGCCGCATGCACGCCATGCGCGGAGTCTTCGATCACGATGCAGCGGGCAGGATCGACGTTGAAATGCTTGGCGGCGTAGATATAGACATCCGGCGCCGGCTTTGATTTCCGGGTTCCCACTTCGCGCGCCGAGAAAATATTGGGAGCGAAGAGCTCGTAGAGCGAGCTTTGCTCCAGCATCATCTTCAGCGACGCACTGGTCGAGTTCGAGGCAATGCATTTGGGGTATTTGAGCGCGGCGACGACCGGTTCGATACCCTCGATGACGTTCAGTTCATGGCGCAGCTTGTGGTCCATCTGACGGGCGGATTCCTCGATCAGCGACGCGGAAATCGGGACACCCGATTCTTTCTCCACCTGAATGAGGATGTCGGTCCAGGTCAGTCCGGCAAAGCGCTCGGCGATGGCCTCGGCTTCAATCGGATAGCCCGACTCCGTCAACAGTTTCGATTCGACTTCGGCGGCCAATATCTCTGAATCGACGAGCACGCCATCGCAGTCGAAAATAATCAGCTGGGGTTCCATTACGTCATACCTGTTCGTGAAAAATAGCTGCATCGCGCAGCTTTGGGTCAAGTCTGGGGGATTACCGGCATCGACTACACTCTTATTGGCGATGCGTCAAAGAAAAGCGCATTGTTTTCATTCACGGATATCCGTCGGCTTTAACGCGATGTTTACCCTGCTCGGTAACCATAAGGTCAGTTCAGTAACGCGTCTCCAGTAATCGAGTATCCCATGTCCGTTGTTCGTCTCGTCAATGACCTGCCCCAGGCTGCGCCGCAATCCGCCTGGCTCGACACGATCCTGAAAGGCGACTGTGTTGCCGCCCTCAATCGTCTGCCCGACCATTCGATCGACGTCATCTTTGCCGATCCTCCCTACAATCTGCAGCTTGATGGCGATCTGCATCGCCCGGACCAGTCAAAGGTCGATGCCGTGGACGATCATTGGGACCAGTTCGACAGTTTCCAGGCCTATGATGCCTTCACCCGCGCCTGGCTGCTTGCCTGCCGCCGCGTTCTGAAGCCGAACGGCACCATCTGGGTCATCGGCTCCTATCACAATATCTTCCGCGTTGGCGCCACCATGCAGGATCTCGGATTCTGGATGCTCAACGACATCATCTGGCGCAAGAACAACCCCATGCCGAACTTCCGTGGCCGCCGCTTCCAGAACGCGCATGAAACCATGATCTGGGCGTCGCGCGACCAGAAGGGTAAGGGCTACACCTTCAACTATGAAGCGATGAAGGCTGCCAATGACGATCTGCAGATGCGGTCCGACTGGCTGTTTCCCATCTGCACCGGTGCGGAGCGTCTGAAAGATGAGAATGGCGACAAGATCCACCCGACCCAGAAGCCGGAAGCCCTCCTGGCCCGTATTCTCATGGCTTCGTCCAAACCCGGCGACGTCATTCTCGATCCATTCTTCGGGTCAGGAACAACAGGCGCGGTCGCCAAACGTCTGGGCCGCCATTTTGTCGGCGTTGAACGGGAACAGAAATACATCGACGCGGCGATGAGCCGGATTGCCTCGGTCGAGGAACTGGGCGGTGCCGAACTCAAGGTGATGACCGGCAAGCGGGCCGAGCCGCGTGTTGCCTTCGGCAGCATTGTCGAAGCAGGGCTCTTGAAGCCAGGCGTCGTCTTGAGTGATGTTCGCCAGCGTCATGCGGCCATCGTGCGCGCTGACGGAACCGTTGCCAGCAATGGCGATGCGGGTTCGATCCACCGCATGGGCGCCAAGGTGCAGGGTTTTGATGCCTGCAACGGCTGGACGTTCTGGCACTATGAGGAAGACGGCAAGCTCAAGCCGATCGACGAGCTGCGCAAGCAGGTCCGCGACGGAATGGCTTCCGCCGGCGTATAAATCCCAATCTGATCGGACGAGACCTCCAGTACCGCTCTGATCCCGGAACGCCCAAGGTAGACCTTGGGCGTTTCGTTGTGTGCAGCGGATCAGACGCGGATGCCGAGGCGGTTGAGGTCAGCGCGCAGCGTTTGCGGATCGATGAATTGCACCGACTGCCATCCGGCGGCCTGCGCCCCGGCGACATTCTTGGCGCTGTCATCGATGAAAAGCGTGGCGGCGGGATCCACGCCGAATGTTGCGACGTGGTGGTCATAGATCGCCTTGTCAGGCTTGATCAGGCCGATATCGCCGGAGATGGTCACGCCGCGGCTTTCCGTCAGGAACGGGAAACGCTGCCAAGCTTCGCGCAGCGTATCGGAGGCGAAATTCGTCAGCATCGTCACATCGTGCCCGTCGGCGATCAGCTGGCGCATGATGACGACGCTGTCATCGATACTATGGGTGATCATCTGGTGCCAGTTCTGCCGGAAGGCGCGGATCTGGTGCTCGCGGTCGGGAAAATCGGCGATCAGCAGGGCTTCGGCATCGGCCCATTTGCGGCCGCGGTCCTGTTCGATGTTCCAGGCGTGTGTGCAGACATTGTCGAAGAACCATTTGCGTTCGGCCGCATCCGGAATGACACTGCGGAAAGCAACATCGGGATCATAGTGAATAAGAACCTGGCCGATGTCGAAAACGATGTGTTTGACGGGTGTCATGCCTCTTTCCTTCTTTTCTCGAAAGCATCCGGTATTGCGGCAGCAATGGCTTTTTTCATCACCGTCGGCAATGCCTCATTGTCCAGATTCTCCACGCTGATCCACCAGCCATCCCTGCCGGCCGGCTTTTGCACATTACGGGCCGCGTAGATCGTCAGGCGCAGCTCAAAATGCGTGAAAATATGGGTTATTGTGCCGCTGGGTACCCATTGCGCACCGAAGGGAGCCGCATCGATACCCGTTTCGCCGTCGATTCGGGAGGTCCATTCCGTCGTCGGCACCTCGGTCATACCGCCGAGCAATCCCGTTTGAGCCCGCCCGCGCAGATAGACTTCGCCATCGGCGGAAACGGCGATGAACGCCGCACCAAGGCGAACAGGTTTGTCCTTTTTGGGCGCCTTCACCGGGAAAAACTCCGGGTCCGTGGTTTTCAGTGCCTCGCAATTGTCGTTGAGGGGGCAGATCACGCAGGCCGGCCGCTTGGGCGTGCAGATGGTTGCGCCGAGGTCCATCATCGCCTGCGCAAAATCACCCGGTCTTTTGCCGGGGGTCAGCAACTGCATCAGCCGCCGGATTTCGGGCTTCGCCGCGGGCAGGGGCGTCGACAGGGCATAGAGGCGCGTGATGACACGCTCGACATTGCCGTCGACAACGGCAATCGGCATGCCGAAGGCAATGGATGCGATGGCCGCTGCCGTATAATCGCCGATTCCCGGCAATGATTTGAGCCCGGCAAGATCGGCGGGAAAATGCCCGCCGAAGTCCGCTGCCACGATATCGGCGCACTTTTTCAGGTTGCGCGCGCGGGAATAATAGCCGAGCCCGGCCCAGGCGCGCATCACGTCATCCTGGCTGGCGGCGGCCAGGTCCATCACCGTCGGCCACTTGCGTATGAAGGTCAGGAAATAGGGTTTTACCGCCTCGACCGTCGTCTGCTGAAGCATGATTTCCGACAGCCAGATGCGGTAGGGATTAGCTACAATTCCGGACTTGTGATCCCCCGGCGTTATGCGCCAGGGTAAAATGCGATGATGGCTATCATACCAGGCGAGCAGTTCATTCGTTATTGGTTGCATCAATTCAAAACTGCTTTACAGGGAAGTGAAGTGACATTTCTCATGAAACGGTTGCGAAAGTAAATTCAAGAACATTCGGATTCATAAATGTTCCCAGCTCAGTTGACCAACGCCCTGCTGCTACCCACAAAAGGGCGTCTCGTCGGTATTGATCGCAACAATCGCATCTTCACTTTCCTGTTTGCACTTTTTCCCGGCTTGCTGGTCAGCGGAACCTCGGTAACGCTGGTCTGCGCCTTCCTCTGGGCGATAATTTCTCTGGTCCTGCGGCGCTTTCCCTGGCAGATGACGCGCCAGGACCGCATTATCGGCTGGATTTTTACCGCCTATGTCCTGGTGACGGTTTTCGTCGTGCTTCTCAGCCCGAATCTGGCGAAGGGTGCTGAATATCTCTTGAAGATGATCCCGTTCCTGGCGGTCTGGGCCATTATCCCCAGACTGAGGGTGAGTCTCGACGGGCGTATCGGTCCATTCTTCGTGACCGGCGCGGGCATCGGAATGATCGGCGCCCTGATTTACAGCGTGGTCCAGATGCTCCTGCATGAGAGCCGTGCCACCGGCGGTGCGGGCAATGCTGCGGTTTTCGGGCTTTTTGCCGTGCTGTTCGGCAGCATCGCCCTGCTCAATGTCCACTCGCAAAGCAAAACCGAACGGCTGATTGCGGTTGCGGGCTTCACCTGCGGGCTGGTCTGCGTGTTCCTTTCCGGCACCCGGTCGGCCTGGCTGGTCATCCCGTTTCACTGTGCCATCCTGTTCTGGTACCTGCGCGGCCAGACGCTGCCGTCGATCAATCGAACCGTTAAATTATTGATGGCGCTTTTGCTCGTGGTCGTGGCTCTCGCGGCAGTCCCGAAGATCATGGACCGCTACAGCGCGCTGCAGACCGACATCGTACAGCTGGACGAAGATCCCAACAACATCAGCTCGCTGAGTGCCCGGCTCCTGTTGTGGAGCGGCGCTGAAAAGGCATTTCTCGCGTCACCGCTTGTCGGACAGGGCCCGCAAAACCGCATGCAGTCGGTCAACAGGGCTTTGGATCTGCCTCCCGAGAAATACATGCTGTTCACGCATGTCCATAATGGCTTTTTGAATGCGGCAGTCGATGGTGGGGTGCTGGGGGTCCTGGCGCTGCTTCTGCTGTTGTCGGCACCCATTGTCGCCGCGCGCCTGAAGGAACCCGGACCCGGGCGGGATTTGACGACGGCGCTTTCCTTGCTGCTCGTGACGGCTTATGTGATCACGGGAATGTTTGGCATCATGTTCGGGCACGACGCGACCGATGCGGTCTTCATCTACGTGACGCTGCTCATTTGCACGATTTCCGGTCCGACACCCTATCTGTCGGTGCGGGAAATCGCGGACCGCGCCGAACAGGACAAGGCTGCACTAGTGGCATGATAAAAGGGTTGAGGATAAAGTTCTGACATGAAAGCGATTGTTACCGGAGCGGCAGGCTTTATCGGCTTTCACGTGGCAAGGCGGCTCGCCAGGGAAGGCTTTGAGGTCATCGCCATCGACAACCTCAATGATTATTATCAGGTCGCCCTCAAGGAGACCCGCCTGTTGGCGCTAGGAAGCCTCGCCAATATCCGCTTTGCCCGTGCCAATATTGCCAGACCGGAAGAATTGCGCGCCGCGATTGCCGGTGACATGGATGCCGATGTGATCGTGCATCTGGCGGCTCAGGCGGGTGTGCGCTACTCCGTGGAAAATCCCGCCGCCTATGTCGATGCCAATGTTCAGGGACAGGTGACTGTGTTTGAACAGGCCCGCGTGATGCCGAAGCAGCCGCCGGTTGTCTATGCAAGTTCGTCGTCGGTTTATGGCGCCAATACCAAGGTGCCGTTTTCCGAGAGCGATCCGGTCAATAATCCGGTTTCCGTCTATGCGGCGACAAAGCGCTCGGCGGAGCTGCTGGCCTACTCCTATGCGCACGTCCACAAGATCGCTTCGACCGGCCTGCGCTTCTTCACGGTTTATGGCCCCTATGGCCGTCCTGACATGGCGCCATGGCTGTTCACGGACGCCATTTCAAAGGGCGAGCCGATCAAAGTATACAATCACGGCAAGATGGCGCGCGATTTCACCTTCATCGATGATATTGTCAGCGGCGTGCTTGGTGCGGTGAACCGCATCCTGTCCAATCCGGCGCAAACCGCACCGGTCTACAATCTCGGTAACAACAATCCGGTGGCCCTGCTGCGCTTTATCGAAATCATCGAGCAGGCTGTGGGCCGCGAAGCCGTCAAAAAGTTCGAGCCAATGCCCCCGGCGGATGTCGAGCGCACCTATGCGGATATCGACCTTGCCACGCGCGATCTGGGCTTTTGCCCGAAGACGACGCTGGAGGAGGGTATTCCCCTGTTTGTTGAGTGGTTTCGCGGCTATAATGGCCGCTGACGCTTCCATTCCACACGCGGGGCAACCGATATAATGAGCGATGACCGCAAGCAAAGGGGATTCCGGCCATTGGCCGATCCCGCATCGGGCGTGCTCGATCCAGTCCTGCGCAAGCGCGCCGGGATCACGATAGAGCTTGTTCAGGCTTGGGAAGAAGTGGTTGGCCCCGCTCTTGGTGACCAGTCCCGCCCGTTGAAGCTCCTGTGGCCGCGCCGTGCGCATGAGGACGACCCGTTCCAGCCGGCGACGCTGGTGATTGCCTGCCAGGGGTTCACCGCCATGCGCATCCAGCACGAGACCGGTGAAATCATCAGCCGGGTCAATGCCTTTCTCGGCTTTGCCGCAGTCGGCCGCATCAAGATCGAGCAGAAGGCCATCACGCTGCCCGCGCCGAAGCGGCGTGCATTGCCGCCGGTCGATGCGGCAACCAGGGGGAAGATCAGTCGCGTCGTCGAAGCCATCGAGGACGATAGCCTGCGCGAGGCGCTGGAACGGCTCGGGCAAAGCATCCACGCGGAAAAGATCAAGCGCTGAAACACGTTCTGCCTGATTTTATCCCGTTCAGATCACGAAAAATTCAAAGACAGATGGCAAGCTCTGCCTTAAAGAGACTGCCATAGGGCTCTACGGAGTCAAACAACGCATAATCAACACCGGAGACAGGTGATCCTTATGACTGACATGCTGACACGCCGAAACATTCTGACCCTCGCGGCCGTATCGACGGCGGCGCTCGCTGTGACAGCGGGCAACCCGGCATGGTCAGAAGATGCGGCCAAGCCTGCCGCGACGCCGGTGCCCGGCGCCGTCAAGATCCCGGAATCCGCCGGGAAGGTCGATCAGGCCAAGCTGATGGAGCAGGGTCCGCTCAAGGATATCGTGATGGGCAAGGCCGACGCTCCGGTCACCATCATCGAATACGCTTCCATGACCTGCCCGCATTGTGCGCACTTCACCGTTGCCACGCTGCCGACGATCAAGGAAAAATACATCGATACGGGCAAGGCCAAGCTCATCCTGCGCGAATTCCCGTTCGATCCGCGCGCTGCCGCTGCCTTCATGCTGGCCCGCTGCGCCCCGGAAGACCGCTACTATCCGCTTGTTGATGTGCTGTTCAAACAGCAGGAACAGTGGGCCGCATCGGCAAATGCAGTAGAACCTTTGATGCAAATCTCCAAATTGGCCGGTTTTACACAGGAGTCGTTCAACGCTTGCTTGACGAACCAAAAACTTCTGGATGATGTGAATGCATCGCGTGACCGCGGAGCCAAGGATTTCGGCGTCAATGCTACGCCGACCTTCTTCATCAACGGCACGAAATATGCAGGAGCCCTATCGGTTGACGAAATGTCAGCGATTATCGACGGTCTACTCTGATAGCTGCCTGCTGAATTCAGGCGGACGCCTTGCCGCGTCCGCCCTTGCGGTTTTGTGCGGGAAGGGCCTCTGATGCGCTTCACGAAACTCCGCCTCCTCGGTTTCAAATCCTTCGTCGAACCCGCCGAATTCGTCATTGAAAGCGGATTGACCGGCGTTGTCGGCCCCAATGGCTGCGGCAAATCCAATCTCGTGGAAGCCTTGCGCTGGGTCATGGGCGAAAGTTCCTACAAGAACATGCGCGCATCCGGCATGGATGACGTCATTTTCTCCGGCTCCGGCACGCGCCCGTCGCGCAATACGGCCGAAGTCACGCTCTTTCTCGACAATCACGACCGCAGCGCCCCGGCAACCTTCAACGATGCCGATGAATTGCAGGTGTCGCGCCGTATCGAACGTGAGGCGGGATCGGTTTACCGCATCAACGGCAAGGATGCCCGCGCCAAGGACGTGCAGCTGCTGTTCGCCGACCAGTCGACCGGCGCCCGGTCGCCATCCATGGTCGGTCAGGGCCGCATTGGCGAACTTATCCAGGCCAAGCCGCAGGCCCGCCGGGCACTTCTCGAAGAAGCTGCCGGCATATCCGGCCTGCACACCCGCCGCCACGAGGCGGAACTGCGCCTGCGGGCAGCGGAACAAAATCTGGAGCGGCTGGAAGACGTCGTCGGCGAGCTGGAAACCCAGATTGAGAGCCTGAAACGGCAATCGCGTCAGGCCAATCGCTTCAAGAGCCTGTCAGCGGATATCCGCCGTTCGGAAGCGATCCTCCTGCATCTGAAGTGGGCCGTCGCCAAAAATCAGGAGGCCGAGGCGCAATCCGCTCTGTCCGCCGCGACGTCAGGTGTTGGCGATTTTGCCCAGGTCCAGATGAACGCAGCGAAGGAACAGGCAATCGGCGCACACAAGCTGCCGGATCTGCGTGAGGCGGAAGCCAAGGCTGCCGCAGCCCTGCAGCGCCTGACCATCGCCCGTTCGCAGATCGAGGAAGAGGCCCAGCGTATCCGTGCCCGCCAGTCGGAGCTGGAAAAGCGGCTGGCGCAGCTTACCGCCGATATTGCCCGCGAAGAGCAGATGGTGCGCGACAATGCCGATATTCTGGCGCGTCTCGATGCGGAAGAGCGTTCGCTCAACCAGGACAACGCCAATGCGGGTGAACACGAACTGGCAACCCGCGCCGATTTTGAACGGGCCGATGCCAAGCTCCGGGAGAGCGAAGCAGCCCTTGCCAAGGTAACGGCTGAACGCGCCGAAGCCACCGCCGAACGGGCGCAGATCGAGCGCAATTTGCGCGAAAGCACCGAACGCCGTGACCGCCTTGCCCGCCAGATGGGCGATGTGGAACGCGATCTCTCCGCCATAACAGCGCAGATTGCGGCGCTTGCCGATCCCATCGAGAAGCAGGCGCTGGTTGAAGCAGCCGAAGCCACACTCGAACAGGCCGAGGAAGGCGCTTTGGCGGCGGAAGCGGCCGTCGAGACGGCGCGCCGCACGGAAGCGCAGTTGCGCCAGCCGGTGCAGGACGCCCGCAGCAATCTCAACCGCATCGAGACTGAAGCCCGCACCTTGGCAAAGATGATCAATGTCGGCGGGTCGGACCTGTTTCCCGCCGTTGTCGAAGCGGTAAAGGTCGAAAAGGGGTTTGAAATTGCGCTCGGTGCGGCCCTTGGTGAAGATCTCGATGCGCCGCTGGATCGCAGCGCTCCGGTTTTCTGGGGCGATATTGATGGTGCCGGTGATGATCCCGCACTGCCAGCCGGGCTGAAAACCCTTGCCAGTGTCGTCAACGCGCCGCGCCAACTGGCCCGCCGTCTTGCCCAGATCGGCATTGTCGACGAGGCGGATGGCGCGCGCATTCAGGCATCGCTGAAGCCGGGTCAACGGCTGGTCAGCCGTTCCGGTGCGCTGTGGCGCTGGGATGGCTATACGGCAAGCGCTGATGCACCGACACCGGCGGCACAGCGTCTGGCCCAGAAAAACCGCCTCGCCGAGCTGGATATCGAAGTTGTCGAAGCGACGAGGCGCCTGCGTGAGTCGGAAGCAGCGATCGCTGCGGCCGAAGCTGCTGTGCGGCAATCGGTCGAGAACGAGCGAATGGCTCGCGATCACTGGCGGGCCATGCAGCGGGCTGTCAGCGATGCGCGCGAGGCGCTTGCATCAGCCGAACGGGCTGCAGGCCAGCTTTCCAGCCGCCGCGCCGCTTTGGACGAGGGCAAGGCCCGCCTCGCCGAAACGCTTGAAGAAACACAGGAACAGTTCCTTGAGGCAGAAGACCGGCTCGCCCGCGCGCCGGATCTGGAAGAAGTCAATATCCGCCTCAGCCAGCTGACCACCGAGGTCATGACCGACCGGGCGGCGCTCGCCGAGACACGTGCCGTGCATGAAGGCTTGCGCCGCGAGGCCGAGAACCGCATGCGGCGCCTGGAGTCCATCGGTTTTGAACGCAGGAGCTGGAAAGACCGCGCGCTGAATGCCGACCGCCAGATCGAATCTTTGACCGAACGGCGACAGGAAGCGGAAGAAGAATTTGCCGATCTGGTCGATGCGCCGGATGAAATTGCCGAGCGCAATCGGGCGCTGCTGTCGCAGCTCTCGCAAGCGGAAGCGTTGCGCAAGGAAGCCGGTGACCGCTTGGCTGTCGCCGAAGCACGCCAGCAGGAACTCGACCGTGCCGCCACCGATGCCATTCAGGCGCTGGCCACGGCGCGCGAAGGTCGGGCACGCTCTGAAGAGCGCCTTGCGGCTGCGCAGGAACGCCGCCAGGATGCCGAAACCCGCATTGCCGAAGCCCTCAATTGCGCGCCGCATGAAGCGATGAAGCTGACCGGCCTTGGCCCCAACGATCCCTTGCCGGATGTCGATGCGACGGACCGCAATCTGGAACGGCTGAAGATCGAGCGCGAGCGCCTCGGTGCCGTCAACCTGCGGGCCGAGGAGGAGCAGGAAGAGTTGTCGGCGCGGCTCGAGGCGATTGTCAGCGAACGCGAAGACATCATCGAGGCGGTCAAGAAACTGCGCCAGGCGATCCAGAGCCTCAATCGCGAGGGCCGCGAGCGGCTGCTTGCCGCGTTCGAAGTGGTGAATGCGCAGTTCCAGCGCCTGTTCACGCATCTGTTCGGGGGTGGCACGGCTGAGTTGCAATTGATTGAATCGGAAGATCCGCTGGAAGCCGGTCTTGAAATCCTTGCCCGCCCGCCCGGCAAGAAGCCGCAGACTATGACGCTCTTGTCCGGCGGCGAGCAGGCCCTGACCGCAATGGCGCTGATCTTTGCGGTGTTCCTGACCAACCCGGCGCCGATCTGCGTGCTGGACGAGGTGGACGCGCCGCTCGACGATCACAATGTCGAACGTTTCTGCAATCTGATGGACGAAATGGCGGCATCAACGGAAACGCGTTTTGTCGTCATCACCCACAACCCGATCACCATGGCGCGCATGAACCGTCTCTTCGGTGTCACCATGGCCGAGCAGGGCGTCAGCCAGCTGGTGTCGGTCGATCTCCAGACCGCCGAGCAACTGCGCGAGGCGAGCTGATACCAGACTGCTTCAAGCTTGAAATGACGAAGGATTTCAAAGATTAACGCGGATTTACTCTGCTAATCGATTTGAATGGTGCAATGCAGCATTTTTTGGTGGTGCTTCACGAACCTATCGAATAGACCTTCTTCAGCGCTTTGCGGCGCGTGGACGGCGGCATGGGAGGCTGCAATGGTGAAGTGGGTTTACACATTCGGTGACGGCAAGGCGGAAGGCTCTGCCGGCGATCGCAACCTTCTGGGCGGCAAGGGGGCCAATCTGGCCGAGATGTGCGCACTCGGGCTGCCGGTCCCGCCCGGATTTACCATCACGTCCGAGGTCTGCAGCTGGTTCTATGACAATGGCCATCGTTATCCTGATGCGCTCGAAGCCGACGTCAAGAAGGCGCTTGGCCATATCGCTGCGGTGACGGGCCGCGATTTCGGCGACCCGTCCAAGCCGCTGCTGGTGTCCGTGCGTTCCGGCTCCCGCGCTTCCATGCCGGGCATGATGGACACCGTGCTCAATCTCGGCCTCAATGATCAGACCGTCGAAGCCATCGCCCGCGAATCCGGCGATCCGCGCTTTGCCTATGACAGCTACCGCCGTTTCATCCAGATGTATTCCGACGTGGTCATGGGGCTCGACCATTCGGTCTTCGAGGAAATCCTCGAGGATACCAAGGCCAATCTCGGCGTCGAGATCGATACGGCGCTCTCGGCCGACGACTGGAAGGGCATCATCGACCTTTACAAGGCGAAGATCGAGGAAGAGCTGGAAGAGCCATTCCCGCAGGACCCGGAAAAGCAGCTTTGGGGCGCGATCGGCGCTGTTTTCTCCAGCTGGATGAACACGCGCGCCATTACCTATCGCCGCCTGCACAACATCCCGGAAAGCTGGGGCACGGCCGTCAATATCCAGGCCATGGTGTTCGGCAATATGGGCGAGCGTTCGGCAACGGGCGTTGCCTTCACACGCAATCCGTCGACCGGCGAAAAGAAGCTCTATGGCGAGTTTCTCGTCAATGCGCAGGGCGAAGACGTGGTTGCGGGCATCAGGACGCCGCAGAACATCACGGAAGACGCGCGCATTGCCGCCGGTTCCGACAAGCCGTCGCTGGAAAAGCTGATGCCGGCCGCCTTTGCCGAATTCTGCGCCGTGTCGGACCGGCTGGAAAAGCATTACACCGACATGCAGGATCTCGAATTCACCATCGAGAACGGCAAGCTGTGGATGCTGCAGACGCGATCCGGCAAGCGGACCGCCAAGGCCGCCTTGAAAATCGCCGTTGAAATGGCAAATGAAGGCCTGATCACGCGGGAAGAAGCGGTTCTGCGTATTGATCCGGCTTCGCTCGATCAGCTGCTGCATCCCACAATCGATCCTTCGGCCAAGCGCAATGTCATCGGCAGCGGGCTTCCGGCATCGCCGGGCGCGGCGACGGGTGAGATCGTGTTCTCGTCGGAAGATGCCGAACAGCTGAAGTCGGAAGGCCGCAAGGCCATCCTCGTGCGCATCGAAACCAGCCCGGAAGACATTCACGGCATGCACGCCGCCGAAGCCATCCTGACCACCCGCGGCGGCATGACCAGCCACGCGGCCGTGGTGGCGCGCGGCATGGGCAAGCCCTGCGTCTCCGGTGCGGGTTCCCTGCGTGTCGATTACCGCAATGAAACCCTGCTGGCCGCCGGCGTGCTTTTGAAGAAGGGCGACATCATCACCATCGATGGCGGTATCGGCCAGGTGCTCAAGGGCGCCGTTCCCATGCTGCAGCCGGAATTCTCCGGCGATTTCGCCAAGATCATGGAATGGGCCGACACGACGCGCCGCATGAAGGTGCGTGCCAATGCCGAAACGCCGAATGATGCGCGCATGGCGCGCTCGTTCGGGGCCGAGGGCATCGGTCTTTGCCGCACCGAGCATATGTTCTTTGACGGCGAGCGCATCATTGCCATGCGCGAAATGATCCTGGCCGACAGCGAGAAGGGCCGCCGCGCCGCGCTCGACAAGCTGTTGCCGATGCAGCGCGCCGATTTCAAGGAGCTGTTCGAAATCATGAACGGCCTTCCCGTGACGATCCGGTTGCTTGACCCGCCGCTGCACGAATTCCTGCCGAAGACGGAAGAGGAAATCGCGGAAGTTGCGGCCGTCATGAATGTCAGCCCGGAGAAGCTGCGCGAGCGCACCGACAGCCTGCATGAATTCAACCCGATGCTCGGCCATCGCGGCTGCCGCCTCGCCATTTCCTATCCGGAAATTGCCGAAATGCAAGTGCGGGCGATTTTCGAAGCCGCCGTGCAGGCGGCGGAAGTCACCGGCGCTCCGGTCGAACCGGAAATCATGGTGCCGCTGGTTGGCCTGCGTGCCGAACTTGATTTCGTCAAGGCCCGCATCGATGCGGTCGCCGCCGACGTGATGAAGGAAGCGGATATCAGGATCAATTACCTCGTCGGCACGATGATCGAACTGCCGCGCGCTGCGGTGCGTGCGCATTCGATTGCCGAGGTGGCGGAATTCTTCTCCTTCGGCACCAACGATCTGACGCAGACAACCTTCGGTATTTCCCGCGACGATGCATCCGCCTTCCTGATGACCTATCAGATGAAGGGTATCATCCAACAGGACCCGTTCGTCTCCATCGATGTGGACGGCGTCGGCGAACTGGTGCGCATTGCCGTGGAAAAGGGCAAGGCTACCCGCCCGGACATCAAGCTTGGCATCTGCGGCGAACATGGTGGCGATCCGGCTTCCATTCACTTCTGCGAAGAGACCGGCCTTGACTATGTCTCCTGCTCGCCGTTCCGCGTGCCGATCGCGCGCCTGGCGGCGGCACAGGCCTCGGCCAAGCAAAAATAGCGCCTTGGCCCTGTTGGCAGGGCCGGTGCCGCATTTTGGACGTGATCTGCGCGTGTATCTGCGGGCAATTCTCAAGATTGGTAAACACCGTGCGCTCAGCCTCTGCCATCATCGCTGCTCTTCTCCTCGTCACGCAGGCGGGGATCGCAACCGCCGGGGATCATCCGGCGCCATTCGTCGAGCCGAAGCTTTATATTGCCAAGGGCGGCGCCGCGGCGCCGCAGGTGGCGCTGACGCTGGATGCCTGTTCGGGGCAGACGGACCTGCGCATTCTCAATACGCTGGTGGAAAACCGCATCCCGGCAACGATCTTCGTCACCGCCCGCTGGATGCGGCACAATGCCGAGGCGCTTGCGGTCATGAAGGCGCATCCCGATTTGTTCGAACTGGAAAACCACGGCTTCAACCACATCCCCGCCATCGACAACCAGCCCACCATGTTTGGGTTGAAGACCGCAGGTTCGGAAGCTGCGATCCGCAGTGAAATCCAGGGCGGTGTCGACGCCATGCTGAAAGCCTCCGTCGCCAAGCCGGTCTGGTATCGCGATGCGACCGCCCGCTACAGCGAAAACGGTATCCGCATCATCCATGAGATGGGCTACCGGGTGGCCGGTTATTCGCTCAATGCCGATATGGGTGCCTCGCTGATGGCCGGACTGGTGGAAAAGCGCATTGCCGCTGCCAAGGATGGCGATGTCATCATTGCCCATATCAACCAGCCGGGCCGGGTGGCCGGTGCCGGTGTTGCCAAAGGTGTTTTGGCCCTGCAGCAAAAGGGTTTTCGCTTCGTGCGCCTGCAGGATGTGACCGTTTCCGCCCAGCCGGTGCGCTCCGGGGTCTGATCAAACCGGCAGCGAAAGACCGCCGCCGGTTTTGCTTTCTCACAATCGCATTTATGCTGCTGTTGCGGCAGCCGGAAAGCCGTGGCTTCGTGCCCGGACGGCGGCGATGAAGGCGAGGGCAAGCAGTACCAGCAGCACCCATGAGAACGAGGTGACGCCGGTTGTTTCCAGGAGGAAGCCGCCGATGATGCCGCCGCCGGCAATGCCGATGTTCCAGACAGTGACGATCATCGATTGCGCGACATCCGCCGCATCGCCCGCGGTTTTGGCCGATGCGGTCTGGAACAGGGTCGGCACGCCGCCATAGGTCACACCCCAGATGGCGAAGCTGAGATAGACCATCGTGCTGTTGGCGGACCAGATGGCAAGGAGTACGGCCGCCACGGCAAAGGCCGCGATGCAGATCAGCGTGAGTTCGCGCAGCCAGCGGTCGATCATCAGGCCGATCATCCAGGTGCCGAGAATGGCGGACAGGCCAAAGACGAACAGCACCTTGTCGATGCTTCCGGCGAGCCCAGCGGGAACCAGAAACGGCGCGATGTAGGTATAGAGCACGTTATGGGCCACCACATAGGTCAGCGCGACAAACAGCACCGCCTTGACGCCGGGAATGGCGAAGACGCCGGAGATCGGCAATTGCCTGCCCGCTTCCTGGCCGGGAAAATCCGGCAATTTCCAGATGGTCCAGCCGACCAGTAGCACCGTCAGCCCGCTCATGATGCCGAACGTGTACTGCCAGCCGACAAACGCGCCCAGAAAAGTCCCGGCGGGCACGCCGAGGGACAGCGCGACGGGCGCGCCAAGCATGGCGACGGCCATGGCCTTGCCTTTCATGTGGTCGGGCACCATGCGCCCGGCATAACCGGCAACCAGCGCCCAGAGCAATCCAGCGAAAACACCGGCAAAAAATCGGGCGCCGAGCGTGAGCGTGTAGCTGGTGGAAACCGCCGTGATCGTGTTGACGATGGCAAATCCGCCGATGGCGCTGAGCAGCAGTGGCTTGCGCCGCCATCCGCGTGTGGCCGCGGTCAGCGGGATGGCGGCGATGAGGGAGCCGAGCGCGTAGATGGTGACAAGCTGGCCCACCAGCGATTCGGGCACTGCCAGACTGGCGCCCATCTGGGGCAGCAGGCCCGCCGGCAGCGCTTCGGTGAGGACGGTGATGAAACCGGCTGCTGCAAGGGCAAGCAGGCCGCTGAGCGGCAGCCGGAAGGAGGAGGCGGGAGGAGCCTCGTCCAGCGATGTTGTGATCGATGTCATGTCTTTGCCTGGTCAATAAGTAAGGGGTTGGGCAGGCGGAGAGGCGATGCCTTTACGGTGCAAAGCTTCACACCTGCGATGGGAAACCGAACCTAGTCATCTTCGCAAAACGGAAAAACAGGCTATAGTTCCTTTCACAAGCGACATTTTTGTCGGCAATGAAGAGGTGATGTCGATGGACAATCTGGGCTCATGGAATGCTTTCGTGCAGGCCGCCGAATACCGCAGTTTCGTGGCCGCCGGCCGCCACCTCGGCGTTTCCCCCTCTGCCATCGGCAAATCGATTGCGCGGCTGGAGGAACGGCTTGGTGCCCGGCTTTTTCACCGCAGCACGCGCAGCATCACGCTGACGCCCGAAGGCTCGCTGTTCCTGGAGCGGTGCCGTCGCATTTTCTGCGAGATCGAGGCGGCCGAACTGGAATTGTCGCAGGCCAATGAGGCGCCGCGCGGCAGGTTGCGTGTCAGCATGCCGATTGCGGACCGGTTGATGATGCCGGTGCTTTCCGCCTTCATGCGCGCCTATCCCGATATCGAGCTGGACATTGACTGCTCCGACCGGCTGGTCGATGTGATCGAGGACGGCTTCGACGCGGTCCTGCGCACCGGCGAGCCGAATGATTCGCGGCTGATGACCCGGGTGCTCGGCTCGTTCCGCAAGCGCCTGGTCGGATCACCGGACTATTTCGCGCGCATGGGAACACCGGAAGTGCCGGAGGACCTGACGCGGCATCATTGCCTGTTTTACCGCTATCCGACCACCGGGAAATTGCAACTCTGGCCGCTGTCCCGCGATGGCAGGGATGTGGAACTCGACCTGCCTGCGACCCTCGTCTGCAACACGTCGGCACCGCAGATCCACATGGCGCAGGAGGGGCTTGGCATCGCCTGCCTGCCGGATTTCACCATCATGGACGAGCTGCGGTCTGGAACGCTGGTCAGCGTTCTCGATGACTTCATCCCGTTTTCCGGCACGTTCCGCGTGCTCTGGCCGTCGAGCCGCTATCTGTCGCCCAAGCTGCGGGTGTTCGTCGATTTCGTCGCCGAACACCTCGATCTTGCGCCGGTCAGGGGCTGAAGATCAACACGAGATAGACGAAGAAGATCATCAGATGCACCGCACCTTCGAGCACCGTCGTGCGCAGGCCGGAAAAGGTCAGGGTGCTGAGGATCAGTGTCACCGCCAGCAGGGTCATTTCGGTGGATGACAGGCCGAGAATGGCGGTCTGGCCGGTGAACAGGCTGATGGCAAGCACGGCCGGCACGGTCAGGCCGACGGTCGAGGTTGCCGCACCCAGGCACAGGTTGACCGCGCGCTGCAGCTCATTGCCGGAAACGGCGCGAAGCGCGGTGATGGCTTCCGGCGTGAAGACGATGGCGGCGATGAGCAGGCCACCAAGTGCGGTGGGCGCGCCGAAGCTGGCAATGCCATGGTCGAGCAGCGAGGCCAGGCTCTTCGACAGCAGCACGATCGGCAGGATGTTCAGGATCAGCAGCAGCGTGTGGCCGCCAATCGACCCGGCAGGTTTCGCATGCGGCGCTTCGGCCTCGGGCGATGCCTGCAGAACGTCTTCATCTCCTTTGGGGTAGACGAAGAAGTCGCGGTGTCGTCCCGTCTGCAGCACAATGAAAATCACATAGAGGGCAATGGTGAAAATCGAGAAGAACACCGATTGAACCACGGTGAGGGAGCCATTGCTGGTGGAAACCGTGAAGTTCGGCAGGATCAACGGGATGACCGTCAGCGGAATGATGACGATGAGATAGGATGCCGCGCCCTGCAGGTTGTAACCCTGCTGGCCGTAACGCAGCCCGCCGATGAGCAGGCCAAGGCCGACCACGCCGTTCAAAACGATCATCAGCACCGCGAACATCGTGTCGCGGCCGAGCGTCGGTGCATCCGAACTCAGCATCACGGCGCTGATCAGCACCACTTCGATGATGACGATGGAGAGGGTGAGAATGAGCGTTCCGAGCGGTTCGCCCAGCAGTTCCGCCAGTTCCTCCGCCTCATGCACGACGCCGAAGGCCGACCAGATGATGACGCCGAACAGCCAGACAAACAGAAACGAAGCTTTCATCACCGAACTCAGATCGGCCATCCAGCCATATCCGAAAACAAGAAAGGCACCCACAGTTGCCCAAGCTACAATCAGTCTGATCCATCCGGATATCATTGGCCCTCCTTCATCGGGTTGAGGTATCGTTTCGTCTTGCAGAACCTATACAGGAAATTATCGGCGATTTTACCGTTTTCTGACGCTTTATCAAAGATTTCGCTCTGCCAACCGATACTCGCCCATGCCTTGGCCGCTGCTATCACGCGCTTATGACGCAACGCTTGCTTGTGTCCGTGGTCCTGTCTGCCTAACTTGCTCCCGATGAGGAGCCTGCGGGCTCCCCCGACGGATTGCAAACACTCCAAGGAGAATGAAATGCAGCTTGGCATGATTGGGTTAGGGCGCATGGGCGCCAACATGGCGCAGCGCCTCATGAAGCGTGGTCACGCCCTCGTGGTTCATGACACCCGTGCCGAAAGCATGGCGGACCTGCAAAAACAGGGCGCGACCGGAACGGTCGTGCTGGAGGAGTTCGTCTCGCTTCTGGCCAAGCCGCGCGCCATCTGGCTGATGTTGCCCGCCGCCGTTGTCGACAGCGTTCTCGCCAAGCTCGTGCCGCTGCTCGAGGCGGGCGATATCCTCATCGATGGCGGCAATTCCTATTATCACGACGATATCCGCCGCGGCGGCGAGCTGAAGACAAAAGGCCTGCACTATGTCGATGTCGGCACCAGTGGCGGCGTCTTCGGACTGGAGCGCGGCTATTGCCTGATGATCGGTGGCGAAAAGGATGTGGTAGAGCATCTCTCGCCCGTATTCGCCTCGCTGGCGCCGGGCGGCAATGACCCGGCCGCGCCAGCCGTCGCTGCGCCGGGCAAGAGCACGGCGCCGCTCGGTTATCTGCATTGCGGCGCCAATGGTGCCGGCCACTTCGTCAAGATGGTCCATAACGGCATCGAATACGGTTTGATGGCGGCCTATGCGGAAGGCCTGAACATCCTGCGCAATGCGGATATCGGCCTGCGCTCGCATGAGGTGGACGCGGAAACCACGCCACTCCTGCATCCCGAGCATTATCAATACAGTTTCGACCTGCCGCAGATCGCCGAGGTCTGGCGTCGCGGCAGCGTGATCAGCTCCTGGCTGCTGGATTTGACCGCCGACGCCCTGAACGACGATCCGACCCTGTCGAATTTCCAGGGGCGTGTTTCGGATTCGGGCGAGGGGCGTTGGACGGCCATCGCCGCTATTGACGAGGCCGTACCCACGCCGGTTCTCAGCGCGGCGCTGCAGGAGCGCTTCAGCTCGCGCGGCAATGCCGACTTCGCCAACAAGGTGCTGTCGGCCATGCGCAGCGAGTTTGGCGGCCATGTGGAGAAACCCGCTTCCAAAACCTGAGACCCCGTGCGCAGCTCCGCTCCGGTCCCGATACGGGGCCGGAGCGGAGTTGTCCGTACATCGCGCTAGAATTTCGAACTATTGTTTTTGTATTTTGCTATTTGTTTAGACATTCTTCCTGGCGGAAGACGGGCATCCCGCATGTATTAAAGCTGTGACAAAACGTCTGTAGAATCGCCAAATCTGGTTTGGCGATTGATCATTCAATGGTGAAAACGGGATATGTTTTGTGTATTGCGAAATGATTTTTGTATTATTATAAAGCAATCACGTAGTGCGGTTGGTCCAAGGTTTCAGGCCAGCAGTGCAACAGCGTCACATCATTTTGGAGATACTCATGACATCGAAACTCTGCAGTGGAGTCTTCGCGGCACTTATGTTCATGGCCGTTTTCATCGCATCGTCGGCCCATGCGGCAGACAAGCCGGGCTGCAAGGATTTCCCCGGTATCAAGCGCTTTGAAGGGTCATCGATCATGTTGTGCGATGCGCGCAACTTCGCGGAATATACCCTGCCGACCGGAAAGTGGGTCAAGAACGAGGATGACTCCGCCAAGTCGGATTTTGCCAGCAAGGAAGCACTGGAAGGCCGCCTGACGCAGAACGTCTATTCCGTTCCTGCCGGACCTTCCTCGGCCGAAGTGTTCCGCAACTACCTGAACGATCTGCAATCGGCGGGCTACAAGGTCCTGTTCCAGGCCAAGCAGGCCGACACCTATCAACTGGAGAACGTCTTTGGCGAAAAGGGCCCCGGCGGTCAGCTTTTCGGCTACAGCCCGGACGAGGCGCGTTATGTGGCGGCCGTCAAGGAAGAGGGCGGCGTCAAAACCTACATCGCGCTCTACGTCATCGAATTCGAGGATGGCTATGTGCCGGAATTCGATGCGGTCAAGGGCCAGGTCTATGTCCGCCTCGACTCCCTGCAGGTCGGCAACCTGACCGACCAGATGGTCGTGGTGTCCGCCTCGCAGATCAGCAAGAGCCTCGATACGGCCGGCAAGGTTCTGCTCTACGGTATTCATTTCGACTTCAACAAGGCGTCAATCAAACCGGAGTCGCGCCCGAGCCTTGATGAAATCGCCAAGTTCCTGAAGGATCAGCCGAACGAGAAACTCGATGTGGTTGGCCATACCGACAATATTGGCGGTGCTGACTTCAACATGCAGTTGTCGAAGGCGCGGGCCGATGCGGTTGTCGCCGATCTGGTCAGTACCTACAGTGTTTCGGCGAGCCGTCTCAAGGCGAAGGGAGAGGGCTTGCAGTCGCCTGTCGCATCGAATGACGACGAAGCCGGACGGGCCAAGAACCGCCGGGTGGAACTTCATCGCCAATAGCACTGGCGCGCTCTTTGCCAGAACAGGAAAGGCGGCTCACGGAGCCGCCTTTTTGCTGTGCATGGCCGCCGGTCAGTTTGGCCGCACGCTGGCTTCCCGGTTGCAATCACCGTCGCAGGCGTCAGGCGAAACAAACTGCATGGTGAAGACCTGGCCGCCAATGCCCTGGGCAAGTTCCGGTGACAATGTCAGCGGCGTGCAATCTTTGACGGCGGAAATGGCCGCATCGATGAATGATTTGCGCGCCGCCGCATCATTGCCCGGAAAATCGATGGCAGCCGTTCGCGGCGGGCCGATCAGCGAGCCGTCGCGCTTGAAGCTGAAACGGAGTGTCACGGTGGATTTTTGTGACCCCTCCGGCGCAGTCCAGCAGGCATGAAGCGCTTTGCCGACATCATCCATGGTGGTCAGCGGGCCGGCCATCACGGAGGGAGTGGTGGAGAGCGTCATGGCGAGTGCCAGAGACAGGCGATTGAGAAGCTGTGTCATGATCCCAGTTGCTCCTTTTGAATGTCCAAAGACGGTGCACTTGAGTCCATTGATAGAATACCACCAAAAGCCCATTTTAGTGAGTAAAAATACTATCTAAGGTTGAACATTACTGGGGTAATTGCAGTATTGTCTGGGATATCCGGGTTTAAACACGCACATGTGATGGTGGATGGCCCTTTCGGGCTGCTTCCACCATCCCATTACTTTGAAAAACCTATGCGGCCTTGATCGGGCGCGGTCCGATATACCGCGATTGCGGGCGAATCAGCCGGCCATGTTGGGTCTGCTCTCTTGCATGGGCGATCCAGCCGCCGACCCGTCCCATGGCGAAGACGCTGGTAAAGCTGTCCCTTGGAAAACCAAGCGTTTCCAGCAGTAGTGCCGTATAGAATTCCACATTGGTCTTGAGCGGGCGGTCGGGTTTGCGGCGGGCGAGGATGCGCAGGGCCGCCGCTTCGACGCTCTCCGCCAGCTTGAAGCGGCCCGCACCGTGATTGCCCGTTCCAGCCAGCCGCCGCAGCGCCTGCATCAATGCATCCGCGCGCGGGTCGCGCACCCGGTAGATGCGATGGCCGAAACCCATCAGCCGCTCGCCGTCGTCCAGTGCTCTTTCCAGCCATGCTTCGGCATTGTCCGGTGTGCCGATGGCGTCGAGCATGTCGAGAACCGGCCCCGGTGCACCGCCATGCAGCGGGCCCTTGAGCGCGCCGAATGCGGCCAGCACGGAGGACACTAGTCCCGCATGGGTGGATGCCACCACCCGAGCCGCGAATGTCGAGGCGTTCATGCCGTGATCGCTGACCGTAACGAGATAGGTATCGAGTGCGGCGGCTTCCTGCGGTGTGACAGTTCGGCCGTGCAGCATGTGCAATATATCCGCGGCGTGGCTGAGCGCGATGTCCGGCGCGACAGGTGCCTGGCCGTTCTTCAGCCGGATGACCGCCGGGGTGAACACGGCGGGAGCCGCGATCAGGCGCAGGGCGGTGGCAAGGTCATCGCCATCAGCAAATTGGGCGGTCAGCGCGCGCACCGCATCGGTGACCGGCAGTGCGAGCAAGGGCGCGGCAGCATCGGGTATCATGCGGAAAACCTCCTGACGGGCCAGGCCGATGCGCGTGCGCAGTCCGTCCGCGTCGAGCTTTTCGTCAAAGGCATCCGACAGCAGCAGCGCCAGCAATTCCTCATAGGGGACAACGCCGGCCAATTCATCCAGCGACCGGCCGCGAATGATCAATATGCCCCCCAGCCCGTCAACATCCGACAGCGTGGTTTCCGTGGCGACAACATCATCAAGACCGTTTTTCATGGCAAACTCCAGTTTTTGTTTCCGCCACAGGATGAGGTGCGCTATGATTGACGTCAATCTTGACATAAATGATCAATGTGAGGTTCCATGGCGTGGTTGACGGCATCGCAGGCTCTGGCGGCTCTTGGCGTCCAGCCGCAGACCCTTTACGCCAATGTCAGCCGGGGGCGCATTCAGGCCAAGCCCGATCCGCAGGACCCGCGCCGCAGCCTTTACAAGAGCGAGGATGTGAAACGCCTCGCCGGTCGCAAGGCCGGGCGGCGCACGGTGGCCAATGTCGCCGCCGAGGCGATCGGCTGGGGCGATCCGGTCCTGCCGTCGAGCATCTCGACCATTGCCGACGGGCGCCTGTGGTATCGCGGCAGGGATGCGTCCGTATTGGCCGCCACCTCGACACTTGAAGAGGTTGCAGCGCTGTTGTGGGAAGCGGGGGAAATCACCGCATCGCCTTCCGCCCACGATATGCCCAGGCCCGATCGCCCGCTGGAAGCAGCCATGATTGTCCTTGCCCGGCGTGCCGCAACGGACCTGCCGGCCCATGGCCGTTCGCGTGCCGTGCTGGTTGCCGAGGCATCCGGTGTCTTTGCGGACGTCGTTGCCGCCATGCTTGGCACCGGCAGCGCCGCCAATCACGCCGTTCACATCCGACTGGCCCATGCCTGGAATGCGCCGGAAGCGGAAGACTGCATCCGCCGGGCGCTGGTTCTGCTGGCCGATCATGAGCTCAATGCCTCGACCTTTGCGGCCCGCGTCGCCGCCTCGACCGGAGCGCCGCTGTCGGCCGGCATGCTCGCCGGCCTTGCCGCGTTGACCGGGCCGCTGCATGGCGAGGCCTATCTCAGCGTGCAGGCGCTGGTCCGGACCGCACAGGCCACCGGCGCAGGTTTTGCGATACGCGAACTGCTGGCCCAGGGCAGGGCCATTCCTGCCTTCGGCCACCCGCTCTATCCCCATGGCGACCGGCGCGCCGCGGCGCTGCTGGCACAGTTCGAACCGGGCGCCATCTATCGGCAGATTCGCGAAACGGCAGAGATGCTGACCGGCGAGCAGCCCAATATTGATTTTGCCCTTGCCGCCATGACGGATGGCTTTGGTCTGCCTCCGTCGGCACCCGTCATTCTCTTCGCCATTGCCCGCTCCGTCGGCTGGATTGCGCATATTCTGGAACAACAGTCGATGAACCAGCTGATCCGCCCGCGTGCCCGTTACACCGGCCCGCCCCTGTCCCTGTCCTGAACCCGGCAATCGCCCATGAAAAAATTCAGGCGATATGTCGATACCGGTAAATCCCGCGCGTCGTGTCATCGGAGCGCGGGTTTACCAACGACCGGACCATCCGGCCGCCCGGCATCCGAACCGAAGGAGAAACGACAATGCGATTCATGATTCTGGTGAAGGCAACCAAAGATTCGGAAGCCGGTGTTATGCCGCCGGAGGAACTCTTCAGCGCCATGGCCGATTATCACGAACAGCTGGCGAAAGCCGGGGCGCTGCTGGACGCCAATGGCCTTCAACCCACCGCAAAGGGCTGGAAAATCCGGTATTCCGGCGGCAAGCGGACCGTGATCGACGGGCCGTTCGCCGAGGCCAAGGAACTGGTGGCAGGTTATACCATCATTCAGGTGAAGACACGTGAGGAGGCGATTGAATGGGCCAACCGGTTTCCCAACCCGCATCCGGACGGCGGCGAGATCGAAATCCGGCAGATGTTCGAACTCGAAGATTTCGGCGAATTCGAAGCCATCGACCGCTTTCGCGACATGGGCGCCGGCCAGAACAAGTAAGCCGCACGTCGCGATCTTGCGCGACGGCCTCGAAGGTGATGTGATCGGCCCTTATGACGACCGCCGCCGAAACCCATCGTGCCATCGAAACCGTGTGGAAAATCGAGCAGGCCCGGATCATTGCCGGGCTTGCGCGCATTGTCAGAGACGTCGGGCTTGCCGAAGAACTGGCGCAGGAGGCACTGATCGCCGCACTGCGCCACTGGCCATCGGAGGGTATCCCGCGCAATCCCGCCGCATGGCTGATGGTCACCGGCAAACGCCGGGCCATCGATCATTTCCGCCGCACCAAGATGCTGAAGCGCAAGCACGGGCAGTTAGGCTATGACGCGGAAATCGAACAGGCCGCCATGCCGGATTTCGATACGGCACTGGACGACGACATCGGCGACGACATGCTCAGCCTCATCTTCACCGCCTGCCACCCCGTGCTATCGGCCGAGGCGCGCACGGCGCTGACGCTGCGCATGATTGGCGGGTTGACGACGGAGGAGATCGCCCGCGCCTTCCTGACACCTGAAGCCACCGTTGCCCAGCGCATCGTCCGGGCCAAACGCACGCTGTCGGAGGCGAATATTCCCTTCGAGGTGCCGCGCGGCAAGGACCGCACGGAGCGTCTCGCCTCGGTGCTTGCCGTGCTCTACCTGATTTTCAACGAGGGCTATTCGGCCACCGCGGGAGATGATTGGATCAGGCCGCAACTGGCACAGGAAGCCATGCGGCTCGGGCGTATCCTTGCTGATCTGATGCCGGATGAACCGGAGGTGCACGGGTTGATCGCGCTCATGGAAATTCAGGCCTCGCGCTTTGCCGCGCGGGTCGGGCCGTCGGGCGAACCGGTCCTGCTGTTCGACCAGAACCGCGCGCACTGGGACCATCTGCTGATCAGGCGCGGGTTGGCGGCACTGGAGCGGGCCGAAAGGCTGGGCACCGTCTACGGCCCCTATGGCCTGCAGGCGGCCATCGCCGCCTGCCATGCACGGGCGCGAACCGCCGAGGAAACCGACTGGGTCCGGATCGCCGCGCTCTACGAGCAGCTGGCAAAGCTCATGCCATCGCCTGTCGTCGAGCTCAATCGGGCGGTAGCGCTTTCCATGGCTTTCGGTCCGCAAGCCGGGCTCGACCTTATTGACCAACTGACGGGCGAGCCGTCCCTGCAGGCCTATCATCTCCTGCCAAGCATTCGCGGCGACCTCCTGCTGAAACTCAATCGGCCGGATGAAGCGCGGGCTGAGTTCGAGCGGGCCGCAAGTCTCACGCGCAATGCCCGCGAGCGCACAATCCTCCTGGAGCGCGCGGCTTCCTGTGCCTAGCGCTGCAATGAGAGCTTCATGCCCTCATGGCTGGCGACAAATCCCAGCGCTTCGTAGAAACGCGCCGCGTCGGGCCGCGTCTTGTCGGTGGTAAGCTGCACCAGCCCGCACTGGCGTTGCCGGCAGGCGTCGATGGCCCATTCAAACATGCGGCGGCCAAGCCCGCCGCGCCGGTGCGTTTCGGCAATCCGCACGCTTTCGATCTGCCCGCGCCACATGCCGGTGCGCGATAATCCGGGGATGAAGGTGATCTGGGCGCAGCCGACAACCTGTCCTCCGTCTGCCGCCACGACCAGAAGCTGGTTCGGGTCGCTGTCGATGGCGGCAAAGGCCGAGCGGTAACGCGCATCGACCGGATCGGAGATCACCTCGCGCTGGCTGCCGAGCGGATCATCGGCCAGAAGCGCGACAATGGTGGGGAGATCGGCGCTGGTGGCCTTGCGGATGAGGGGTTCGGTCAACACTGGTCTCCTAGCTGAAAACGATTGCACGAACCACGCACCACGTGTTGGCAATCCGCTTTAATACATCTCATTCCACAGTATCAAATCCAACCCCTGTCAGATGCTCCGACATATCCCACAGCTTCCCCGCCACGGTGGTATCTTTGGCCTGGGGCATGACCTTGGCCGGTTCTGGTGGTCCCTTCAGTTCATAGAACCAGTTCGGGCCGTAGTAGCCGCTGCCGGTTGCGGCAGGAGAGGTGGCGGCGAACAGCGTCGGCAGCGAACCGTCGGCAGCGGAATGACTGGCAAAGGGTTGCATCAGCATGCTGACCCTGGGTAGGAGCCCGCTTGTGCCGGGGCCATTGGAGATAAGTTCGGTACGGGCATAGCCGGGGTGCGCCGCATTGCTCATCAGGCCCCACCCGGCGGTATCGCTGCGGCGTTGCAACTCGAAAGCGAACATCAGCATTGCCAGTTTCGACTGGCAATAGGCCGGCCACGGCTTGTAGGTCCTTTGCCATTGCAGATCGTCGAAATGAATTTTGCCGCTGCGATGGGCAAGGCTGCTCAGATTGACCACGCGCGGCCGGTCCCCTCTGATCAGCAGGGACAGCAAATGTGCCGTGAGAGCGAAATGACCGAGATAATTCGTACCGAACTGCAACTCAAAGCCGTCGCCGGTCGCCTGCCGGGTGGGCGGTGTCATCACGCCAGCATTGTTGATCAGCAGGTCCAGGCTTTGACGCTGCTCCCGCATACGGTCGCCGAAGGAGCGCACCGATGCGAGGCTGGCAAGGTCGAGTTCCTCGAAACGGATGTCCGCGCCAGAAACAGCGGCCTTGATCTGCGCCACCGCTGCAGCGCCCTTCTTGCCGTTGCGGCCGGCAAGAATGATCTCCCCGCCTGCGCGGGCGAGGGCCAGTGCCGTTTCGTAGCCAAGGCCACCGGTACCGGTGACAATGGCGGAGCGGCCACGCTGTGAGGGAATATCCGAAAAAGTCCAGTCTGCCATGATGCGCACTCGCGTTGATGATCGTAGGCATTAAATATGCACTCAGTGCAAATTTGCAAGTAGGGCAATTATTTGGCATAAGATGCGCCGGAGACAGACATGACGGACACCCTATCAACCCAAGAAGGATTGCGGGCACGCAAGCGGCGTGAGACTCGCCAGCGCATCGCCGAAGCGGGACTGCGCCTGTTCCTGAAAGACGGTTTCGAGGCCACGACGCTGGATGCCATCGCGGCGGCCGCTGATATTTCACGCCGGACGTTTTTCCATTATTTCAGCTCCAAGGAAGAGGTCGTCAACGCGTTCGAAAGCAGCACCGATGAGGCATTCCGGGCGGCCATTGCAGACGAGCCTCTTAATGAAGCGCCGCTCGATGTCGTCCGCAACGCCTTTCTCAAGGTCATAGCGAGCTACGAAACCAAACAGGCGATCGCCATCGACGGCCTGTTGCGCTCGACTGAGGCTTTGTGTGCCCGCAAGCAAGCCAATTATCAGCGCAAGGAGCAGATGCTGTTCGACGCGTTGAGCGAGCGCTGGCCGGAACCGGAGAGGCGGGCGGGCCTGCGGCTGGTGGCCATGGTCAGCGTCGGCGCGCTGCGGCTGGCGGCGGAAACGTGGAGCGCCGAGCAGGGGCGACGTCCTCTGGCGGACTATCTGCAAGAGGCATTTCACGGTTTGCGAACCGAAATCGCCACCTGACCAATCCGGCAGCGTCACCAAAACTTCACGCAACAGTCAAACGGCAGAGATGCGCGGCACCTATTCCTGCGGGCTCGATCCACGCACTCGAACCTCAGGTGAACCCCATGCGACCCCTCTTTGCCGCTCTGCTCTGCGCTTCCATTCTGGTTCCTGCCTCGGCACTCGCCGCGGATCAGGAATTCAAGGCGAAACTCGTCTCCCATGCCATCCTGCCGGCCAACACGATCATCAAGGCACCGGATGATGCGCCGGAACACCTGAAGACCTCGGGCAAGTTCACCACCGCCGACCGCAAGCGGGCGGAAGGTCTGGCGACCGTTCCCGGCAAGGACGGCGTGCGGCTGACCGGCCTTAGCCTGCCGTTTGACGGCCAGCCGGTACAGGGCTTTTCCGGTATCAAGGCGGTCGGTGACGGCACCTACTGGTCGCTCTCCGACAACGGCTTCGGCACCAAGCTGAATTCGCCCGATGCCATGCTCATGCTGCATCACCTCGCTTTCGATTGGGACAAAGGCACGGTCGAGCGCAAGGAAACCGTGTTTCTGCGCGACCCGGACAAGAAAATCCCGTTCCCGATCGTCATGGAAGGCAGCGATACCCGCTATCTCACTGGCAGTGATCTTGATGTCGAATCGATCCAGCCTGTCGCCGACGGCTTCTGGATCGGCGAAGAGTTCGGCCCTTATCTCGTCAAGGTGACCCGCGACGGCAAGGTCACCGACGTCGTCGCCACCAAGGTCGGTGATCGCGCCGTCCGTTCGCCCGACAATCCGGCCATCACCCTGCCGGCCAATCCGACGCTGAAGAACCCGGCATTCAACCTCAAGCGTTCCGGCGGCTTTGAAGGGCTGGCGCAGTCAAAGGACGGCAAGAAACTCTACGGCCTGCTCGAAGGCCCGCTGTTCGGCGATGACGGCGTGGTGGAAAAGGTTGACGGCCAGCCGGCGCTGCGCGTCATCGAATTCGATGTCGCATCGAAGAACTGGACAGGCCGCAGCTGGCTCTATCCGCTGGCACCGGGCGGCGAGGCGATCGGCGATTTCAACATGATCGACGACACGACGGCGCTGGTGATCGAGCGCGACAATGGTGCGGGCACCGCGGCCAAGGCCTGTGCCGACCCGAAGACGCCCAAGCCCGATTGTTTCGATGTACCGTCCAAGGTCAAGCGCATCTACAAGATCGAAATGACCGACCAGAATGTGGGCGCTGCCGTGCGCAAGATCGGCTACATCGATCTTCTGAACATTGCTGATCCTGACAACAGGAAGCGCCAGGGCGGCGGCGAGGGCTTTTACGACATGCCGTTCGTCACCATCGAGAATGTTGACGTCGTCGATGCCAGCCACATCATCGTCGGCAACGACAACAACCTGCCGTTCTCGGCCGGACGTGCCGTCGACAAAGCCGATGACAATGAATTCGTCCTGCTGGAAGTCGGCGATTTCCTCAAGGCACGCTGAACCGTATAGGGGCGGCGCAAGCCGCCCCGTCTCTTTTTGAGAAATTAGCTTATCGCGCGCAGATTGTTCTTCGCGACGTGCTCTTCCGTATCGGCCAATGCCAGCTCAAAGCGGTTGAAGAGCTCGTTCAGCTCCGCTTCCGTGATGATCATCGGCGGGCAGAAGGCGATGGAATCGCCGATGGCGCGCAGCACCGCGCCGTGACCTTCGAGGAAACGGGCGAGCTGTGCGCCGACGCCGTGTTTCGGATCGAAGGAACGTTTGGTTGCCTTGTCGGCCACCAGTTCCACCGCACCCATCAGGCCGGAATTGCGCACTTCGCCGACGAGCGGATGATCGACGACCTTTTTCAGGCGTGCTTCGAAGGTCGGCGTCAGGCTGCGCACATAGTCGACGATGTTGCGGCGCTGGTAGATCTCGATGGCCTTGACCCCGAGCGCGCAGCCCAAGGGATGGCCGCCATAGGTGAAACCGTGGCCGAACGTGCCGATCTGGGCGCTGTGATCCACATACGCCTGGTAGACGTCTTCGGGAACCAGCACGGCGCCGAGCGGTGCATAGGCCGACGTCAGCTGCTTGGCCGCCGAGATGGTGGTCGGCGTCATGCCGACGGCCTGGCTGCCCCACCAGTGGCCGGTGCGGCCAAAACCGTTGATGACCTCATCGGCAATGATCAGAATATCGTGCTCGCGCAGGATCGGCTCGATGGCGGCAAAATAGCCCGATGGCGGCACCAGCACGCCGCCTGCACCCATCACCGGCTCGGCGATGAAGGCAGCGATGGTGTCGGGGCCTTCGCGTTCAATCATGTCGCGCAGCGAATCGGCAAGACGCGCCACGAATTCCGCCTCGCTCTCGCCCGCCTGGCCGAAACGGTAGTAATGCGGGCAGTCGGTGTGCAAGATGCCTTCCACCGGCAGATCCCAGCCCTTGTGGTTATAGGGCAGGCCGGTCAGCGACGCGGCCATGATGGTTACGCCGTGATAGGCCTTGACGCGTGAGATGATCTTTTTCTTCTTCGGGCGGCCCAGCGCGTTGTTGTAGTACCAGGCGAGCTTGACCTGCGTGTCATTGGCTTCGGAACCCGACGAGGTATAGAAAACCTTGGAGATCGGAACGGGCGCGATTTCCTTGAGCTTTTCGGCAAGCTCGATCGCCGGTTCCATGCCCTTGCCACCGAAGAGGTGGTAGTAGGGCAGGGTGCGCAGCTGCTCGGTCGCAGCGTCGATCATTTCCTCGTCGCCGAAGCCGAGACCGGCGCACCACAGGCCCGCCATGCCCTCGATATATTCCTTGCCCTGCGTGTCATAGATATAGACCCCCTTGGCATGGCCCATCACCAGCGGTCCTTGATCCTGCAATTTATGGAGGGGGGTATAGGGATGCAGGATCGAATCGATATCGCGCTGCTGGACATTTGTAAGGGGGCGGCTGCTCGCCATTTCATGACTCCATTTTGATGGGATGGCGCGAGCTTAGCCAGACTTGCCGGAAAGAGCAAAGCGGCTTCCAAAAGAAAACGTCGCCTGCGTCATTATTCCGGGCGAAGGCCCTTCATCACGGCCGCATAATCCTTGCCGAGCCGGGTGAGCAGCGTGGTTTCATCATCTTCGGCCGAAACGGTGAGGCTGGTGCCGTCATTGCCGAGCATGACGAAAACGAGCTGGTCGACGGCACCGTCCGACAAGGAAATGGCGGCAATGCGCTGCTGGTCGCCGTCTTCCGGCGCGCGAATGTTGAAAACAACCTCCCCGCCGACCAGGGCCGCGGCCTTCTGCAAAACGCCTTCGAAACCGTCGGCAACAATATCCTGTGCGCCAAGCGCCAGTTCGATCTCGACAACTTCAAGCGAAACCGCTTTGCCAGTCTCAGGCATTCTATCCGGCCTCGTCATTTTGCGTTGTAAAAGCGGCTTGCTTGCCCGCCTTCTATCCTGCCCTGAATCACCGGGGCGATGATGTCAGCTATGTGACAGCCGATCTACTCATAAAGTGTAAACGGTTGAGATGGTTCGGTGGCGGGCAGATGCCGCCCTGCGCCGGGTTGCAGGTGATTGCGTCATCAGAGCTTCATACATCGCGGGCATTCATGTGCCGTTGCCATATTCAAACTCAAAAACCGATTTCATTTTTTAGACACTGCATTTTCAGTCACGCATTCATTAACCGGAGGGGATTTTGAAACCTCGACTTTTTCTATTGCTCCCATTGCTTTTTCTCGCCGCGTGTTCCGATACGGGACAACCCGAACCAAGTATCGTCTCAGCATCGACATTTGACGCGGCACAGTTCGACGAACTGAAGGGCCAGATTGCTGCGCTTGCCAACCAGAACGCCGGTTTTGCCGCGGATGCAGCCGAAATGAGGCGGCTTCAGGATGAGATCAACCATCTGAAAGCTGCCGAATCTGCTCGCTTGCAGCCTGCTGCCGAGGTTTGTCAGTAAGGCGTTCGATCCAAAAAAAGATAGTTATTTCAATATTTTATTATTTCAGGAAGCTACTATGGACAGACGCGATTTTATCAAGATGCTCGGTATCGCCGGCGTCAACACCGCCGCCTATGCCGCATGTTCGGCCTATATGCAGGAGGCTTTAGCCAGTTCGACTGTTGTGGAAGACATGCTGAGCGCTTCGGCGCAGTGCCGGAAAGGCTCTCTGGCGGATATCGAGCATGTGGTCATTCTGATGCAGGAGAACAGGTCCTTCGACCATTACTTCGGCACATTGCGCGGTGTGAGGGGTTTCGGCGATCCGCGGCCGCTGAAATTGAAGAATGGGGAACCGGTCTGGCACCAGGCGCAGTCGGATAGTTCGGCGCAAATGGTAAAGCCGTATCAGCTGCCGCAAGGTGATACGCCGGACGAGGAGGGTGGCGCGGGCGGTGTCTTCCTGCAAGACCCTGCCCATGACTACAAGTCGGGCATAGCCGCGTGGAACAGCGGCCTCATGGACCAATGGATACCGCAAAAGGGTATTGTATCGATGGCCCACTACAGCGAAAAGGATATTCCGCTGTATTTCAAGCTGGCCAAAGCGTTCACGATCTGTGACGCCTATTTCTGTTCGCACAATGGCGCGACGGATACCAATCGCGTCTTCTTCTGGACCGGAACCAGCAAAGGCCGCTACGATAACAGCCATTTTCCCTTCGGTACGCCGCACAAGGTGCTGGGACGACCTGATTGGAAGGCCTATCCGGAAGTATTGGAAGACACGCTCAAAAACCTTGAATCGCGCGCACCGAAGGTGAGGCAGGAACTGGAAAAATGCCTGAGCTGGAAGTTTTATCAGGATGGTTTGGGGAGCGATGTATTTACGGGAAACTACGACAATAATACCCTGGAAGCCTTTGCAAATTTTCGCATTAAAAACACATCGCTCCATGAGAAAAGTCAGAGAGTAAACTCTGTCTTGCGGACAGATGCCAACAAACCGTCGCAGTTCGAGCAGGACGTTGCTTCGGGTAGTTTACCCGCTGTTTCATGGATCATCGCGCCGGAAGCGTTTTCCGAGCACCCCAAATACCCCCCGCATTTCGGCGAGTATTATGTGAATGAGATACTGCGCGTGTTCGCTGCCAACAAGGACATCTGGAAAAAGACAGCGTTCTTCATAACCTATGACGAGAATGGCGGTTTTTTCGATCATGTCCCGCCACCCGTGCCGCCTTTAAGTCATTTCGAAGCCATGGCGATGCAGGGCACGCCCGTAAATGTTTTGTCGGAGGGCATAATGGTCACCTCGACAAGATTGAACAACGAAACAGGAAAAGAAGAAGGGCGTGATTTCAATTCGGAAAATGCATTCAAGGAAAAGCTGGTCGATAAAGAAACAAGCGATGAAAAGCAGGAACGTGAAGCTGCACGGCCTCTGGGGATGGGTATGCGTGTCCCGATGCTGGTCATTTCTCCATGGAGCGCCGGCGGGCGTGTTTGTTCCGAGGTATTCGATCACACCTCGTTCATTTCATTCCTCGACACGTGGATAGAAAAACGATTTGCGGCAAAGGGAGAATATTTCAAACGGCCCAGCCTTCCGAACGTCTCTTCCTGGAGAAGGGCAATCGCCGGTGATCTGACAAGCGCATTCGACTTTAACCGCGAGGCCGCCGCAGCAATCGACACACTGATCGATAAAGCGTTGCCGGTGAAAATTTTTACCAGCAGTGAAAAAACCAACGCCAAGAAAAATGCCGATAATCCACTCAAACCCAAGATCGAGCATGTCAATGCCGATCCCAATGCAAAAAATCCGGTTACAGTGAAGCAAGATCGGACACAGTGCGATCTGTTGCCGCTTGGTTACGATTTTCAGGTCAATTTTAAGTTTCCCCTTATGCCTCCCTACGCAGAGTGTGTTTTTACAAACTCGGGCAAGCTGGGTGCGTCGTTTATGCTTTACGGCTATGAGGCGCAAACATTGCCGCAACCCCAATCCATAA
The DNA here is from genome assembly GCF_049896885.1 of Phyllobacterium sp. SL163. Lineage (NCBI taxonomy): Bacteria > Pseudomonadati > Pseudomonadota > Alphaproteobacteria > Hyphomicrobiales > Phyllobacteriaceae > Phyllobacterium > Phyllobacterium sp. SL163. The sequence goes on along the minus strand of NZ_JAFCVE010000009.1, from coordinate 135,686 downwards.
GTGTGGAAGGAATACCGCCCGGCGATCCGGAGTTCACCCTTTCTTACCCGCTGCTTTCTCTCTCTACTAACCCGAACTATCACTTTGCCGTACACGGGCCCAACGGCTATCTGGTTGAAGCCCGCGGAATGGCGATTGATCCCACGGAGGCGGCCCTCTCTTTCAACTGCCATGTCGTTCCCGATAAAGAGGGCAAAATACTCAGTTTTCACTTCCGAAATTGGCCCACTGCCAACGGAGAACTGAAACTTATCAACGCCTACGATTCCAAAGAAGCACCCAAGCGTATTTTCAGTGGCACCAAGCGCGTTGACGTCGCCACCAAAGACGGCTGGTACGATGTTTCCTTCGTCGATGCGGTGAACACGGACAGCAAATATCTGCGGCGCTATGCCGGCCACATTGAAACCGGCAAAATGAGCCGGACCGATCCGGCCATCGGGATGATCTACGACGAGGCAGCGCGGGTCTATATCCCGGCTGTGGTCTAGCGGGCAGGGGCCTTGGCAACGGCAGGCGCCACGAGGCCTGCCGTTCCAATGCTTGTCTCACCGGGGAAATACGGTTAGCTGTTCATGTCCGTCACAGACCAGCCATATCGGGATTCCATGCGACACCACATCCGACGCCGCCAATCGATTTCCGCCAAATGGTCGGTGCGGATCGCGTTCCTGTCGGCCATCCTGTTTGTCCTGTCCGGCCTCGGGCACCGCTTCGAGCGGATCGAAACCCCCGAGTTTCTCTGGCTGCTCGCCATCGTGGCGGGCCTCGCGGTGCTGGCGCTGCTGCTCGGCATCAAGGGATTCACCAGCCTGTGGCGCCGCGGCGACCGCGGCGGCCCGTCCGCCTTCTGGGGCGCGGTAATCGCGCTGGTGGTCCTCGGGCCCTTTGTCGTGACGGTCTATCAGGCGATGACCCTGCCGGCGATCTATGACGTGTCGACCGACGTCACCGAGCCTCCGGCGCTGTTTGCCCTGGCCGGTCAACGGACGGACCGCATGAACCCGCTGGTCAACGATCCGCACAGCCGTGCCCTGCAGGCCAAGGCCTATCCCGAAGTGACGGGCCGGCGCTACGAAGGCTCGCCGGACCGCATTCTCGATGCCGCCGTGACGGTGATCACCAACAATGGCTGGACCATCATCGATCAGAAGGGCGTGCCCGGCGACGACGAGGAAATACTGATGGAAGTCGTGGCGCGGACCTGGCTGCTGGGCTTCACCAGCGACGTCGTCATCCGCCTGAGCGACGAGGGCGAGACCACCTATGTCGATATGCGATCGGTCTCGCGCTACGGCATTCACGATCTCGGCGAAAATGCCGGCCGCATCGCCCAGTTCATGGCTGACCTCGATGCGCAGGTGCAGAATGCGCAGCCGGAGGAAGACACCACTCAGCCGGCCCAGTAGACGCCGTCGATGGAGGGGTTGCCTTCCGTATGCACCTTGCCGCGGGCAACGAGATCTTCCAGATGGGCAAGCACCGACAGCCCCGCCGCGCCGTGCAGGCGCGGGTCGGTTTCCCGGTAGATGACCTTGACCATGGCGGCGATCGTGCGGTCGCCCAGCTTGACCCGTTCGAGCACGGCGCGCTCGCGCATCTTGCGGTGGGCTTTCAGGCCGCGCACAAAAGTTTTCGGCTTGGTCACCGCACCGCCATGGCCGGGAAGATAGACCCGGTCATGCCGCTCGAGGAGCCGGTCGAGCGAAGCCATGTAGTCCGACATCGAGCCATCGGGCGGCGCCACGATGGATGTGGCCCAGGCCATCACATGGTCGGCGGAAAACAGGATGTCCGTTCCCTCAAGCCCGAACACCACGTGGTTGGCCGTATGGCCGGGCGTATGAATGGTGCGCAGGGCCCAGCCATCGCCTGCAATGACGGAATTGTCGGCGGCGGCGATATCCGGCATGAAATCATAATCGCCGCTGGCATCGAGCAGGTTGACCTCGCCGATATGCAGCGGCCGGGCCGGGCGGTGCGGGCCTTCCGCCACTAGCGTCGCGCCAAGCTCGGCTTTCAGCACCGTTGCGAGCGGCGAATGGTCCCGGTGCGTGTGGCTGACAAAGATATGGCTGACCGGCCGCCCGGCGATGGCGCGCCGCAATGCCGCGTGGTGTGCATCGTCAACCGGGCCCGGATCGATCAGCGCCAGCGTATCGCGGCCGATCAGATAACTGTTGGTGCCGAAAAAGGTGAAGGGGCTGGGATTGTTGACCGTGATGCGCTTGATATCAGGCGCAATCTCGACGGCTTCGCCATAATGCGGCGCAAAAGAACTGTCGAAAACGAGGGACATGGGGGTGTGCGGACCTTGTGTATGGCCTTGCGCATATTGCGCTGCGGCGTCATCCCCAATATACCCTTTTCAACGCATGGCGAAAGCCGATCCGGAGGATAGAACATGATTGCTGCCCAGACCCGTTCCCTTGCTGAAACCTTCCAGCCGGAAGGCCAGCTTGCCAAAGCCGTATGGTTTGTCTCGCTTGCCCTTGTCGGCACGGCGCTGATGACCCTTGCGGCGAAGACCAAGATCGACATGGTTTTCGTCAATGTCACCATGCAGACCTTCGCCGTTTTCGCCATTGCCGCCGCCTATGGCTCGCGTCTGGCCGTGGCCACCATGGCGCTTTACCTGCTCGAAGGTGCGCTCGGCATGCCGGTTTTCACCGGAACGCCGGAAAAGGGCATCGGCCTTGCCTATATGGTCGGCACCACGGGCGGCTACCTCGTCGCCTATCTCGCCGCCGCCTGGGTTGTCGGTCTTGCCGCTGACAAGGGCTTTGCCCGCAACCCCGTTGCCATGGGCGTTGCCATGCTCGCCGGTGAGGCGATCATCCTCAGCCTCGGCTTCCTCTGGATGGCTTACCTGCTCGGCTTCGAGAAGGCGTTTGCCTTCGGCGTCGGCCCGTTCATCGTTGCCGATATCCTGAAGCTGGCGCTGGCCGCCGCCATTGTCCCGGCCGTCGGCTCGCTGCTCAAGCGCCGCTGATTCCTGCTCTTTGCACCCCCTCTGTCCTGCCGGATGGAGGGGGGCCGCATTGTCTGTTGGAGAGGCACTCCGTGTCCGATTACCCCCGCGATCTCATCGGCTTCGGCCGCAATACCCCAGACCCGAAATGGCCGGGCCATGCCCGCATCGCCGTGCAGTTCGTGATCAATTACGAGGAGGGTGGCGAAAGCTGCATCCTCGACAATGATCCGGCGTCGGAAAACCTGCTCTCGGAAATCGTCGGTGCGGCGGCGTGGCCGGGACAGCGCAATCTCAACATGGAATCCATCTATGAATACGGCTCCCGTGCCGGCTTCTGGCGGCTGTGGCGCATCTTTACCCGCCGCAACCTGCCGGTCACGGTCTACGGCGTGACGCTGGCCATGGCGCGCAACCCGGAAGCAGTGGCCGCCATGCAGGAAGCCGATTGGGAAATCGCCAGCCACGGCCTGCGCTGGCTGGAGTACAAGGATTTTCCGGAAGACATCGAGCGCCAGCACATTCTTGAAGCCGTGCGGCTGCACACCGAAATCACCGGCACGCGCCCGCTTGGCATCTATCAGGGCAAGCCCTCGGACAACACGCTGAAGATCGTCATGGAGGAGGGCGGTTTCGTCTATTCCGCTGACAGCTATGCCGATGAACTGCCCTATTGGGTGAAAGGGCCGAAGGGTCCGCATCTGATTGTTCCCTATACGCTCGATGCCAACGACATGCGGTTTGCCACGCCGCAGGGTTTCAACACCGGCGACCAGTTTTTCACCTATCTCAAGGACACGTTCGACGTGCTCTACCGGGAAGGGCAGGAAGGCGCAGCCAAGATGATGTCCGTCGGCCTGCATTGCCGTCTTGTCGGACGCCCCGGACGGGCGGCGGCGCTGGAGCGGTTCCTGGATTATGTGCAGGGGCACGAGGCAGCCTGGGTGACGCGCCGCATCGATATCGCGCGCCACTGGCATGAGCATCATCGCCCGGACAGTGCCGTATGACCATCCTTCTGCTTGCTGTCCAGCCGCTGACCCGCGCGGCGTTCGAACCCTTTGGCGATGTGATCGAAACCGAGGGTGCCGACGTACGCCTGATCAACAATGGCACCACGCAGCGTTTTCACGATCTGGCCCATGTCGATGTGACTGGGGCGGAGGCCCGGGTTCTGATCAATATTTTTCGTGGACAGGCTTTCGCACCGCCCATCGACATCGCGATGCTCGAGCGCCATCCGCTGGGCAGCCAGGCTTTCTATCCGCTGCAGGACCGGCCGTTTCTCATCGTCGTGGCGGAAGACGATGCGGGCCGTCCGGGCCAGCCGAGAGCGTTCCTGGCACAGGGCAATCAGGGCGTCAATTACGGCCGCAATGTCTGGCATCACCCGTTGATTTCGCTGGAAGCGGCGTCGGATTTCCTCGTGGTCGATCGCGGCGGTACAGGGGACAATCTGGAAGAGTTTTTCTTCGGGGATGTGGTTTATCGGATCGAAACGGTCTGAATCGCAGATAGGCGGTGCGTGGTTCGACAAGCTCACCATGAGGGAGAGTGAGGATTGCAGGGAGCTATATTCTGCAACCTTTGCGATTGGCATTGCAGCCAAACCACGTCCCTCATGGTGAGCTTGTCGAACCACGCACCAAGACACCACGAACTTCCCTCTGCCCCTTGACGCTTCATCGCTGCCGGATGAAGCTGTGCACCATGTCACAAACGATCAAATTTTTTCTCAATGGTCAAAAACAGCTGGCGTCGGTCCGGCCGGATATGACGGTGCTCGACTGGCTGCGCAGCGCGCCGCGGCTGACGGGAACCAAGGAAGGCTGTGCCGAGGGCGACTGCGGCGCCTGCTCGGTGCTGATCGGCGATCCCTCCGGTGATTCGGTGCGCTATCACGCCGCCAACAGCTGCATTCTCGCCATGGGTCAGATCGATGGGCGGGCGCTGGTCACCGTCGAAGGCCTGAAAACCGAAGTCCTGCATCCCGTACAGGCGGCAATGGCGGAAAACGGCTCGTCGCAGTGCGGCTTCTGCACGCCGGGCATCGTCATTTCGCTGGCCGGCCTTGCCGCCAGCACGGCACATCCCGATGACCACGAAATCCACGATGCGCTGGCGGGCAATCTCTGCCGTTGCACCGGCTACCGCCCCATCGTTGAAGCCGCCCGCAAGGTGGCGGGCGCTGGCGGCGCCCCGATACCGGGCCTTGAGGTGAGGGCATTCGCCGAGATGGAGCCGCAAAAGGCGGTATCGACCGATGGCTCCACCTTCCACCAGCCGCAAACGCTGGCAGACCTTTTGCAACTGCGCAAGGACAGACCGGATGCGTTGCTGCTCGGCGGCGGCACCGATCTCGGCGTGGCGCTGGCCGATTATCATACGGATTGGGACGAGGTCATTTCGCTGGCGCATGTGCGGGAAATGCGGGCCATCGGCGAGACGGACAACCACCTGAGTTTCGGCGCTGCCGTGACCTGGGAGGAGGTGCTGGCGCGCGTTGCCGGTTCCTATCCGTCCTTTGCCACGCTTATCCGCCGTTTCGGCTCGACCCAGATCCGCTCCATGGGAACCATTGGCGGCAATATCGGCACCGCAAGCCCGATCGGCGACGGCCCGCCTGCCTTGATCGCGCTGGGTGCCGATGTGGAACTGGCCTCGCTCAACGGCCGCCGGTTCATGGCGCTGGAGGATTTCTTCCTCGACTATCGCAAGACGGAGTTGCGGGCCGACGAAGTGATCGCATCGGTCTCCATCCCCAAGCCGAAGCCAGGGCAGGATTTTCGCGTCTACAAGATTTCCAAACGCTACGATCAGGATATCTCGACGGTCTGCGCCGCCTTTTCCGTCACCCGCGAGGATGGGCAGGTGCGCAGCGCGCGCATCGCCTTCGGCGGCATGGCGGCAACACCGCGCCGGGCGGTGGCAGCCGAGCAGGCGCTGGTCGGCACGCAGTTCGATGCGAAAGCGGTCGAAGCCTGCGCGGCGGCGATCACCGCGACGTTCAAGCCGCTCAGCGACTGGCGCGGCAGTGCGGATTACCGCCTGCAGGTGGCAGCCAATCTGGTTGAACGGTTCTGGCGGGATGTCTCCGGCGAGACCGTGGAAGTGATGGCGCTATGACCGACAATGCTCCCCACACCGTCCAGCGTAGCATCGTCGGCAAGGGCATTGCCCATGATTCCGCCGCACGCCACGTGGCGGGCGAGGCGAACTACATCGACGACATGCCCGAACTGCCGGGCACGCTGCACGCGGCATTCGTGCTCTCGCCGGTCGCCCACGGGCGGCTGAAATCCATCGACCCGGCGCCGGCGCTGGCCATGGACGGCGTGGCAGGTGTCTGGTGGGCGAGGGATGTGCCCGGCCACAACGAGGTCGGCCCGATCCTCAATGGCGAAACGCTGTTCGCCGAGGATATCGTCGATCATGAAGGGCGGGTCATCGCTGTCGTTGCCGCCCGCGATTTCGAAACGGCCTACCGCGCCGCGAAGAAGGTAAAAGTCGACATCGAACCGCTGGAGCCGGTGCTGGATATCGAGGACGCCCACCGACGCAGGAGCTATGTCCTGCCGCCGCAGGAAGTCATCGACGGCGATGCCGCGACGGCGATTGCCGGTGCACCGCATATTCTGTCCGGCACGCTGCACATGGGCGGACAGGATCATTTTTATCTGGAAACCCAGATTGCCTATGCCATTCCCGGTGAAAATGGCGAGATGCTGGTGCACTCCTCGACGCAGCATCCAACGGAGGTGCAGCACCATGTGGCGCTGATCCTCGGCCTGCATGCCAATGCCGTGGAATGCCAGGTGCGGCGCATGGGCGGCGGCTTCGGCGGCAAGGAAAGCCAGGCGACGATCATCGCCGGGGCGGCGGCGCTGGTGGCTGCCAAGACGGGAAAGCCGTGCAAGCTGCGGCTGAAACGCCGCGACGACATGGCGGGAACCGGCAAGCGGCACGATTATGTGGCCAACTGGAAAGTCGGTGTCGATTCACGCGGCCGCATTCGCGGGCTGGATGTGGAATATCTCGCCCGCGCCGGAAACCTGCCTGACCTCACCGGCCCTGTCATTACCCGCACACTGACGCATACGGACAATGCCTACCATATTCCCCACGCCCGCTTTATCGGCCATGCCTGCAAGACCAATACGGTTTCCAACACCGCCTTCCGGGGATTCGGCGGGCCGCAGGGCATCCTGACCATCGAGAACATCATCGATACCATCGCGCGGGAACTGCAGCTCGATCCCAACAACGTCCGCGCCATCAACTATTACGGCGACGAAACCGGCGCGGTGACACCCTATGGCCAGCCGGTCGAAGACAACCGGCTGATCGAGGTGACCGAAGCCGTGCTGGCCTCGGCCGACTGGCGCCAGCGGCGCGCCGAGATCGATGCGCATAACGCTGCCAATCCGGTCATCCGCCGGGGGCTGGCGATGATGCCGGTCAAGTTCGGTATTTCCTTCAACCTGACCTCGCTCAATCAGGCCGGTGCGCTGGTGCACGTCTATCTCGACGGTTCGATTTTCCTCAACCACGGCGGCACGGAAATGGGGCAGGGCTTGTTCGTCAAGGTGGCGCAGGTCGTGGCGGAAGTCTTCCAGGTCGAGCTCGACATGGTGCGCATCTCCTCCACCGCGACGGGCAAGGTGCCGAACACCAGCGCCACGGCGGCGTCCACCGGCTCCGATCTCAACGGCATGGCGGCCTTCAAGGCAGCCACGGCGATCAAGGCGCGCATGACCGCCGTTGCCGCCGAACATTTCGGCGTGCAGGAGGCGGCCATCGTCTACCGCGAAGGCCGCGTCCACGCCGACAACGAATCCATATCCTTCGGCGAACTGGCCAAGATGGCCTGGCTCAAGCGGGTGCAGTTGTCGGAAGCCGGGCATTACGCCACGCCGAAAATCCATTGGGACGGCAAGACGATGAAGGGCAGGCCCTTCTTCTATTTCACCTATGGCGCGGCGGTGACGGAAGTGGCCGTGGATACGCTGACCGGCGAGACGCGCTGCCTGCGCGCCGATATCCTGCAGGATGTCGGCTCGCCGCTGAACCCGGCGATTGATCTCGGCCAGATCGAGGGCGCCTTTGTCCAGGGCATGGGATGGCTGACCTGCGAGGAACTCTGGTGGGACAAGACGGGCAGGCTGCGCACCGTCGGACCGTCCACCTACAAGATACCGGGATCGCGCGATGTCCCGCCGGAATTCAATGTGCGTATTCTCGACAACGCGCCCAACCGCGAGGAAACGGTGTTCCGTTCCAAGGCCATCGGCGAGCCGCCGCTGATGCTCGGCGTCTCCGTCTGGCTCGCCATCCGTGATGCCATTGCCTCGCTGGCGCAGGGTGCCATCGCTCCCCGGCTCGATGCGCCCGCGACGCCGGAAAACGTGCTGCGTGCGGTGAACGCACTGAAACAATGCATGAAGAAAGGTCTCGATGACTCTCGATGAACTGAACGATGCCACGCCTGAAACCTTCGTCAAGGCGCTGGGCGGTATTTTCGAGCATTCGCCCTGGGTTGCGGAAGCCGTGGTGCCGCTGCGGCCCTTCGCCAGTGTGGAACTCCTGCACGCGGCCATGGCCGGTGCCGTCGACAAGGCCGGGCAGGTGGCGCAGCTTGGCCTCATCCGAGCGCATCCTGACCTTGCAGGCAAGGCCGCCCGCCAGGGCAGCCTGACGGTGCACTCGACCAGCGAACAGAAGGGCGCCGGGCTCGACCGGCTGACGGACGGCGAATTCGACGAATTTCACCGGTTGAATGACGGCTATCAGCGGCGGTTCGGCTTTCCGTTCATTCTCGCCGTGCGCGGTCATGACAAGCATTCCATCCTGGCGGCATTCAGGACGCGGCTGCAGAACAACGCCGGCGAAGAGGTGGCTGAAGCCCTGCGCCAGATTGCCCTGATCGCCCGGTTCCGCCTCGACGATCTGCTAGCCTGAGAGGTCATCCATGGGAAAACTGTCCACACATGTGCTGGATACGGCGGCCGGGTGCCCTGCCGCAGGCATGACGCTGAAACTGCATCGGATCGATGCGGATGAGATCAGGCATCTGCTCAAAACAACGGTCACCAATGCCGATGGCCGTACCGACGCGCTGCTGTTGCCGCCCGGCGAAATGGCGGTCGGGCGCTACGAGCTCAGTTTCTTTGTCGAGGCATATTTTCGGGCAAAGGGCGCTGTTTTGGCGCAACCCGCCTTTCTCGATGTGGTGCCCATCCGCTTTGCCATCGCGGATGTGGAGGCGAACTACCACGTGCCGCTCTTGGTGACGCCATGGTCCTACTCAACCTATCGCGGCAGCTGAGGAACGTTTTGCAGTACAGTGGTGCGCTTGTTGAACCACGCACGATAAAAACCAGTGCCGCTCACCCGTAAATCCCGATCACATTGAATCGCCTGCGCTCGTCGGCTTTGAAGATGAGCAGATTGCAGGATGATGCCGGTGAAGCGATGGGGCATGGGATTGTCACATCCCCGCCCGCACCGTTACCCAGCAATACCCCATCCTGCGGGAAGGCCCCGCCGAGCTGCTTTTGCATGAGCGGCGAGATATCGAGAGCGATGGTCTGATTGGCCGGATCGGCGGTCTGGATCGCGTCGCCCGCGGCCCATGGCCGGATATGGGCGGGATCGCTGACCTGCAGCTGATCGGCAGCGGTATCCCATTTCGCCCAGGCCGACTGAGCCGGCGATTTGCTGGTGTTCCAGATGCGGACCATCGCGATGCCGCGCATACCTGTGGGAAAGATGCCCGCCGCCGCCTTGCCTTTGAGGGACAGCAGGTCGGCAGAGACGGATGCACAGACAACGCTGCCGGCGGCGGGTTCAAGAACGGCGGTGCCGCCGCCATCGGGCAGAAAAATCAGCCCGGACAGTTTCTTGCCCGTCCTCGGCTGGACGATGCCACCGGGAAACTGCACGGCCCCGGTTCTGCTGTCGGCAAGCAGGATATCCCGCCAGTCCTTGCCGTCGATGCTGGTCTTGATGGAAAAATCCCGGTTCCAGATCGTGCCGATCTCGACGCGGCCCTGATAGGCCGACTGAAAAAGAATGGATGCGAGCTGCTGGTCGCCTGCCTTGTTGATTTTCAGCTGATGCCCGCTGCCCGCATGGTCGAACAGTGAGGCGGGGCTCTTCACGCTCAGGCGGTTCGTGTCATCCGCCTGCGCTTGGATGCCGAGGCGGTCGACGGGATTTGGTGCCGGACGGAAATCGATCCACTGTCCCTGATTGAAAATTGTAAGGCAATTCTCGGCAACGATCCATGCGCGCCATCCGTCCCGCGGCTGGAGGAATGCCCACGCGCCATCCTGCCATGCCGCGATGTGCCCGTCCTTGCCGCCCCACGCACCGGACGCGCCGGGTGCGATGCAATACCGGTTGCCTTCCCGCGGCTCGGCCGGCGGCTCTTTGAGTGTTCTGCTGGCCACGCAAAGCTGCACCAGGGCATCCAGCGCCCGGATGGCCTCATTATGGGTGACATGCTTCTGGGCTTGCGACGGTGCGATGTAGGGGAGCTGAAGGTTCGGTGTCTGGTCCATGGGTCATTGTTCCATCGTTGGAAAAAAGCCAAGGATAAACGCTGCCAGTCTGTGTTGGATAAAGTGGCTGAAAGGACAACCGCCAATTGACCGCCAGACGATGATTGCATTTATGTAACCCTATGTTACTGGTCTTGAAACTATTGGGGAATCTAAGGATGAGCATCTCAATCTCACAAATGCCTCAAATTGGACTTTAAGGAAAATTGCAGTTTCTCATGTCACCCAGGCATTCCGTAAGCACCGAGGATCAATGAAATTGGAAAATTTTCGGCAACGCATCGCCATGATGCCGCGTCGTTACAAGCAGGTGCTCCTTGTCAGCTTTGACATGGTGGTGCTGACATTTGCGGCCTGGTTCAGCTACGTGCTGCGGTTCAACACCCTGTTTATGCCCAATACCGAGCAGGCGATGCTGATGATCGCTGCTCCCCTGATCGCATCGCCGGTGTTTATCCGGTTTGGCCTTTACCGGGCGGTTATTCGCTATCTGCCGGATAAAGCCATCTGGACGATGATGCAGGCGGTGACCTTTTCGGTGATCATCTGGGTGGTTGTCGCGTTTCTGACCCAGATGACCGGTGCCGAAGGCGTGCCGCGCGCCGTCCCCTTTTTGTATTGGGTCCTCGCCGTTGTCCTGATCTGCGGCAGCCGCTTTGCGGCCAAATGGCTGCTGTGGAGCCCGATTCGTGAAAAACTCCTGGCCCGGCAGTGCCTGATATTCGGCGCCGGCGATGCGGGGCGGCAGCTGGCCAATGCGCTGCGCAGCCAGAACGAGGTTTTCGTCGCCGGTTTCATCGATGACGATGCCACGCTGCATGGCATGGACATCCTCGGCATCCGCGTCTACCCGACGGCGCAGATCGAAGATCTCATCGACAGTTTCGGCATCAACGAAATGATCGTGACCACCTCGTCGCTGAGCGGCAATCAGCGCCGTTTGCTGATGGGCAAGCTCAAGTCGCTCAATGTCAAGGTGCGCATCCTGCCGGCGATTTCCGACCTGACGGCCGGGAAATACATTGTCAGCCATCTGCGCGATATCGATATCGACGATCTCCTGGGGCGCTCGCCGGTGCCGGCCCACCCCGACCTTCTCGACAAGACGGTGGAAAACCGTGTCATCCTGGTGACCGGTGCCGGCGGATCCATCGGTTCGGAACTCTGCCGGACGATCGTCAAGCTGGCGCCGGCCAAGCTCGTGCTGTTCGATGTGAACGAGCACAGCATCTATCAGCTTCACCGCGAACTTGCCGGTATCAGCGATTGCGTTCTGGTGCCTGTCCTTGGCTCGATCAGTGATGGCCCGCTGCTCAAGGTGGTGCTCGATCAGCACAAGGTGGAGAACGTCTACCATTGCGCCGCTTACAAGCATGTGCCGCTGGTCGAGGAAAACGTCGTCGAAGGCGCCCGCAACAATGTCATCGGCACCGATGTTCTGGCGGCCGTGGCCCGCGAGGCGGGTGTCCGCAATTTCGTCCTCATCTCGTCCGACAAAGCAGTGCGTCCATCCAATGTCATGGGTGCAACCAAGCGTTGGGCCGAGCTGATCGTGCGCTACCATGGCGACGTGGCGAAGACGCGCGGCACCGGCCAGATATTCACCTGCGTCCGCTTCGGCAATGTCATCGGTTCCAGCGGTTCTGTCGTTCCGCTGTTCCGCGAGCAGATCGCCCATGGCGGTCCGCTGACGGTGACCCATGACGAAATGACCCGCTATTTCATGTCGGTCCGCGAGGCGGCGGAACTGATCATCCAGGCCGGCGCTTTGTCGGAGGGCGGTGACATCCTGCTTCTGGAAATGGGCGACGCCGTGCGTATTCGTGATCTCGCCGAAAATATGATCCTCCTGGCGGGGCTGTCGGTGAAGGACGGCAAAAACCCCCATGGCGACATCGAGGTCGTCACGATCGGTATCCGCGACGGCGAAAAGCTGCATGAGGAACTCTTCTACGATCCGACAGGTGTTTCGGCGACGAGCCATTCCAAGATTCTGCGCGCCAGACGGCGGGTGGCGCCGGTCGACCATCTGCCTGCAGCGGTCGAAGAACTGCGCGAACTGATCGCACAACAAAACCCGGATGCCGTGCGGGCCCTGCTTTTCGAGAAGGCTCTCAGTTAACACGGGACCTCAATCTTGGCGAGATTCCCGTGCAGAAACAGCTGCACTGGTTTCACCGAAACAGACACAGAGCGGGATAGCGGTTGTTGAAAAGGGCTCCATCATCAGGAACGGTTGCCGTCCTCCTGGAAACCTTCAATGGTGCCGCATGTCTCGACGCGCAATTGGCCTCCATCGCCGCGCAAACCTATCCCGATATCGATCTGTGGGTCTCGGACGATGGATCGACGGATGGCAGCCGGGCGATCCTGCAGCAATGGGCACGGCGCTGGACCAAGGGCCGGGTGACCCTGCTGCACGGCGCCGGTGAAGGGCGAAGCGAAAACTTCCGGTCGCTGATCACCAATCCGGCCATCGAGGCGGAATATTATGCCTTTGCCGATCAGGACGATATCTGGGAGCCGGAAAAGCTTGCCGCCTCCATCCGCTGGATCGAGCACAATGCTTTTGCCGTGCCATCCCTCTTCTGTTCGCGGACGCTTACCATTGCCGAAAACGGCGCCATCGTCGGTTCGTCGCCGCTTTATGTGCGCCCGGCGGAATTCCGCAATGCACTGGTCCAGAACATCGCCGCGGGCAGCACGATGCTTTTCAACCGCAAGGCGCATGATCTTCTCGCGGCGTCGTGCCGGACGACGCAATTTTCAAGCCATGACTGGTGGTTGTATCTGATTGTCTCCGGCGCCGGTGGCGTGGTGCATTTTGACCCGCAGCCGCTGGTGCGGCACCGCCAGCCGAGCCGTGGCGAGGGCTGGCAGGGGCAACTGGCTGCCTTGCGCGCCCGCTTCGCCGTCCGGTTTGCCGATCGGGCCGATCTCAACATTCAGGGGCTGGTGCGCAACCGCGATCTGCTGACCGCCGAAGCACAGGCGACCTGCGATCTCTACTGGAAGGTGCGATCCGACAATGTCATCCGGCGCATTCTCGCCCTGCATCAGTCGGGCGTTTACCGGCAGACCCTCCCGGGCCAGATCGGGCTTTATCTCGCCGCCATCTTCCGCAGGCTCTGATCAGGCCGCTGTCCGTCTGCGAAAGCGCAGCAGCACGGCACAGACGCAAACAACCGCCACCACAATACCGGTCAGGCGGACCGGAATGCTGGTGGAACTCGCGGCCAATGCGCAGATGCCCAGAATGACATTCAGCGCAGCCACGGTCAGCACAACCTGCCACACGCTCCATCCCGCGCGTTTGGCAACCTGATAGGCATGTTTGGAATGAGCGGCGAAAATATTGTCGCCCTCGAGCAGGCGCTTGATCAGCGTCGTCGTGGCATCGGCAATGAAAAACAGCGGCAGGATCAGTCCTGTGGCAATGCGCATGTCGCGGGCGACCATGAAAAAGGCGAGGCCGCACAGCAGGCCAAGCGGCAGGCTGCCGGAATCGCCAAGAAAAACCGTGGCCTTGGGGCGATTGAACAGGGCAAAGCCGCAGAGCCCCCCGGCTATGGCCGCTGCGATGCTGCCGCTGGCCATGCCCGCCAGGCCGAAGGCCGCGAACCCCGCGAGAAAGGCAAGCGGAATGCCCAGGCCGGACACGACCATCAGGTCGAGGCCATCCATGAAATTGGTCAGGTTGATGAAATAGACCAGCGCCAGAACAAGCAGGCCCCGCTCAAGCAGGACCGGGAAAAAATCCGGCAGCAGGCGGAAATCTGGCCCGAGGCCGTAAACGCAAAGGCAGGCGGCGGTCAGCTGCGCGATGATCCGGATGCTTTCCGGCAGGTGATACCGGTCGTCGAGCATCCCCGTGATCCAGAGGATCAGCGCGCCGATGGACGCGGTGACGAGAAAGCGCTGGTCGAGACCCATCCGCGCGCCGAACAGCCAGAGGAGCGCCAGGACCACCGGCACGATGGCAAGGCCGCCAAGCTGGCGTGCAGGCTGGGTGTGGTTGGAGCGTTCATTGATTCCCGCGGCCAGGAAATGGCTGGGCAGCAACCGGATGAGAACGGCAAGAAGCACGGCGCTGGCAATAGCGGCAATGACAAAGACGGTGAGGATCGGCGACAAGGCAGCGGCACCCTTAATCTAGGGTCAGGACCCATTAATCTGGTCGAAATGGTATAAGGCCATTTGTTTGGTTACAAGGAGCAAAGGCGATGGCAATGTGGTTCATTGTCGAGTCTTTGCGACGATGGAGCCGGGCAAATGGACCATATCCTGCGGACGCCGAAACGGCTGCAAGCTGCCGTGTCGAGCCGCTCGGCCGGGGGAAAGACCCCGCCCTTCGCATCTCTCCTCGCATCTTCTTGCCGTTTCAGGCGCCATTTCGATCATATTAATGAGTCCTGACCCTAGAGCTTGGCGGATTGTTCACACCCTTGTCATGAAAATAATGCCGAAACAATTGTGAAAGAGCGACAAACTGGGCAATCATTCACGTTGCGCAAGCTGGAACCAGAGGTTATAAGGCCGCGCTGTCCTGCGGTGCAATGCACCCGCATCGGCATTTTGGGGCGTAGCCAAGTGGTAAGGCAGCGGTTTTTGGTACCGCCATTCCCTGGTTCGAATCCAGGCGCCCCAGCCATGTCAAAGCAATATCCAAGTCATTGAATATATTCATATAATCGGGATCAATCGCGTGCGGACGCACGGCTCGCAGGCAAAACCGACTGCGCGATCCGCAAGCCGGAATCAACAGTCGGTTCCCAGCCGGTTGATTCCAGCAGGGCGGCGCTTGCCACGAGATTGCCGTTGAGTGTTTGCCAGCGCTGCTGCTGGCCGGTCATGGCAGCGGCGAGATGCAGGAGCCCGGCGGGAATACTGACCAGTCCGGCATCCCGGCCTAGGCCATGCCGGATCGCCGTGACGATTGCCGCCGCTGTCATGGGACTCTTGTCCGCGACGATATAGATACCCCCGTCCGTGTTCGTGCTGCACAGGCTGTGCAGGATGGCGCGGCACAGCGCCGAGCGGTCAAGCACCGAGCGTTGTCCCGTCAGTGACTGCAGCGGCAGGGGTATCTTGCGGGCCGCGAGCCGGATCAGGGCCGCCATGTTGCCTTTCACGCCGGGCCCGTAGACAAGGACGGGACGCAGGATGGTAAAGTTGCGCCTTGGCATGGCCGCGGCGATTTCCGCCTCGGCGGCGAGTTTTGCCCGGCCGTAATCATCGCTTGGCCGGGGCGGCGACAGCTCGGTGACCAGACCCTCCTGCGTGGCCCCCGATTGCGCCCGGATTGACGAAAGGAACACCAGCTTGCCGCTGATCGCCTGATCCGCAGCCTTGGCGAGTTTAGCGGCGAGGACACAGTTCACGTCGTGGTAGAGTTGTGCCGCCTCCGGCAGCCGCGTGTGGGCGATGGCGGCCAGATGCACCACATGATCGAACCCTGCGAGCAGCCGCGCGAAATCGTCGTCCGGGGCAGCGGGTGAGGGCAGAGGAATCGTTTCAATCGGGAGGGTCGCCGGGCTCGCCGATGAGCGCGAAGCGCCGGTAACCTGATAACCGGCGGCCATGAGGTGCGGCACAAGCTCCTGTCCGATGAAGCCGGAAGCGCCCGTGACGAGGACCTTGCCCTTGACCATTGTGTGAAACCCCATTCCTGAACCTCACTCATATCAAGAGGTGTCGCTGCCAATCAATGCGCCAATCCATATTCATGGCGCAGAGAGCGGATTTCCTGCTGCGGCAGTACAAAAATTCGTGACAATTCAATATCCCGATAAACATTTGTTCAATCTCGGCCGAGTCGTATTGACAAGTCCCGCATGATCCGAAATGTTAAATGAAACGTTTCATGAAGGCATGAATCGCAGGGAGAGGCACATTTGCGCCGGTTTGGGAGAATCTCGGGCGCAAATTGATCGGACAGTTTTTGGCATCTTACCGCGGCACCCATCGAGGGCGAGCCGGTTTTGATGTGCATCGTCAGGCCAAGGCATTTTCCGCGACATGAGAAGGATTTCAGGGTGGGCGCTTCGCGCACAGCCGGGAAAATACAAGGCAAAACCAAGGGAGGATAAACCTGTGAAGAAACTGCTCGCATCACTCGCCATCGTTGCGGCACTGGCCGCACCGGCCATGGCCGACAGCGCCGTCGATACATCCAAGGTGAAGAAGGAATACGTCACCTCCGCCAGCGGCAAGACCTATTCGATTGCCACGGTCGTCAAGGTCGACGGCATCGCCTGGTTCGACCGCATGCGCACCGGCGTTGCACAGTTCAAGGCGGAAACCGGCGCAGACGCGTGGATGGTCGGCCCGAGCCAGGCCGATGCCGCGGCGCAGGTGCAGATCGTTGAAAATCTGATCGCGCAGGGCGTCGATGCCATCTGCATCGTGCCGTTCTCGGTGGAAGCGGTCGAACCGGTTCTGAAGAAGGCGCGCGATCGCGGTATCGTCGTCATCGCGCACGAAGCCTCCAACATCGTCAATGTCGATTATGAGCTCGAAGCCTTCGACAACAAGGCCTACGGCGCGAAGCTGATGGAAGTTCTGGCCAAGGATATGGGCGGCAAGGGCAAGTATCTCGCCACCGTCGGCAGCCTGACCTCGAAGTCGCAGATGGACTGGATTGATGGTGCCATCGAATACCAGAAGAAGAATTTCCCGGACATGTCCCTGGCAACAGAGCGTCTGGAAACCTATGACGATGCCAACCAGGATTACACCAAGCTGAAGGAAGCCATGACCACCTATCCGGATGTCAAGGGCATCCTGGGTGCGCCCATGCCGACCTCCGCCGGCGCTGGCCGTCTGATCGCCGAAGGCGGTCTGAAGGGCAAGGTCTTCTTTGCCGGTACCGGTCTGGTTTCCGTTGCGGGCCAATACCTCAAGAATGGCGACATCCAGTACATCCAGTTCTGGGATCCGGCCGTTGCCGGTTACGCCATGAACGAACTGGCCGTCATGGCGCTGGAAAAGAAGAACGGCGAGATCAAGGCCGGTCTTGATCTGGGCCTGCCCGGCTACAACAGCCTGCTCGTTCCCGATGCATCCAAGCCAAACCTGCTCTATGGTGCAGGCTGGGTTGGCGTAACCTCCGCCAATATGGGCGATTACAACTTCTAAGGGAACACTCACCCCCCTCTGTCCTGCCGGACATCTCCCCCACGAGGGGGGAGATCACATTGCCATCAACTCTCTCACTTACTTTGCAACATTTCAGAAATGATCGATACAGTAGTGAAGGCTGATCTCCCCCCTTGTGGGGGAGATGGGCGGCAGCCCAGAGGGGGGTAAAAGGAAACACATGAGCGAACACCTTCTGGAACTGAAAAATATCGGCAAGCGCTTTGGCGGCCTTGTGGCGCTGGATGCTGTCTCGCTCTCGATCAAGCCTGGTGAAATCCACTGTCTCGCCGGAGAGAACGGTTCCGGCAAATCGACGATCATCAAGATCATGGCCGGTGTTTACCAGCCGACCGATGGTGAAATCCTGATCGATGGCAAGCCGGTCTCCGGCATGACGCCTGCCCAGTCGGTGCAGCATGGCATTCAGGTCATCTATCAGGATTTTTCCCTGTTCGGAAATCTGACCGTCGCTGAAAATCTGGCGTTGAACACGCTGCTTCTCGAAGGCAAACGCACCGTCAACTGGCGCCGTGTGCGTGAGCTCGCCGAAAGGGCGCTTGCCCGGCTCGGCGTGACGATGGACCTCGATGCCGATGTCGAGACACTGCCGACATCCGGCAAGCAGATCGTGGCGATCGCCCGTGCGGTCATGGCCGATGCGCGCCTGATCATCATGGATGAGCCGACGACGGCGCTGACCCGGCATGAGGTCGATGCGCTGTTCCGCATCGTGCGCGATATTCAGGCGCAGGGCATCGCCGTGCTGTTCGTCAGTCACAAGATGCGCGAAATGCTGGAGATCAGCGAACGGCTGACGGTCCTGCGCAACGGCAAGAAGGCCGCCGAAGGCCCGATCAGCGATTTCGATGAGCCTGCGATCACCCGCGCCATGACCGGTCATGACCTGACCGATCAGGTCTATCGCTGGCAGCCGACAAAGGGCGATACGCTGCCGCGTCTCGACGTGCGCAATCTCAGCATTGCCGGCAGCCTCGATGACATCAACCTGACATTGCATGCGGGCGAGATTGTCGGCCTGTCCGGCCTCATCGGCTCCGGCCGCACGGAACTGGCCCTGGCGCTGTTCGGCATGCATCCCAAGTTCACCGGAACCGTCAAGATCGACGGCACCAGCGTGCATCCGAAGACCGTGCAGGAGGCCATTGCCAGCGGCCTGGCCTATGTGCCGGAAGACCGGCTGACGGAAGGCCTGTTCCTGACCCAGTCGATCGAGCGCAACATGCTGGCGACATCGCTCGACAATTTTGTCCGGGGCCTGTTCATCGACCGCAAGAAGACGGCAAAGGCCACCACCGCCATGTTCGGTGCCATGCAGATTGCCGCGCCCGGACCCTATACGCCCGTCAACCATCTCTCCGGCGGCAATCAGCAGCGCGTGGTTCTGGCGCGCTGGCTGTTGACCGGGGCGCGGGTACTCATCCTCAACGGCCCGACGGTTGGTGTCGATGTCGGTTCCAAGGCGCAGATTCATCGCAAGATCCGCGATCTCGCCACCCAGGATGGCCTTGCCGTTTTGATGATATCCGACGATGTGCCCGAGCTTGTGCAGAACTGCAACCGCGTCATCATCATGCATCGCGGCCGTTTCGTCGATGAAGTCGGACCTGATGCTTTGGATGAAGACACTCTAAACGACCGCCTGAAGGCCTTGAAATGACTCTGTTTCGCCGATCGGAATTCATCATCGCGTGCATCCTTTTTGCCGCCATGATCATCATTGGACTGATCAACCCGGCCTTCTGGTCGCTGGACAACCTGTTCGGGCTCCTGCGCAGCAATGTCATCATCGGCATCATGGCGCTCGGTGTTCTCGTGGTGATGATCTCGGGCGGCATCGACGTGTCGTTCACCGCCTTTGCCGCCGCGGCCATGTACCTGACCATCAAGCTGATGATCTATATGGGCTATGAGGGCGTGTTTCTGCCCTTCGTCGCGGCGACGCTGATCGGCCTGTTTCTCGGCGCGTTCAATGCGTTTTTCATCCACACGTTCCGGATGATCCCGCTGATCGTCACGCTGGGCACCGGCAGTGTGGTGCGCGGCTTGCTGCTTGGCCTTGTCGGCACCAGCGTCATCAACATCGACAAGATGCCCCAGCAGCTGATCGCGTTCGCC
Source organism: Phyllobacterium sp. SL163 (assembly GCF_049896885.1). Classification (NCBI taxonomy): domain Bacteria; kingdom Pseudomonadati; phylum Pseudomonadota; class Alphaproteobacteria; order Hyphomicrobiales; family Phyllobacteriaceae; genus Phyllobacterium; species Phyllobacterium sp. SL163. The sequence goes on along the minus strand of NZ_JAFCVE010000009.1, from coordinate 115,877 downwards.
AAGACCGATCTGGTCAGTCTGACCTCGGCCACCGGCACCAATTTCGGCCTGACGGCGATGATCCTGATCTATCTCGGCCTTGCCCTCGTCACCCACCTTTTCCTGCGCTACACCATGGCGGGGCGCAGCATCTTTGCGTTGGGCGGCGCGCCGGAAGCGGCGAGCCGTGTCGGCTTCAACACCCGCCGCACGCTGTTCTTCGTTTATTGCTTTGCCGGGGCGCTGGCTGGTTTTGCCGGTCTCCTGCACGGCTCGATGATCTGGCTCGCCAATCCGCGTGATTTCGCCGGACTCGAACTCGATGTCATCGCCGCCGTCGTGCTTGGCGGCGCGTCGATCTTCGGCGGACGCGGCAGCGTCATGGGCACGCTGCTCGGGGTGTTCATGCTTGTCATGGTCAAGAACAGCCTGATCATCATGAAGGTCGACACCACGTGGCAGCGCGTCGTCGTCGGCCTGATCATTATCGTTGCGACAGCGCTGACCGCCTGGCGTGACCGCAAGAAACTGGTGTGAGAGCAGGGAACGTCATCATGCAAAACAGCTCATTCGCCAAGCGCATTTTCGGACAGGATCGCAACATCCTGCAACTGCTCGTCATCACCGTGCTCGTCTTCGCGCTGATGTCCTATCTCAACCCGGACAAGTTCCTGCGCTACTACAACTTTGAATCCATCACCTACATCATGCCGGAACTGGGCATCCTCGCCATTGCCATGATGATCGCCATGCTGACCGGCGGCATCGACCTTTCGGTGGTGGGCATTGCCAATCTCGCCGGCATCCTCGCCGGTGTGTTCTTCCATTCGGTGATTGTCGGAACCAGCCAGTCCACCGGCATGGTGCTGCTTTATACCGGCATCGGCGTCCTGATGGCGCTCGCCATCGGCCTTCTCGCCGGGGTGCTCAACGGTTTCCTCATCTCGAAACTGCGCATCACGCCGATCCTGGCGACGCTGGGCACCGGGCAGATCTTTACCGGCCTTGCCGTGGTCCTCACTGGCGGCCCGGCGATTGTCGGCTTCCCGGATGCGTGGAATTTCATCGGCAACGGCAAGATTCTGGGCATTGCCACCCCGTTCATTCTGTTTGTCATCGTTGCGGGTGCCGTCGCTGTCCTGCTGACGCGCACCACGCTCGGCGTCAACCTGATGCTGATCGGTACCAATCCGCGCGCCGCGATCTTTGCCGGTCTGCGCAAGGACCGGATGATTTTCTACTCCTACATGATGACGGGGCTGCTCGCGGCCATTGCCGGGATCATCCTGTCGGGCCGGACCAACGCAGCCAAGTCCGATTACGGCGCATCCTATCTCCTGCAGGCCATCCTGATTGCCGTGCTGGGCGGTACCAATCCGGCTGGCGGTAAGGGCAGGGTGCTCGGAGTTTCGATTGCCCTGATCGCGCTGATGCTGCTGTCTTCCGGCTTCCAGATCCTGCGTTTTTCCAACCACCTGATCGACTTCATCTGGGGTGGTTTCCTGCTGCTGGTCATCGCGCTCAACGCTTTCAGGAACAGCGACAGGTAGGGGCATGTTTCTTTCGTGAAGTCATTGATATAGAGCAATTTCAAACACTACGGATAAGGCAAGGAACATAATATGGCTCGTCGCATTGCAGTCGTTGGCAGCAACATGACCGATCTCGTCACGTCGATCATCCGCATGCCGGCGCCCGGCGAAACTCTGGAAGCACCGGCATTCGCCATGGGGTTCGGCGGCAAGGGTGCCAATCAGGCCGTGGCCGCCGCCCGGCTTGATGCCGACGTGATGATGGTCACCAAGGTGGGCGATGACGTGTTCGGCCAGAGCACCATCGACAATCTGCGCAACAACGGCATCGATATCAGCCATGTCGGCATGGTGGCCGGGCAGTCGAGCGGCGTTGCACCGATTTTTGTCGACGAGTCGGGCGAGAATTCGATCCTGATCATCAAGGGCGCGAACAATGATCTCAAGCCCGCCGATATCGATGCGGCCGCCGAAGACCTGAAGCAATGCGACCTGATCCTGATGCAGCTGGAAGTGCCGCTGGAGACGGTCTACTACACCGCCGCCTTCGCCGAGAAACACGGTATCGAGACCATCCTCAATCCTGCCCCTGCCGCGCCCGATCTGGATGCCGCGAAGGTTGCCAAAGTCACCTTCGTGGTGCCGAACGAGAGCGAGTTGGCCTTACTGACCGGCATGCCGACCGATACCGACGAACAGATCGAACAGGCGGCCCATGCGCTGATCACCCAGGGTATCCGCACCGTGATCGTCACGCTCGGCTCGCGCGGTGCGCGGCTGATCACCGCCGACAAGTCGACCATGATCGAACCGGTCAAGGTCAAGCCGAAGGACACGACCGGTGCCGGCGATGCCTTCATCGGCAGCTTTGCCCGCTTCTACGTCGAGACCAAGGAGCTGGAAGCGTCGCTGCAGAAGGCGGCGCTTTATGCGGCGGATTCGATCACGCGTCCGGGCACGCAGAAATCCTACGCGACGACGGCGGAGTTCGAGGCCTTCGTCGCTGCCAACAGGGCTTAAGGCCAATACCCGCAAGAATGAGGAACCAACCGTGCTGAAAAATCTCGATCCGCTGCTGAATGCCGATGTCCTCTATGCGCTGAAGTCCATGGGGCACGGCGACCGTCTGGTCATTTGCGATACGAATTTCCCCGGCGATTCCGTCGGCCGGCAGACCCGTCTCGGCCGCCTGCTGCGGATCGATAATGTGAGCGCGCCGCGCGCCGCCAGGGCCATTCTTTCGGTCATGCCGCTCGATACCTTCATCGATGACGCCGCCGCGCGCATGGAAATCGTCGGCAGCCCCGATGAGATTCCGGATGTGCAGAAGGAACTGCAGGCGGAAATCGATGCCGCCGAAGGCAAGCACTGGCCGATGGTCTCGATCGACCGCATGGCCTTCTACGAGCACGCCAAGAATGCCTATTGCGTCATCGCCACCGGCGAGCGGCGTTTTTACGGCTGCTTCATCCTGACCAAGGGCGTGATTGCGCCGGACGCAGCCTGAAATCTTTTGTTGCCGTTGCACTAAGCGTGGTGCGTGGTTCGACAAGCTCACCATGAGGGATGGAACGAGCTGCAGGAAACTATGTTCTGCAGCGTTTGTGATCAACCGTGCACCAGACCACTTCCCTCATGGTGAGCTTGTCGAACCACGCACCACCCAACGCCTTCAGACGTCCCGGCGCGGCGGCGCCGTCGAACCGCGCACCACCAGCGTTGCCTCGAGATAATCATCCTGCAAAGGCCCGTTGTCGGTACCCGTGATGGCGGCAAACGCCCGCGCGGCGATCTGCTCGACGGGCTGGCTGATCGTGGTCAGGCGCGGCGTCACCAGATTGGCCAGCGGAATATCGTCGAACCCGATGATCGACACGTCGTCCGGCACTTTGAGGTCGAGATCGCTGGCGGCGCGCAGAAGACCGATGGCCTGCTGGTCGCTGGCCGTGGCAATGGCGGTCGGGCGCTCATGCGGCGGACGGTCGAGCAGGAAGCGCCCGAGTGTTTCGCCCGACGCATAGTCGAAATGGCCCTCAACCGCCTCGCAGCGCACGCCTGCCGTGCCAAGCATGTTGAGGAAGCCGGCGCGCCGTTCGCGCGAAACCGGCGCATCGGCGGAACCGGCGATATAGGCGATACGCTCATGGCCGAGCGCCACGAGATGCGCAGCGGCAAGCGCTGCTCCGCGGTAGTGATTGACGGAAATGAGCGGCAATCCGGTAAAGCGCCGGTCGACGGCAACCGTCGCCACGTCGCTGCTCCAGCCCTTTGAGGCACCGAACTGCGTCGGCACGACGATGAGGCCGGTGGGATAGCTTTTGAGCAGGCTGTCGATCTGCGCCAGTTCGATCTTCGGATCGTCATTGGTGATCGACAACAGCACCGAGAAACCGGCCTGCGAGGCAATCGCCTCCACATGTTTTGCCAGTTCGGCAAAGAACGGGTTGGTGATATCGGGAATGACGAGGCCGATCATGTCCGTGCGGCTGCGGCGCAGACCGCGCGCGACGCCGTTCGGCCGGAAATTCAGCTCGCGAATGGTGGCTTCCACCAGTTCGCGCAGTTCCTTGCCGACGGTCTCGTTCTTCGCCAGAACGCGTGAAACAGTGCCGACGGAAACATTGGCCCGTGCTGCTACATCCTTGATGTTGACCATCTTCCCATGCCTGACCTGTTGCGGGTGCCGTGTGAAGCCGGCAACTCCATATATCCCTATGCTTTCGTCAATCTTTCACGATATTTGTCAAGGATTACTGCAAGGATAATCACAAATCCGGTGATCATCTGGCGCATGAAATCGCTGAGACCAAGCAGGATGAGGCCGTTGGCGAGCACGCCGATGATGCAGGCGCCGAGCAGGGTGCCGACAATGCTGCCGCGTCCGCCGCTCAGGCTGGTGCCGCCGATGATGACAGCGGCAATGGCATTGAGCTCGAAGCCGATGCCGATGATCGGGCTGGCGATGTTCAGGCGGGCCATGTAGATGATCGCGCCGATGCCGACGAGAACGCCGCAGATGGTGAATGCAGCCACCTTGTAGAAGAACACGTTGTGGCCGGCGAGGCGGGCCGCTTCCTCATTGTTGCCGATGCCGTAGAGCACGCGGCCGAACACGGTCTTGGTCAGCACGAACCAGCCGATTGCCACCAGCACCAGCGCAATCAGGAACAGGAGCGGAATGCCGTAGAAGGTCTGCGAGCCGAAGGCGTTGAAGGCGGCCGGGAAGGAATAGATGGTCGATGCATTGGTGACCTGCAGTGCCGCGCCGCGGGCAATGTTGAGCGTGCCCAGCGTGACGATGAAGGAGGGGATCGCCCACCAGGCGCTGATCAGGCCGTTGAGGAGGCCGAAGGCAATACCGGCCACGATGGCGCTGATGGTGGCGAGGAACACGGCAACAGCGGGATCGAGCCCCGGCAGCGTCATCACCGTACCAGCCACAACGGCGCAGAAGGACAGGACGGAGCCCACCGAGAGATCGATGCCGCCGATGAGGATGACGAAGGTCATGCCGATGGAAAGCACCAGATTGATCGTCACCTGCGTCAGGATATTGGTGACATTGCTGGAGGACAGGAAGTGCGGCGTGAAGGAAAACACGATGATCAGCGCGATGAGCGCGATGCCGATGCCCGCTTCGCGCAGCACGGTCTTGGTCGTTGTGGCGATGGTTTTGCTGCCCGCCTGCGCCGTGGTCAAATCAGTGGTGTCCATGGTTGCGTTCGTCCTTGTAGGCAAAGTTCAAAATGCGCTCTTCGGAAAAGTCCGCGCGTGCCACTTCACCGGCAATGCGGTGTTTCGACATGACGAGGATGCGGTCGCTGAGGGTGATGAGCTCGGGCAGTTCCGAGGAGACGATGAGCAGCGCCAGCCCCTTTTCCGAAAGGCCGCGCAACAGCGCGTAGATTTCGGCCTTGGCGCCCACATCAACGCCGCGTGTCGGCTCGTCGAGCAGCAGGATCTTCGGGTCATTTGCCAGCCATTTGGCCAGGACGACCTTTTGCTGGTTCCCGCCCGACAGGGTGGAGACCGCATCGGCGGTGTCACCATATTTCAGCTTGATCTCGCCGCCGAGCGCGCGCGTCAGCCGGGTTTCCTCGCGTTTGTCAAGAAGGCCGAGCCGCGAAACCTTGCGCAGGCTTGCTAGCGTGACATTGGCCGCAATTGCCATGCCGAGGATCAGGCCTTCCTCCTTGCGGTCTTCCGTGACGAAGCCGATGCCGTCACGAATGGCCTGTTTGGGATTGCGGTAGTGGCGCGGCTGGCCGTCGCGTTCAATCGTGCCGGACAGCGGCAGGTCGGCGGCGAAGATCGAGCGGAGCAGTTCGGTGCGGCCGGAGCCGACCAGTCCGGCGATGCCGAGGATTTCACCGTAATGCAGATCGAACGAAACGCCTTCCGCGTGCGGGGAGGCGGGATGGCGCAGGTTGCGCAGGGAAAGCGCGGTGCGGCCGCTCGTGTCGAGATCGCGCGCGGCGGCCATGGCGGCAGCAAGCTGGCGCCCGACCATGTTGGTAACCAGCTGATCGGTCGTCGTTCCCGCAATATCCGCCGTCATGACGGATTCGCCGTTGCGCAGGACCGTGACCCGATCACAGATGGAGAAAACCTCGTTGAGGTGGTGTGAGACAAACACGACAGCAACGCCCTTAGCCTTCAGGGCGGCGATGATCTGGAACAGCCGTTCGGTCTCGCGCGCCGTCAGGGTTGCGGTCGGCTCGTCGAGAATGAGAATGCGGCTTTCGCCCATCAGCGCGCGGGCGATTTCCACCAGCTGGCGGTGCGCCACACCGAGGGATTCCACCGGGCGGCGCACATCGACATCCCCCAGCCCGATGGCATCGAGCGCCTTGCGGGCTTTTGCGTAGAGAATCGGGTAATCAACCATGCCGAACGCCTTGCGCGGCATGTCCTCAAAGCAGATGTTTTCGGCAACCGAGAGGTAGGGCAGCAGGTTGAATTCCTGGTGGACGACCTGAATGCCGGCCTTCTTCGCATCGCCCGGCGTGTGCGGATCATAGGTCCCGCCGTCGAGTGTGATCTCCCCGGCATCCCGCTGGATGATCCCGCACAGGATCTTGATCAGCGTTGACTTGCCCGCACCATTTTCACCGACCAGCGCATGCACCTCGCCGGGGCGCAGCGAAAAGCTGACGCCGTTGAGGGCGACAACGCCGCCGAAGCGTTTCTTGACGCCCGAGAGTTCGAGCACCGGCCCTGCACCAGCACCAGCCGGTGCCGGAGCGGCTGCGCCTGCCATGTCAGTGTTTTCCATGATCATCGACCCGGTTGGCGGCTGTGCCGAACCAGACACAGCCGCGGTTTACCCCGCGTTACTTCACCTCGTCCGATGTCACGAGCTTGATGTCGGTCTTGACCCAGCCTTCGAGCGGCTTGCCGCCGGCCACGACGCCAAGCGCCTTGTCGATGGCGTTGGCGGCCATCTGCTGGCCGAACTGGTCGACTGTGGCAAGCAGCTTCTTTTCCTTCAGCAGCGGCTGGACAGCCGGGATGTTGTCAAAACCGACGACTTCGATCTTGCCTGTTTTACCAGCCGCTTCGATGGCCTTGACGACGCCGAGAACCATGGAGTCATTGGCTGCCATCACGCCCTGGATATCCGGATGGGCTGTCAGCATGTTGGAGAATACGGTGTTGGCTTCTTCGGTTTCCCAGTGGGCGGTGCGCGAGTCGAGCAGGTCGAGCTTGCCCGCCTTGACGGAGTCCATGAAGCCGAGCTTGCGCTGGGCCGCATTGTCGGCGCCGGGATTGCCTTCGATGATGACCACCTTGGCGCCTGCACCGAGCTTTTTGGCGAGCGCATCGCCGGCCATCTTGGCGCCTTCGCGGTTGTCCGGGCCGACAAAGGCGAGCTTCAGGCCTGCCTCCTGCTTGGCCTTGTCATCGAGCGCCACGTCGAAATTGACGACAGTGATACCGGCATCCACGGCACGCTTGATCGGCGGAACGAGCGCGCGGGAATCGGACGGGGCAACAACGATGGCATCGACCTTTTGGGTGATGAAGCTCTCGATGGCATTGATCTGCGTCTCGACATCGGTCTCGGACTGCATGCCGACGGCTTTCAGCGTGTAGTCGCCGCGCTTGGCCTCGTGGGCCTTTGCGCCCTCGAGCATGTTCTTGAAGAATTCATTGGCAAGGGATTTCATCACAAGCCCGACGACGGGCTTGTCGGCGGCATAGCTAACTGCAGGCATGGCGAGCGTGCCGGCCAGAAGGCTGGCGGCAATAAAACGTGCGAATTTCATTGTATTCCTCCCAGAATGACAAAAGACGTTCAGCGGTTTGCCACGTCCTCCAACATGGCGATGAAACGTTTCATTGCGCGGGCGCAATAGCGGCGTCTCAGCTCAATAGGAGCCCGAAGATCACGGATTTGTCAACATGAAACGTTTCATTCAAGAGATGGGCGGGCTGCTGCGAACGGAACGCTGCCTGCAGAACCTTACAGATAATCCGCGACGCGGTTGGCAGCCCAGTGGTAAAAACTGCCGGGAACAAGCGGCTGGTTGGTCGGGTCTTTCTTGTGGACGTGGAAGCCGATGAAATCCGGATGGTCGAGCGGTTCCAGTCCATAAGCCGGGTCAAAGATCCGCAAGGCATCGCGCGCCGTCCAGTAGTAGAAATTTTCCTTCGGCGCGGCATCCTTGAAGAAACCGTAACGCTTGGCCATGCGCGAAATGCCGTCATTGGCGAAGGCCGTGATGCCAATGGTGGCCGGGGTTACCTTCTGTCCGGTCATGCGGAACCATGCGGGGCGCATGACGCGGCGGCGAAAGCCCAGCCATGGCGGAACCACGACTGTTCCTTCCATATAGGCGTCGAACTCGCCGATGACGGGATTGTCCGGCGGCAGGTACATCGCCGATACGCCGAGGCGGAAGTGGTTTTCCCGGGCGAGGTAAGGCTTGTCAGTCGCCGGATGAAACTGCTTCATCAGATATATGTCGGTATCGAGCCAAAGGCCCTGCTGTTTCTTCATCAATGTGACGCGAAACAGGTCGCTGAACTGGGATACGACGTGGCCGGCATTCTCGATATCGGGAAAATCCGGGTCGATGCGCCGAAGATATTTTTTGTCCAGTATCGGCGCCGCATCGCAAATCTCGATGCCCTTGGGAAGGTTTGCGATCTCGTCGAACGCGTAGAGTTTCACCCGCTGTCCGGTCATCACCATCGATGCCAGACAGACCCGGTCCACCTCCCGAAGGCGCGGGCCATACCAGAAGGTGCAAATATCCATGAACTATTCCAGCGGAAAAAATTGTTAAAGTGCCAGTCCATCTATGAGAGTTGCTGATCCTGGTCAATCGCATTGTTAGACTAAAGTCGTAGACGTTTGGCCGCATTTCAACGACGCAAAACGTGAGGGAAGACACGGCCGGGTAGCGGAAATCAGAGTGGATCAATTTTCCACGGATCCGCATTTTTAAAAAAGCCGGACTCCCGCATTCCGCTTCGCTGGAATGAAGTTCTTTCATTCATTGTTGCGGCAGCAATAAATTGGCGCGAATTTGCCCCGGGTTGTGAAACCATCCTTTTCTTCCGGCGACGCGTTCCACTATGGTTGCCGCTCGTATCGGCACATCGTAAGACGCCGAAAAACAGTGGACAGTGATTTTCATGACCAAGAGCCTGACGCACCTTCAGCGTCTTGAAGCCGAAGCGATCCATATTTTCCGCGAGGTTGCCGCAACATTCACCAAGCCGGTGATGCTGTATTCGATCGGCAAGGATTCCTCCGTGATGCTGCATCTGGCGATGAAGGCCTTTTATCCGGCCAAACCGCCGTTTCCGTTCCTGCATGTGGATACCACGTGGAAATTCAAGGAGATGATCGCGTTTCGTGATTCAGAAGCGAAACGTCTCGGCTTCGACCTGCTGCTGCACAGCAACCAGGATGGCATCGACCAGGGCATCAGCCCCTTCGTGCATGGATCGAACACCCATACCCATATCATGAAGACTGTCGCCCTGCGGCAGGCGCTTGACAAATACGGCTTCGACGCGGCCTTCGGCGGCGCGCGGCGCGACGAAGAGAAGTCGCGGGCCAAGGAGCGCATTTTCTCCTTCCGCAACGCGCAGCATTCCTGGGACCCGAAGAACCAGCGCCCGGAAATGTGGAAGATCTACAACACGCGGGTCGCCAAGGGCGAATCCATCCGCGTTTTCCCGATCTCTAACTGGACCGAGCTCGACGTCTGGCAGTACATCCTGCAGGAGAACATCCCGATCGTTCCGCTCTACTACGCCGCCAAGCGGCCGGTGGTGGAGCGCGACGGCATGCTGATCATGCGCGATGACGAACGCATGCAGCTGCTGCCCGGCGAAAAGCTGCAGGAGAAGCTTGTTCGCTTTCGCACGCTCGGATGCTATCCCTTGACCGGTGCGATTGAATCCGATGCGGTGACCTTGCCGGAAATCGTCAGCGAAATGCTGATCGCCCGCACCTCCGAACGGCAGGGCCGCATGATCGACAAGGATGAAGCCGGTTCGATGGAGAAGAAGAAGCGCGAGGGCTATTTCTGATGAACACCGTTGCCCCGATCGAGGCTTCCGCCGCCGAGGAAATCCGCGCTTACATGGCCGAACAGGAAAAGAAGTCGCTGCTGCGCTTTCTCACCTGCGGTTCGGTCGATGACGGCAAGTCGACGCTGATCGGCCGTCTGCTCTACGACACCAAGCTGATCTTCGAGGATCAGCTGGCCGCCCTGCAGAACGACAGCCGCAAACATGGCACCAATGGCGAGGATATCGATTTTGCGCTGCTGGTCGATGGTCTTGAAGCCGAGCGCGAGCAGGGCATCACCATCGATGTCGCCTACCGCTTCTTCTCCACGCCCAAGCGCAAGTTCATCGTCGCCGACACGCCCGGCCACGAGCAATATACCCGCAACATGGCGACCGGTGCCTCCACCGCCGATCTTGCCATCGTGCTTGTCGACGCGCGGCAGGGTATCCTGCGGCAGACACGCCGCCACAGTTTCATCGCCTCGCTGCTCGGCATCCGCAACATCGTTCTGGCCATCAACAAGATCGATCTCGTCGATTACTCCCAGACCATTTTTGACAGGATTGTCGCCGACTACCAGGACTTTGCCGGCAAGCTCGGTTTCCAGTCGATCCAGCCCATTCCGCTTTCGGCCCGCTTCGGCGACAATGTGATTTCCGCCTCCGCCAACATGCCCTGGTACAAGGGCCCGGCGCTGCTCGAACATCTCGAAGACGTGCCGCTTGCCGATGCGGATGAGGAGCGCCCGTTCCGGTTCCCGGTGCAATATGTCAACCGGCCCAATCTCGACTTCCGCGGCTTCTCCGGCACCATCGCCTCCGGTGTCGTGTCACCGGGAGACGAGGTGGTCGTCGCCAAATCAGGCAAGTCCTCGCGGGTCAAGCGTGTGGTGACGCTGGACGGCGACCTTGACCGGGCTGTCGAAGGGCAGGCGGTCACGCTGGTGCTGGAGGACGAGGTCGAGGTATCGCGCGGCAACATGCTGGTGGCACCCGGTGCCCGGCCCGAGGTGGCGGACCAGTTTGCCGCGCATCTCGTCTGGTTTGCCGAACATGCGCTGATCCCCGGCCGTTCCTATATCCTGCGCACGGAGACCGATCAGGCGACAGCCACGATCACCGATCTCAAATACCGAATCGATATCAACAGCTTCGCCCAGGAAGCGGCCAAATCGCTTGACCTGAATGAGGTCGGCGTTGTCAATATTTCAACGCAGGAGCCGATTGCCTTCGACCCCTACAAGTCGAACCGCTCGACCGGGTCGTTCATACTGATCGACCGTCTGACCAATGCGACGGTCGGCGCCGGCATGATCGATTTCGGCCTGCGCCGCGCATCGAACGTGCATTGGCAGGCGCTGGATGTCAGCAAGGCATCGCGCGCCGACCAGAAGAACCAGAAGCCGGCGGTGATATGGTTCACGGGCCTGTCCGGTTCGGGCAAGTCGACGGTCGCCAATCTCGTTGAAAAACGCCTGTCGTCGCTCGGCAAGCACACCTATATTCTCGATGGCGACAATGTGCGCCATGGGCTCAACCGCGACCTTGGCTTCACCGAAGAGGACCGGGTGGAAAACATCCGCCGCGTCGGTGAGATGGCCAAGCTGATGGTGGATGCGGGCCTGATCGTGCTGGTCTCGTTCATTTCGCCGTTCCGTTCGGAGCGCCGCATGGTGCGCGAGTTGCTGGCCGATGGCGAGTTCCTCGAAATCTTCGTCGATACGCCGTTCGAGGAATGCGCGCGGCGTGACCCGAAGGGGCTCTACGCCAAGGCACTGCGCGGCGAGATCAAGAATTTCACCGGCGTCGACTCGCCCTATGAAGCGCCGGAGAATCCGGAACTGCATCTGCACACGGTCGGCCGCACGACGGAGGCACTTGCCTCGGAGGTGGAAAAGCTGCTGGTCGAGCACGGCATCATCTTCAATTACGATCAAAGCTCGTGGTCGATTTAAGGGCATGACCATCACCCTCCCGCCCCTCGATCATGCCGCCCTGCTTGCCGCCCTGGAAACAGCGGCCATTGCCGCCGGGCAGGAAATCCTGCGCATTTACGCTGATGGTTGTGATTTCGCGCTGAAGGATGACCAGTCGCCGGTCACGGAAGCCGATCACGCCGCCGAAGCCATCATCCTGGCGGCTCTGCGCAGGGCGACGCCTGACATACCCGTCGTGGCGGAAGAGGAAATCTCCGGCGGCCACGTGCCCGGCGATCTCGGCGCGCGCTTCTATCTGGTGGATCCGCTCGACGGAACACGGGAATTTGTCAGCCGCAACGGTGATTTCACCGTCAACATCGCGCTGATCGAAAACGCAGCGCCCGTTCTCGGCGTTGTCTATGCCCCCGTCCGCGGTGTGCTGTTCACGGGCGGCACTGCCGGCGCGCAGGAAGTTGCTATCGGCGAGGGCGGTGCGGTCACCGCGCGCAAAGCCATCGGCTGCCGCACCAGTCCGGACGACCTCATTGCCGTTGCCAGCCGCTCGCACCGCACGCCGGAAACCGATGCCTATCTGGAAAAATTCCGTATTGCCGACTGTGTGTCCGTCGGATCGTCACTGAAATTCGGCCTGCTTGCACGCGGCGAGGCGGATATCTATCCGCGTTTCGGCCGGACCATGGAATGGGATACGGCGGCGGGCGATGCGGTCCTGCGCGCTGCCGGAGGCATAACCCTGACGCTGGATGGCAATCCGCTCACCTATGGCCGCCGCAATCAGGCCGACGACGCCGATTTCGCCAATCCGGATTTCGTGGCCTGGGGAAAGCTATAGTCTGATCGCAATGACATTTGCGTGGTGCGTGGTTCGACAAGCTCACCATGAGGGATGTGGATTGGTGCAAGATCAATCGCGAAGGTTGCAGAGTGTAATTCCCTGCGATCCACGCCCTCCCTCATGGTGAGCTTGTCGAACCACGCACCGCGCTGTTGCCATCCGATCGCCGGTTACCCTGGTCGCTTCCTCAACAGGATCGTCACCACAAAAAACGCGCCGATGGAACTGGTAACGATACCGATGGGTAATTCCTGCGGCGCCAGCAACAGACGGGCCGCGAGGTCGCTGAGCAGGATCAGCAGGGCGCCGAGCACGGCGCAGGTGACGATCAGTCCCGCATGCAGCTGCCCGGAAAAACGCCGGGCAATGTGCGGGATCATCAGGCCGACAAAGCCGATGACACCAGCCACCGAGACAAAGATCGCGGTGGAGAAGGCGCAGACGATGAACACCGTGTTGCGCAGGCGCGTCACCCTTATGCCAAGGCTTTCCGCCGTGTTTTCGCCAGCCAGCAGGGCATCGAGATTGCGGTGGTTGTAGAGGGCGTAGACCAGGATGGCGGCAAGCCCGGTGAGGGCGAGCGGCAGGTTCTCCCAGCGGGCAAGGCCAAGGCCGCCGAGCGTCCAGAACATCACCGAATGCGCGGCGCGCTGGTCGCCGGCAAACACCATATAGTTGGTGAGCGCAGCAAACAGGAACGAGACGGCAAGGCCCGCCAGGATCAGCCGCTCCGGCCCCTGTCCCTGCACGCGCCGCACCAGCATCAGCACGACGATGGCCGCCAGCATGCCGCCGCTGAAGGCGGCAATCGGCAGCGTCCAGATGCCGAAGCGGTCGCCGATGACCGTAATCACCGAGACTGCTCCCGCCGCCGCACCATTGGAAAGGCCGAACAGGAACGGATCGGCGAGATCGTTGCGGGTAACGGTCTGCAGCAGCGCGCCGATAATGCCGAGCCCCGCGCCGACGCAGATCGCAAGGATGACCCGCGGCAGGCGCAGATCGACGATGATCTTGCCGACCGGGCCATTGACGACGGTATCGGAGAGACCGGCGGCATGGGCGAGGGCGCGCAGGACATCGCCGAGCGGAATGACCGTTGCCCCATAGGCAATCGACACGAGGGCGAGGGCCAGAATGGCCATCACCCCAGTCATCAGTGTCAGATGCTGACGGAAAGGCAGATGCACTCAGAATGCTTCCGGATGCATGGCCTTGGCCATCTTGGCGATGGCCTCGATATTGGCCGGTCCGGGCGTCAGTTCCGCATAGCGCAGGGCGACGAAGCGGTTGTTTTTGACCGCATCGGTTTCCTTCATTGCCGGATGGGATTTGAGGAAGTCGAGCAGCTTCTGGTAACCCGCATCATCCTGATAATCGAGGAGGACGAGGAATTCCGGATTGCGCGTCGCCACGGTTTCCCACGAAGTAGTGCCCCAGCTGGTGTCGAGATCGGTCATGATGTTGGTGCCGCCGGCTTCGCTGATCATCGCTGTCGGAATGGCAAACTTGCCTGCCGTAAACGGCTTGTCCTCGCCGGAATCATAGAGGAAGACGCGGGTGCCGCTCTTGTCACCGATCTTGGTCTTGATCGCGGCAAGTTCTGTCTTCCAGCCGCTGACGAGTTTATTTGCCTCATCTTCCTTGCCGAAGATTTTGCCGAGCTTTTCCATGTCGCCATAGAGCAGGTCCATGGTGGCGGCGGGCCGGGACTTGTCGAGATGAACGCAGCTTTCGGTCAGTTCAAGCGTCTTGATGCCATGCGGCGCAAGCGTGTCGGGGGTGACTTCACCGCCCGGCTTCATGCCGTAATTCCAGCCGGCGAAGAAGAAATCCGGTTCCGCCGCAATGAGATTTTCAAGGGTCGGATATTTCGGCGCAAGCTCGGGAATGGCGCCCAGCTGCTTCTTGAAGGCGTCGTCGAGCTTGTACCAGCCGGTAATGCCCGAAACCCCGACCATCGAGGATTGCAGGTGCAGGGCGAAGGCCATTTCGCTCATGTTGATGTCCTGGATGACCGCGCGCTTTGGCGCGGCCTCGAAGGTGACGGGCTTGCCGCAACTGTCGACCGTCACGGGAAACGCCCATGCGGGGGCGGACAGCGCCGATAAGGCGAGGGCGAGCAGCATTCTTTTCATCAAATTCTCCGTAGCTGAGCAGTTTGTTTTGTGGTTGGTCCGGGTGCTTCGAACACCATGAGGTCGCGATCCTGCGAGGGATGGCGCAGGCGCAGCACATCGAGATCGAAGACATCGCTGACGATGCGCGGCGTCAGCGTTTCGTCGGGCGTGCCGGCGGCGACGAGCTGGGCGGCATGCATGACGGCGACGTGGGTGGCAAACGGCGCCACCAGCGGCAGGTCGTGCAGGACCGCGATGGTTGTCACATCGAGACCGGCGACCAGCGCCAGCAATTCGCTGCGCGCTTTCGGGTCGAGGTGATTGGTGGGTTCGTCGAGAAACAGAATATCCGGCTGCTGGGCGATGGCGCGCGCCAGCTGCACGCGCTGCCTTTCGCCGCCGGAGAGCGAGCCGATGGGACGGCGCGAAAACGCGGCGATCCCGGCGCGGAGCAGGGCTTCCGTCACGATATCCCGGTCTTTCGCCTTGGTTAGGGTGCCCGTGTGCGGGATGCGGCCAAGGGATACATAATCGTCCACCAGCAATTGCGGGTCCGGCATGTCGGTCTGGCCGACGAAGGCAAATCTCCTGGCCCGTTCCTTCGGCGGCAGCCGGTCTATTGCCGTACCGTCGAGATGGACGTTGCCGGAGGAGGGGCGCAGCAGCCCGGCCAGCATGCGCAAAAGCGTGGATTTCCCGGCGCCATTCGGCCCGATGATGGCAAGACGCGCGCCGCGCACGATGTCGAGCGATACCTCATCCACCAGCGTCTGGCCGGCTGTGCGGAACGTCACCTCGTCGGCACGCAGGGCGACATGGCTCATGGGCGGATATCCGTGACTGCAGGCAAGGCACATGGTGTCAAATCCCAACCGGTAAACGTCGTCGCGTCATCGCGGACGCGTCGTTCTCGTATAGTAACGTTATAACATTAGTCAATGCCCGATATGTCATAGCTGCCCCGGCCGCGGCTGGCCGCCGGCGGTCTTGCACGGGGTGCAGAGGATAATCAGGTGGTCGGGTCTTGGCGTGGTCATGCCGGTGCCTTGCCTTGTGGACAAAGGTTAGGGGAACGCGGCCAATGCACCATCGCGACAATGCGGGAGAGGACATCGCATCGCTCCCGGCACACCCCGTCCGGTTCGAATTGTAGATGAGATGGCAGGTCTCCTGGCTCGCGGGTCTCAGCTTCGCCTTGCCTTCCCGACCTTCCGGTCAGTGGCACGTCAGGCATCGCTCACCGCTTACAGTTGCGGGGGCAGCCACGGTCTCGGTCCCTTTTGGGTACGCCTCACCGTGTTCCCTTTTCATCTCCCGCGTTGTCGTGCGGAAGAAACCATCGGCGCGGATGCTATGCGTCCAGCCGCGCAGTTGCAAGCACGTTTATGCGGCAATTTTTGCGGCTGCCAAAATTTTTGGCAAATGAAATATTTCAATTGGCCGGTAACTCGTTAGAGTGCGGGGAGCATTTGTGGAACCGCGGTTTTTTTGAATCAGACTTTTGAGGCGATATGGCAATTCACGCAGCAGTCTATCATCTGACGCATTACCGGTATGACCGGCCCATCATGCTCGGGCCGCAGATCATCCGGCTCCAGCCGGCACCCCATTCCCGGACAAAAGTTCTCAGCCATTCCCTGAAAGTCAGTCCGGCCAATCATTTCGTCAACCTGCAGCAGGATCCTTACGGCAATTTCCTCGCCCGCTTCGTCTTTCCCGAACCGGTGACGGAGCTGAAGATCGAGGTCGATCTCGTCGCTGATATGACCGTCTACAATCCATTTGATTTCTTCGTTGAACCGGTCGCCGAGACCTGGCCGTTCAGCTATCCCGAAGAGATCAGCGACGACCTGTCGATCTATATGAAGCCGGAATCGGCAGGACCGCTGGTTTCGGCTTTCCTTGCAACCATCGATCGCAGCCCGACGAACACGGTGAATTTCGTCGTCGATCTCAACGCACGTATCCAGCGCGAGATCGGCTATGTTATCCGCATGGAAACCGGGGTTCAGGAGCCGGACGCCACCTTGAACCTGCGCTCGGGATCGTGCCGGGATTCAAGCTGGCTGCTGGTGCAGGTCCTGCGCAATCTCGGTTTTGCTGCACGGTTCGTCTCCGGCTATCTCATCCAGCTGAAGCCTGATCTTGTCGCCATCGATGGTCCCGCCGGAACGGACAAGGATTTCACCGATCTGCATGCCTGGTGCGAAGTCTATCTGCCGGGGGCGGGCTGGATCGGTCTCGACCCCACCTCCGGGCTTCTGACCGGCGAAAGCCACGTACCGCTTGCCGCCACCCCGCACTATCGCAACGCTGCACCGATTTCCGGCATGGCGGAATTCGCCAATGTGGAATTCGGTTTCGATATGCGGGTGACGCGTGTGTCCGAGCACCCGCGCATCACCAAGCCGTTTTCCGACGAATCCTGGAATGCGCTCGATGCGCTCGGCGAAAAGGTCGACGCGATCCTGAACGAACGGGATGTGCGCCTGACCATGGGCGGCGAGCCCACATTCGTGTCCATCGATGATTTCGAATCGGGCGAATGGAACACCGATGCGGTCGGGCCGACCAAGCGCGAAAAGGCCGACAAACTGATCCGGCGATTGCGTGAGCGTTTTGCGCCGGGCGGTTTTCTGCATTACGGGCAGGGCAAGTGGTATCCGGGCGAAAGCCTGCCGCGCTGGACGTTCTCGCTTTACTGGCGCAAGGACGGCAAGCCGATCTGGGTCAACCCCGATCTGATCGCGCCCGAGAACGGCAAGGCTGACGTCAAGCCGGAAGATGCCGGGAAGCTGCTCGTCGCGTTGGCGCAGGAGCTCGGTGTTGAAGAAGAGATGGTGGCGCCCGCCTATGAAGATCCGGCGGAATGGATCATCAAGGAGGGCAATCTTCCCGACAATGTCGATCCGTCCAACTCCAGGCTGAAAGACCCGGAAGAGCGCAGCCGCATCGCCCGGGTTTTCGAGCGGGGCCTGACCGAGCCGAGCGGTTTTGTCCTGCCGGTGCAGCGCTGGAACAGCCAGGCCTCCGGCCCGCGCTGGCGCAGCGAAAAATGGAAGACGCGGCGCGGCAAGCTGTTCCTGGTGCCGGGCGATTCGCCCGTCGGATACCGCCTTCCGCTCGGCGCCCTGCCGCATGTTCCGGCCTCGGACTATCCCTATATCGTGCCGGTCGATCCGTCGGTGGATCGCGGGGCGCTTCCCGACCCAGCACCGCAGGCGCGTGAGAACATCCTGGCGGTTGCCTCTTTCACCGCGGACGAAGGCAACCAGCAGGAGCGGGTCGAGCAGGAACTGGGGGAAATCGGCGGGGCCGTGCGCACCGCCATATCGGTCGAGCCGCGGGACGGGCGCCTCAGCGTGTTCATGCCGCCGGTGGAGGCGCTCGAGGACTATCTGGAACTGGTTGCGGCGGCGGAAGCTGCGGCGCACAAGCTCGGCCTGCCGGTTCACATCGAAGGTTACAGCCCGCCGCAGGATCACCGCATCAACGTCATCCGCGTTGCGCCCGATCCCGGCGTGATCGAGGTGAATATCCATCCGGCGACTAACTGGCGCGACTGCGTGGCAACCACAACGGCAATCTACGAGGAGGCCCGCCAGACGCGGCTCGGTGCCGACAAATTCATGATCGATGGCCGCCATACCGGTACCGGCGGCGGCAACCATGTGGTGGTCGGCGGCGAAACACCGGCCAACAGCCCGTTCCTGCGCCGTCCTGATCTGCTCAAAAGCCTTGTCCTGCACTGGCAGCGCCATCCGTCGCTGTCCTACCTGTTCTCCGGCCTGTTCATCGGGCCGACCAGCCAGGCACCGCGCATCGACGAGGCGCGGCATGACAGTCTCTACGAGCTGGAGATTGCCCTCTCGCAGGTGCCCCGACCGGGCGAGGGCACACCGCCTTTGCCCTGGCTGGTCGACCGGCTGTTCCGCAATCTGCTGGTGGATGTTACCGGCAATACGCATCGTTCGGAAATCTGCATCGACAAGCTGTTCTCACCCGATGGTCCGACCGGCAGGCTCGGTCTGGTCGAGTTCCGCGGTTTCGAGATGCCGCCCAATGCGCGCATGAGCCTTGCCCAGCAATTGCTGATCCGCGCGCTGATCGCCCGGTTCTGGAACAATCCGATTCAGGGCAGTTTCGTCCGCTGGGGCACGGCACTGCATGACCGTTTCATGCTGTCGGCCTATGTCTGGCAGGATTTCCTCGATGTTCTCGCCGATTTGCGCGAGAACGGCTTTGATTTCCGGCCGGAATGGTTCGAGGCTCAGCTGGAATTCCGCTTCCCCTTCTGTGGGGAAATCGAAAATGAGGGCGTCAAGCTGGAAATCCGGCAGGCACTGGAGCCATGGCATGTGATGGGTGAGCAGGGTGCCATCGGCGGCACGGTGCGTTTCGTCGATTCCTCGGTGGAACGGCTGCAGGTCAAGGTCGACGGCTTCAATCCGGCCCGCTACAGCGTGGCCTGCAACGGGCGCGAGGTGCCGCTGAAGATGACGGACAGCCAGGGCACGGCGGTTGCCGGTGTGCGCTACAAGGCGTGGCAGCCGCGCTCCGGCCTGCATCCGATGATCCCGGTCAACACGCCGCTGGTTTTCGACATTTACGACCAGTGGTCGCAGCGGGCGATCGGCGGTTGCGTCTATCATGTCGCACACCCCGGCGGGCGCAGCTATGATACGTTCCCGGTCAATTCGAACGAGGCCGAGGCGCGCCGGCTGGCGCGTTTCGAGCCGCGCGGCCATACGGCCGGCGGATATGAATTGCGCAGGGAGCAGCCGTCGGGTGAATTTCCGATGACCCTTGATCTGAGAAGGCCGAGGCATTGAGATATGGTTGGCATCATGGCTGTGCGTGGTTCGACAGGCTCACCATGAGGGAGCGGGAGGATTGCAGGCAGACATATCCTGCGACGTGGCAGATTGACGTTGCAAACCACGCCTTTCCTCATGGTGAGCCTGTCGAACCACGCACTCCTGTCCTGCAGCACTCACAAACCGGTTATCGATAGACACATGTCACAGAGCGTGAAAACCAACCTACTCCCCGGTCTCCTTGCCAGCTACAAGCCCCTGCAGGGCGTGGCGGACGAGATGATCGATCCTAACGGGGCTGTTCGGCCCGGCTGGGAAAAGCTGCTGCGCTCGCTCGACACGCTCGGCCCCGAAAAACTCGCCACCCGCTTTGCCCGTGCCAACCAGTATCTGCACGATGCGGGCGTGTTTTACCGGGTCTATGACGAGACCGGTACGCAGGAGCGCGAATGGCCGCTCGCCCATGTTCCGCTTCTGATCAACGAGGATGACTGGCGCGCCATCACATCAGGGCTGACCCAGCGCGCCGATCTCCTGGAGGATATCGTTGCCGATATCTATGGTGACAACCGGCTGGTGCGCGATGGCCTGCTGCCGCCGGATCTGATTGCCTCGAACCCCGAGTTCCTGCATCCCGTCGCCGGTATCAAGCCGGCCAGCGGGCATTTCCTGCATTTCTGCGCTTTCGAGCTGGGGCGCGCACCCAATGGCCAGTGGTGGGTGCTGGGCGACCGCACGCAGGCGCCCTCGGGTGCCGGGTTTGCCCTGGAAAACCGCGTTGCCACCACCCGCGCCCTTTCGGATATTTCCGGCGCGATGAACGTTCACCGTCTTGCCGGTTTCTTCAAGGATTTCCGCGATTCCCTGCAGAGCCTGATCCACGATCCCGCAGGCCGCGCGGCCATTCTCACGCCCGGCCCGAACAATGAAACCTATTTCGAACACGCCTATATCGCCCGCTATCTCGGCATCATGCTGCTGGAAGGCGACGACCTGACCGTCAGCAAGGGCCGGGTCATGGTGCGCACCGTGTCCGGTCTGAAGCCCATCGATGTTCTGTGGCGGCGCATGGATGCCGCCTATATGGACCCGCTGGAGCTGAAGTCGGATTCGTGGATCGGCACCCCCGGCATGGTCGGCGCGCTGCGCCAGCGTTCCGTCTCGCTGGTCAATGCTCTGGGATCGGGCATTCTCGAAACCCGGGCGTTGCTCGCCTTCCTTCCGGCGATCTCGAAAGCCCTGCACGACCGTGATCTCGCCTTGCCGAGCATCGCCACCTGGTGGTGCGGCCAGGAGAAGGAACGCCAGCACGTGATGAACCGGCTCGACCAGATGATGGTCGGCCCGGCGCTGTCGACCCGGTTGCCGTTCGAAGACGTGCAGGCCACGGTTCTGGGGTCCGCCCTCGACGATGCGGCGCGTCAGGCCCTGTTGCACAAGCTCAAAACCGACGGCCGTGGACTGGTCGGGCAGGAAGCCGTCAAACTGTCGACGACGCCGGTCTATGTGGACGGCAGGCTGGAGCCGAGGCCCTTTGTCCTGCGCGTCTTTGCGGCGCGTCACGGCGATGGCTGGAGTTTCATGCCGGGCGGGTTTGCACGCGTCGGGTTCACGCTCGATACGGCGGCGATTGCCATGCAGCGCGGCGGGCAGGCGGCGGATGTGTGGATCACCAGTTCGGCGCCCGTGCGCAAGGATACGCTGCTGCCGCGCGAGGACGATGCCTTCCGCCGCAATGTGCCGGGCACGCTGCCGAGCCGTGCGGCGGAAAACCTGATGTGGATGGGCCGCTATATCGAGCGTGCCGAAGCCACGGCGCGTATCCTGCGGGCGTGCCATGCCCGCTATGCCGAGACGGCCAATGCGGAATTGCCGCTTCTGACGGAAATGCGCGATCAGCTCAAACCCCTCGGCATTGATCTCGATGAAGCCATTCCCAAGGGCCTC
This sequence comes from Phyllobacterium sp. SL163, assembly GCF_049896885.1. Taxonomy (NCBI): domain Bacteria; kingdom Pseudomonadati; phylum Pseudomonadota; class Alphaproteobacteria; order Hyphomicrobiales; family Phyllobacteriaceae; genus Phyllobacterium; species Phyllobacterium sp. SL163. Next base: position 94,175 of record NZ_JAFCVE010000009.1, on the reverse strand, counting down.
CTGCGTTCCATCGATGGCGCCATGCTCAGCGCCGGACGTATCCGCGACCGGTTTTCGCCCGATGGCTGGCTGGCGCTGCGCGATCTGTCGAAGACCGTGCACCGGTTCCAGGGGGTGGTGTCGCAGGGCGATGACGGCACCCGCGCCATGACGATCATCCTGCGCAAGCTGGCCGGGTTCTCCGGTCTGGTGCATGAGAACATGTATCGTTTCACCGGCTGGCGTTTTCTTGAAATCGGCCGCCGGCTGGAGCGCGGTATCCAGATGGCGCGCATCCTGGCAAACCTGTCCCGCCATGAAGCCCCGGAAGGTGCGCTGGAGATGCTGCTGGAAATCGGCGACAGCGTCATGACGCACCGCCGGCAGTACAGCGTCTATTCCGGCCGCCTCAGCGTGCTCGATCTTCTGGCGCTTGATCCGCTCAATCCGCGCTCGATCATTTTCCAGCTCGATGCGCTCAAAACCGAGTTCAATCTTTTGCCGCAGCGCGAGGCGGGTGCGCATATGTCCGCCTTTTCCAAGGATGTGCTGCGCCTGCACACGCAGCTTGCCATCATGGAATCCAGCGAACTGACCGCTGACAAGCTGCATCAACTCGCCAATGAAATCGGCGCGCTGTCCGACACCATCTCCGATACGTATTTTGCCTGAGGGGGTGAGGAATGCTCTATAACATCCGCCTCCACCTGCATTATGACTATGAACGCTCCGCAGCGGGCGGGCGCCACCATATCCGGGTGATGCCGCAGACCCTGCCGGGAATCCAGCGCGTGGTCGCCTCAAGTCTCTCCTTTGATCCTGCCGCGGCGGAACGCTCCGATTTTACCGATTTCTTCGCCAATACGGTGACCTCCATCGTCTACCGCAATCCGCACGAGACGCTCGATGTGACGATGACGGCCCGCATCAATGTGGCGCGGCCGCAGACCATGCTCGATGTTTCGCCTGATATCGCCGGTCTGATCCGGGAAATACGCGGCGTCTGGTCGGTGGCATCCGATGCGCCGCACCATTTCCTGACCTCCAGCGCCCACGCGGCCATCGACCCTGACATATCGGCCTACGCTGCGACAAGCCTCGGCAGGACGCGCACGGTCATGGAGGCGGCGGGCGATCTGTGCAACCGCATCCATGCGGATTTCGCCTATGATTCCGACGCCACCAATGTGCGCACCACGGCGCGGGAGGCGTTCGACCTGCGGGCGGGTGTCTGCCAGGATTTCAGCCACATCATGATTGCCGGCCTGCGCGGCATCGGCATTCCGGCGGGCTATGTCAGCGGTTTCCTGCGCACCATCCCGCCACCCGGCAAGGAGCGGCTGGAAGGTGCCGACGCCATGCATGCCTGGGTGCGTGTCTGGTGCGGGCGCGAGGCGGGCTGGCAGGAGTTCGATCCCACCAATGCGATGATGGCCGGCAATGACCATATCACCGTCGGTTATGGCCGGGATTATGCCGATGTCTCGCCCATCGTCGGCGTGCTGAAAACCAGCGGTTCGCAGGAAGCAAAGCAATCGGTGGATGTGATCCCGCTGGAGTAAAGAGCTTTTGTGCGTGGTTCGACAAGCTCACCATGAGGGAGGTGGGGGATTGCAGGGAGCCATATTCCGCAACGTTCAAGATTAGCGCTGCAGCCCACTAGGTTCTCTCATGGTGAGCTTGTCGAACCACGTATGATGGTTTTGCCAGCGTGTTTTGGAATATTGGAATAGTTTTTCTTGGTTTCCACGAAACGGGAGAATATGGTCTGCTTCAAGTGCCATTTGCGCCGGTGAATGGGATGAAATTTCGAAGTGCGATCCATGCTCCCCATTCCACCGCTGATGCTGACCACAGGTCCGGTTCCCGCCTATCCGCAAGTGCTTGCCGCGCTCGGAAAGCCTGTTCTTTATGACTATGATGCCGCCTTCCAGGCCTTCTATGCCGAGGTGATCGAAAAGCTGCGGCTGGCGCTGCGGCAGGACACGGCGCCGGTCATCATGCAGGGTGAGGCCATTCTCGGCATCGAAGCGGCTGCTGCCGCGCTGATTGGCTGTGACGATGTGGTTCTGAACCTTGTCTCCGGTGTCTATGGCAAGGGGTTTGCCGGCTGGGCCGCGCGCTATGGCAAGGAGGTCGTCGAGCTTGCCGTGCCCTATGACGACATCATCGACCCGCAGGCAGTTCGCGAGGCGCTGCGCCAGCGCCCGGATATCAAAATTGTATCGCTCTGCCATCACGACACCCCGTCCGGCACGCTCAATCCGCTGCGGGACATCGGCGCTGTCGTTGCCGAGCACGGGGCCTATCTCATTGTCGACGCGGTGTCGTCCTTTGGCGGGTTGGACGCCCATCCGCTTGAGGCGCATGCCGACATTTTCATTACCTCGCCATCGAAATGCCTGGGCAGCACGCCGGGTCTCAGCCTCATCGGCGTGAGCGAGCGGGCCTGGGCCAAAATCGAGGCCAACCCGGATGCGCCGCGCGGCTCGTTCCTCAGCCTTCTCGGCTGGAAAGGCGCCTCGGAGCCCGGAAAGCCCTTTCCGGTAACGCCGTCCATTGCGGAAATCTATGCGCTGGATGCGGCGCTGGATCTCTATGCCGCGGAGGGCGCCGAAAACGTCTGGGCCCGCCATGCGCAAACGGCTGAAATCACCCGCAACGGCCTGCTTGAGCTTGGCCTGAAGCTGTGGCCGAAAAAGCTGGAATTCTGCGCGCCCACGGCGACCGCTTTCAAGCTGCCCGGTGGTTTCAGCGACACGGCCTTGCGCGACCGGTTGCGCGATGAGCACGGCATCCTCCTGTCGCTCGGCCGCGCCGACACATCGGGCAAGCTGCTGCGCGTCGGGCACATGGGCGCGTCCGCCAAACCCGATTTTGCCCGCGCCACCATCAGGGCTCTCAGCCAGATTCTGTCCCGCCCACTCGGCCAAACCTATGCATAAGAGGATCGCAAGCATGTCCCGTATCCTGTTGAACCGACGCTCTTTTCTCCATCTGACCGCCAGCGCTGCCGCGCTCACCGCCATGCCGGGTCTTGGCTGGGCGCAGGGGGAAACGCCTGTCAAAGGCGGGCGTCTGATCGTCGCCGGGGACAGCGAACCGGCCAATCTCAATCCAGCCATCGTCGCGTCCAACGGCGTGTTCTTTGTCGCCAGCAAGATTGTCGAGCCGCTGGCCGAACAGTCCTATGACGGCAAGGACGGCCTGTCGCCGCGCTTGGCCACCGCCTGGGAGGGCTCAGCCGACGGCCTGACTGCAACGTTCAAACTGCGCGAAGGCGTGACCTGGCACGACGGCAAGCCGTTCACCTCGGCTGACGTTGCCTTCTCCGCACTCGAAGTGTGGAAGAAGCTGCAGAATCTTGGCCGCGTTGTCTTCAAGAACCTCGAGAGCGTCGAAACGCCGGATGACCACACGGCGGTCTTCAAATTCTCGCAGCCGACGCCGTTCCAGCTCATCCGCAATGCGCTGCCGGTGGTCACCTCCGTCGTGCCGAAACATCTCTATGAAGGCACGGATATCGCCAAGAATCCGGCCAACCAAGCATTGGTCGGCACCGGCCCGTTCAAATTCGGCGAACACAAGCCGGGCGAATATTATCTGCTGAAGCGCAATGAGGCGTACTGGCAGAAGGACCAGCCGCTGCTGGATGAAATCGTCTACCAGATCCTGCCGGACCGTTCATCCGCCGGCAATGCGCTGGAGGCCGAACAGATCCAGCTGGCTGCTTTCTCCGCAGTGCCGCTTGCCGATCTTGCCCGCATCTCCAAGGTGCCGGGCCTGAAGGTTTACGCCAATGGTTATGAAGGGCTGACCTATCAGCTCATCGTCGAAATCAATCATCGCCGCAAGGAACTGGCCGATCCGAAGGTGCGTCAGGCGCTTGCCCATGCCATCGACCGGGATTTTGTCGTCAAGACGATCTTCCTCGGCTATGCAAAACCGTCCACGGGGCCGGTTCCTGCCTATGACAAGGCGTTTTATGAGCCAGATGTGGCCGCCCATGCCTTCGATCCGGCCAAGGCGGAAGCGCTGCTCGACGAAGCGGGCTACAAGCGCGGCGCCGATGGCAACCGTTTCACGCTCAAGCTCCTGCCTGCCCCATTCTTCAATGAAACCAAGCAGTTCGGCGACTATCTGCGCCAGGCGCTGGCCAAGGTGGGCATTGATGCGCAGGTGGTCAGCAATGATACACCCGCCCATCTGAAGGCGGTCTATACGGACCATGATTTCGATATCACCGTGGCAACGCCGGTCTACCGTTCCGATCCAGCGATCTCCACCACCATCCTGTTCGAAAGCGGGCTGCCCGCCGGTGTGCCGTTCTCCAACCAGTACGGCTATGCCAATGCGGATGTGGACAAGCTGATCAAGGATGCCGCTTCCACCGTGGATAGCGACAAGCGCGCCGACCTCTATAAGCAATTGCAGAAGGTTGTGGCCGCGGACCTGCCGCTGATCAATGTGGCGGAATTCTCGTTCATCACCGTTGCCCGCGATACCGTGCAGAATGTGTCCGATAATCCGCGCTGGGCGGTGTCGAACTGGTCCAATGTCTGGCTGAAGGGGTAGGGCACAATGTGACACCGGTTATCTCTCCCCTACAAGGGGGGAGATCGCCCGCATTGTCCGCAGCAGACAAACCCGTTTGTCTTCCGGCATTATTGGCTCTAGTGTCCCCCTCCATTCGCATGACCTGTCGGAGCCCTTCTTGCCGCCACTCGCATCCTTTTTCCTGAAACGCCTTTTGGGTGCGATTCCGGTTCTGGCCGTTGTGCTCATCGGCAGTTTTCTGCTGCTGGAGGCGGCATCCGGTGATGCGGTGGATTCCTATGTCGCGGGTTCCGGCGGTATGGATGCCGACCAGCTGGCGCAGTTGCGCCAGGCATGGGGCCTTGATCAGGGCCCATTCCATCGTTTCATCGCCTATGTCTCGGCGCTCGGCCATGGCGATCTCGGCTGGTCGACGGCGTTTCAACGTCCAGTGCTTTCGGTGATCGTCGAACGCCTGCCGTTGACGCTGCTGCTGATGGGCATTGCCACGGCACTCGCCTTCTTCCTCGGTTCGCTGCTCGGCGTCATCGCCGGCGCGAAGCCCGGCTCCCTGCGCGACCGTTTCCTGTCCATCGGTTCGCTGGCGCTTTACGCTGTGCCCGGCTTCTGGCTGGGGCTGGTGCTGATCGTGGTCTTCGCCGTCGATCTGCGCTGGCTGCCGGTCGGCGGCATCGAGACCATCACATCCGGCAAGAGCGGATGGGCGCGCATGGCGGATATCGCCGCGCATCTGGTCCTGCCCGTCGCCTCGCTCGCCATGGTGTACCTCGCGCTGTATCTGCGCCTGATGCGCGACCGCATGAGCGAGGTCTGGCGCGATCCCTTCGTCACCGGCCTGAAGGCGCGCGGTCTCAGCCGTGGCCGCATCGTCTGGCGGCACGTGGCGCGCAATGCGGTCCTGCCTGTCATTACCATGCTCGGCCTGCAGGCGGCGGTCATGCTGGGCGGCAGCGTCGTGGTGGAAAGCGTTTTCGCCATTCCGGGATTCGGACGGCTGGCGGCGGAGGCTGTCTCGCGGCGCGACACGCCGCTGCTGCTGGGTGTCATCTTGTGCAGCGCCATAACGGTGATTATCGCCAATCTGCTGGTCGATCTCGCCTATGGCAGGCTCGATCCGCGCGTGAGGATCGGCCGATGACGATCTGGCGGCGTCTCAACCTTGAAGGCCGGGCCGGGCTGGTGCTGCTTCTTGCGCTGGTTCTCATGGCCTTGCTCGCCCCGTGGATCGTGCCGGGCGATCCGCTCGCCATCGTCGGCGAACCATTGCTGCGGCCTTTCTCATCGCAGGCGCATTGGCTGGGCACCGACCGTCTTGGCCGCGATGTGCTGTCGGAGCTTCTCTACGGCACGCGCACGACGCTGCTGGTGGCGTTCTTCTCGGCTGCGGCATCGCTCGTCATCGGCAGTCTGGTCGGCACGCTGGCCGGTTTTCTCGGCGGTATTGCCGATGCGGTGCTGATGCGGATCACCGAGGCATTCCAGACGGTTCCGGGTTTTCTGCTGGCGCTGGCAACAATCAGCGTGACCGGACCGAGCGTCCCGACCCTCGTTCTGGCCATCAGTCTCGGCACATGGACGCAGGCCGCGCGGGTGACGCGCGCGGAGGTGCTTTCCCTGCGCGAGCGCGATTTCGTGGCCGCCGCCCGCACATTGGGTATGCGGCCGCTGGAGATTGCCTTCCGGGAAATATTGCCGAATGCCTTTGGTCCGGCCGCCTCGCTCGCCGCCATTTCGGTGGCCGCGGCCATCCTCATCGAAGCGGCCCTGTCGTTCCTCGGCTTCGGCGATCCGAACCGGGTGACCTGGGGCAGCATGATTGCCGAAGGGCGCACGGTGCTGCGCGCGGCGCCCTATCTTTCCATCGTGCCGGGTCTGGCGCTGGTGGTCACGGTTCTCAGCGTGCATCTGATCGGGCGTGGCCTGTCGCGCAGTGAAAGGTTCCTCCAGCCATGAGCGAACCATTGCTGCGCGTGGAAAATGTCGGCGTGACCTACGGCAAGACCGTTGCGCTGGCGGATGTCTCGCTCGACCTCGACCGGGGCGGGCGGCTGGCTTTGATCGGCGAAAGCGGCTCGGGGAAATCCACTCTGGCCATGGCCGTTGCGGGGCTTCTGCCAAAACAGGCGCGCCAGACCGGCTCGATCGTCTTTCCCGGGACGTCGGGCCGCCCGCGTCTCGGCCGGGATATCGGTGTGGTGTTCCAGGACCCGGGCGGCAGCCTCGATCCGGTCATGAGGGTCGGCGACCAGATTGCCGAGGTTATCCGGGCGCATGAGGACACCAGCTGGATCGCCGCGCGGGTGCGCGCCGCCGACCTGATGGACCGGGTGCGTATCCCAAAAGCCCTGTCGCGCCTCAACAGCTATCCGCACGAATTCTCCGGCGGGCAGCGCCAGCGCATCGCCCTTGCATTGGCGCTGGCCGCCAATCCGTCGCTTGTCATCGCCGATGAGTTGACCAGTGCGCTCGACACGGTGGTACAGCGCCATATCGTCAACCTGCTGGACGAGCTGGTGCGCGAGGATGGGCTGACGCTATTGTTCGTCACCCATGACATCGCGTTGGCGTCCGAACGCGCCGACCAGATCGCCGTTCTCTACAAGGGACAACTGGTCGAACGGGGCACCGCAGCCGATGTTCTCGGCCAGCCCGCGCATCCCTATACCAAGGCGTTGATCGGCGCGCACCTGTCACTCGACACGCCGCGGCAAAGGCGGCTTGTTGAAATCAACCCTGACAGCCTGAACCTGCCATGAGTGAAACCGACAATTCCACTGTTCTCGAAGTGAAGGATGTTGCCAAGCGCTTTGGCGAGCGCAACGCATCGGGCCTGAAGAATATCGGATTTACCTTGCGGCGCGGTGAAACGCTGGCGCTGGTCGGGGCATCGGGATCGGGCAAGACGACGCTCGCCCGTCTCGTCATGCGGCTGGGCAATCCGGATGCGGGATCAATCCACCTGTGCGGCCACAATATCACGGCCCTGCGGGGCGAAGCCCTGCGGCTGCTACGCCCGAGATTCCAGATGGTGTTTCAGGATCCGCTGGCGGCATTCAATCCGCGCGCCACGGTCCGGCGCATTCTGGAAGACCCGCTGCGCCTGCACGATCTGGCGCCGAGGGACAACTATGGCCAGCTTATCGCCGCCGCGCTCGAACGGGTGGGGCTGAGCCCTGATCTGATGCAGCGCAGTCCGCTGGAACTGTCCGGCGGTCAGCGCCAGCGTATCGCCATTGCCCGGGCGATTGCCACCCGGCCCGACCTGATCGTGCTGGACGAGCCGGTATCGGCGCTGGATGTTTCCGTGCGGGCGCAAATCCTCAATCTCCTGCTCGATCTGCAGGAGGAAACCGGCGTGTCCTATCTCTTCATTTCTCACGATCTTGCCGTGGTTCGGGCCGTGGCCGACCGCATGATCGTGCTGGATGAGGGGCGGATTGTCGAAAGCGGCGAGACCGAACGGGTTCTCGCCGCCCCGCAGGCCGAAGCAACGCGGGTTCTGATCGATGCCGTGCCCAGGCTGCAGGTTCCCGCCGGTTGAGAACCTGGCGATCCCCGCTCCGGGAATAAAAATCCGCTCCCATGCTTTTCAAGCAATCGATTGGTAAAATTTGTTTCAAAGGTCGTCAGTCAATACAACCTGTGGTAGAAGATTCGCGTGGTATCGCCCAATAGTTCAATTTTTAAGGATGTCCTTCGCACGAAATTAGCCCGCAAACGCTAGTGTCGCGTGAAGTGGAATTGAGGTTGATAATTGTACGCTGAATATTTCCCTGTCTTTGCCGATCTCGTCCATCGTCTTGGGTTGGTTGCCCTGATCAGCATGGCCTATGGCTCCATTATCCGCGCTTTCAATCTGCCCTGGACGCGCGGCCTGATGGTTGGGCTTCTGTTCGGCGGTGCCGCCATCATTTCCATGCTCGACCCCGTCATCGTCGATGATGGCATCATCGTCGATGCGCGTTCCATCCTGCTGGCGCTCAGCGCACCGTTCGGCGGCGTTGTGGCGGTGCTGGTGTCGACAGCTCTAACGATCCTGTCCCGCGTCCTGATCGGAGGCGTTGGTGTGCAGGCCGGTGTCGTTGGTATTGTCATCATCGGCCTGATCAGCCTGATCTTCACGCTGGTCTACCGGCCCCAGACCTATTCCTGGAAACATTTCCTCATTCTCGGCCTGACGGTTCCGCTCTACACGCTGAGCATCTTCATCCTGCCGTTCGAGCAGGCGCTGCCGATTTTCCAGCGCATTGCCTTGCCGATACTGACCTTGAACGTTGCCGGGATTTTTCTCATCTCAATGTTCCTGCATCGGGAACGCCTGCGTGTCGACCGGGTGAAGACGCTGGAGGTGGACGCCCATACGGATCCGTTGACCAACCTTGCCAACCGCCGCCTGTTTGACCGGGTCGCGCGGCGCACCTTCCGCAAGGCGGCATCGACCGGTGGCGACGTCTTTTCGCTTGTCATGATCGACATCGATTCATTCAAGAGCATCAACGATCGTTGGGGCCACTCCAATGGCGATCTGGTGCTGGTGGAAATTTCCACCATCATTCGCTCGCTGGTGGGCAAATCCGATCTGGTCGCCCGCTATGGCGGGGAGGAGATAGCGATCCTGATGCCGTCCGCAGCCGCTGGCGAAGCCATGGCGATGGCCGAAGCGATCCGCCGGCGCGTCAACGAGACCTTTTTCGATCTCGGGCGCACGCGGGCCCATGTTACCGTCAGCGCCGGTGTCGCTACTTTTACAGCGCAGCATCAGTCAATGACGGAATTGATCGAGGAGGCGGACGTCGCGCTCTACCGGGCCAAGCGCCTCGGTCGAAACCGCATCGAGCTGGCGGCCATGGCTGCCTAGGGTTTGGATCCTACGCTGCTCACAGTAGGCTGTCGATGGCGCGGCAGCGTTGCAGCGCCCAATGCATGTCGTCGATCGCCCCGTCGACGGCGCTCTCATGGACCTGCTGCAGCCCGATGCGCAGCTGATAACACGCGAGTACGGTTTTGTCCTGGACGAGATCCGGCCGGTGAACCTCAAAATAGCGGGCCTGCTGCTCCATGCAGTCCAGCCACGGCCGCCAGAACAGGATATTGGCGATATCGTAGAGCGGATCACCGTACATGGCTTCCGACCAGTCGATAACGCCTGTGATCCTATGGCCATCGGTCAATACATTGTTCGAACCGAAATCCGCATGCACAAGCGCTCGCACATTGGGGCAGTGCCTGGCCAGTTCGGCACAGCGTCCGGCCATATCCGCGACCTGGTTATCGCCGGTCACGCTACCCCAGTCATAGGCTGACACGGCGGACAGGAATTCCTGCCAGCTTGCATTGCGTCCGTTTCCCGACGCATCGAACGGGCCGTAGCCGCGCGCTGAGCCAATGTCTGAGACAGCAATGGCCTGGAGGACATTGGCGACCGGTGCAAGAACCGGCGGCAGATCCTGCGGTGGCAAACCCTGCAGGGTGACACCTTCTGCCATGTGCGAGATGCAAAACCCGTTGCCGTCATCGAGAACGCCGTGAGCGACGACAGCGGGAATTGGCAGTGCGGGCGCGGAAAAATGCCGGCTCGCATAGGCGTCCTTGGCAAATCCATCAGCGGATCGGTTGATGCGCAGGACAAAGCGCTCGTTGCCCAGACTATAACGGAAGGCACGCGAATCCTCGCCTTCCGTGATCGGGACGAGCCGGACGGTCTCGCCCGTCAATTGCCGGAGCTTGCCTGCGGCGGCGGCCAGTGAAATATCAGGTTTTTGCATGACGGGAAGGCGGTCAGGCGCCGCCGGATTTTCCCCGTTCATGCACGATCCGCGCCATGGCCTGCGCTTCCGGGCCTTCCCTCTGCAGGCCCTCGGCAACGCCGGTCCGGTCAGCTTCAGCCCGGTTCTGGCTGACTTTCCATTTGCCTTCGATGCGGGTGATCGGGATTTCAACGCCGATAATGCCTTTCACCTGTCCGGCAATGAATGGCTCGGGCGCATCTTCCACGGCCCATGGCTGGGCGCGGCCACCTTCCTGCGTGCGGGTGAGGCTGCCGATCTGCCGGCGCAGCCATTCCGGATCGTCCTGTATCTGCGGTGTACCCCAGGCCTGGACAACCACGTAGTTCCAGGTTGGTACAACCTTGCCGTGTTCGCGCTTGGCCGCATACCAGGACGGCGTGATATAGGTGTTGGGGCCCTGGAAAATGACCAGCGCCTCGGCACCCGCCTGCAAGGCCGCCACCTGCTCGTTGGCCCTGGCCAGATGCGCGCGAAGGGTTCCGTTCGGCCCCGCATCCGCATCGAGCTCGAAGGGAATGAGGTTCGCCATCAACCCGTGTTCGCCGCTTGTCACCAGCATGGCCAGCGGATGCTTGCGGATCAATGCGTGCATCACGTCAAGGCGATCTTCACGAAACGCGGGTGGTCTGTACATGGATTGCTCCGGTCGATCTGGAGTGGTCATGGCTTCATGCCATGCATGGAACTTGGACTGGAATAATAGTGGATCGGTACGGCGGCGCAAGGCGCATGCATGACCGGGCCTGCCGGTACGGATGAATCTGGATTTTCCCGCTTGCTATTTCACGATGCGTCGTAAGATGATGAAGCGAGAAACAAGGAATGTCCCGAGGGCTGATGATGGACGAAGAACCCGAACTGGTTGTGTCGCGTTTGTCGAAGGAGTTCACGCGCGATGGAATCACCGTCAGCGTTGAGATTTATCGCCTTGCCGAGCAGAACGAATGGACGCTCGAAGTGGTGACCGAAGACAAGGATTCGATTGTCTGGGACGATCCGTTCGAAACGGACCAGGCTGCATTTGACGAATTTCTGCGTGCGGTCGAGGACGAGGGGCTGGCCGGCCTGATCGATCCCGACGGCGGCGATACGCTGCACTGACAGGCGCGTGGCATGTCCGCAGATCGGACATCGAATGGGAAAGCTGTTGAAAACACTGGTCGGAGTGAGAGGATTCGAACCTCCGACCCCGTCGTCCCGAACGACGTGCGCTACCAGGCTGCGCTACACTCCGTGACCAGCGATGCGGGGTATATACCGCCGAGTTTTTATGCCTGCAAGTCGTTTCATAAGCACTTCTTCAATTATACCCGTGCAAACATAAACCTTGTTCCGGAAATGGTTGAACCGGCCTTGTGATCGCTGCTGAAAGTCTTGTATCGGTAAAATACGGATGTTGCGATGTATCGCAAAGTCTGCCGGAAGAGAGCGAATTGTATATCGGACGAGATATCGACTGAAACAATGGGGTTGCATGCAATGACATCGGGAATGAAGCGGATTATCAGCTTTGTGATGAGTGGCGGTGTTGGTTCGAGGCTCTGGCCTTTGTCGCGCGAAGACTTTCCCAAACAGTTTCATAATCTTTCCGGTCAAGGTTCTATGCTGCTGCGCACCGTCAAACGCATGGGTGCACGCGGCGGCGAAATGCCTGTTCCGGTCTATCTGCTTGCCTCCGAACGGCATGCCGACCGCATCAGCCAGGATCTTTCCGGCGTCGATCTGGCGGGCGGGCGGGCGATTCTCGAGCCCATGGGCCGCAATACCGCGGCCGCCGTCGTGCTGGCAACCGAGATCACGCTGCGCGAACATGGCGATGATCTGGTGCTGGTCGTGCCCTCCGATCATGAAATCACCACGGACCGGGATTTCTGGAACACGGTGGAAGCTGGCACCGATGCGGCCATGGCCGGCCGGATCGTTGTGTTCGGCATCCAGCCGGACCGGCCGGAGACGGGCTACGGCTATATCGAGGTCGGACCGCAGAACGAAAACACGCGCGACGTTATCCGTTTCGTGGAAAAGCCGAACGAGGAAACCGCGATCCAGTATCTCGAATCGAAGAACTTCCTCTGGAATTCCGGTATCTTTCTGTTCCGCGCCAGCACCATGCGCGATGCCTTCCGTGCCCATGCGCCGCAGATCTGGGACGGTGCCGTCACGGCGCTCGACGAGGCGACAAGCAATGTCTCCGGCACCTACCTGCCGCACGATCTCTATGCGGAGGTGCCGTCGATTTCCGTCGACTATGCCATCATGGAACATGCGCAGGACATTGCGCTGGTCCCGGCGCGCTTCCGCTGGAACGATCTCGGATCGTGGCAATCCCTGCTCGAAGTCAGCTCGAGCGACGGCAGCGGCAATGTGATTGTCGGCGATGTCGTCGCCATCGATTGCGAGAACAGCTATCTGCGCAGCAATGGCCGCCTTTTGTCGGCCATCGGCCTGCGCGATCTTGCCGTCGTGTCGACCTCGGACGCGACATTCGTGGCGCCCGTTACCGAAAGCCAGAATGTCCGCAAGATCGTCGAACAGCTGGAAAAGACGGGACGGCTTGAAACCAAGTTTACCCCGGCGCAGGACCGGCTGCCGCAGGTCGGTGCCTATGAAAAGCGTGTGCGCCACTGGCTGTTCGAGGAAACGCTGCCGCTCTGGTCGACGGTCGGCGTCGACCGGCGCTATGGCGGTTTCCATGAGGCGCTGACCTTCGACGCCACGCCCATCATCAAGACCAAGCGGATGCGCACCACGGCGCGGCAGATTTATGCCTTTGCCGTGGCGCACGAAATGGGCTGGGACGGCCCGGCGCATGATCTGATCGACCACGGCATCCGCTTCATCACGGCCAATGGCCGCACGAAACGCGGCGGCTGGGTCAAGACCTTTAACCCCGATGGTACGGTCCTCGACGGGGCCGAAGATGCCTATGACCAGTCCTTCGTGCTTCTGGCGCTGGCGCATGCCCATCGGGCAGGCCATCCGCAGGCGCTGGGTCTTGCCACGGAAACCTTTGCCTTCATCGATGAGTATCTCGCCGATTCCAAGCTGCGCGGTTTTCTGGAAATGCCGGGGGATACCGGATTGCGCCGGTCCAACCCGCATATGCACCTGCTGGAATCCTTCCTTGCCTGGTACGATGTGACGGGCAACCGCGATTACCTGCAGCGCGCCGCGCGCATCGTCGATCTGTTCCGGCATCACCTCTTCGATGCGGAGACATGGACGCTCGGCGAATATTTTACCGATGACTGGGAGCGGGCACCGGGCGAAAAAGGCGAATGGACGGAACCGGGGCACCATTTCGAATGGGCCTACCTCCTGTCCAATTTTGCCAAGGCGTCGGGCCAGAAGGATATCATCCGCCACGCGCGCAAGCTCTACGCCTCGGCCATTGCCAACGGGCTGAACCGGACCACGGAACTCGCCTATGGCGCTGTATCCCGGCACGGCCTGCCGCTCGACACCAATTCACGCAGCTGGCCGCAGACCGAGGCGGTGAAGGCCGCGATTGCACTGGATGGCAATGGCGGACCGGACCTCAAGCCGGAAGTCGAAGCACGCGTGGGCCGTCTGTTCCGCTGGCATATCGAACAGGCGCCCAAGGGCCTGTGGATCGACCTGATCGATGAAAAGGGCAGGGCACGGGCCGAAGAGGTGCCGGCCTCGATCTTCTATCATCTCGTCTGTGCCCTGACGCAGTATGTGGATTACATCGGCAAGGCTTAATCCGGGGCTTGCACGGGCCAGGCACGCATGGCCGTTTCGGCAATGCCTGTCAATTCTTCGACACTGGCACCATCGCGCGCCTGCACCGACATGCCTTGAATGATGGTGCCATAAAAACGGGCAAGCTGGCGCACATCGGTGGTCTCCGGCAGTTCGCCCGTGCCGATGCCCTTGCGGATATAGTTCTCAATCATATCCAGACTGCCGCTGCGCATGGCGGCCAGACTATCGGCGACCCCTTTCACTTCCGATGCGCAGGAGAGAACCGCCGTCGAGATCATGCAGCCGCCCGGGCCTGCGGTGAACGTTTCCGCCGCGCCGCGCAACAGACGTCGGATCCCGTCATAAACCGTCTTTTCCTCCGTAAGCGCCGAGGGGAAATAGGCTCCGAAACTGCTGCGGTAGAGGTCGAGGACCTCCGCATACAGCGCTTCCTTCGAACCGAAGGCCGTGTAGAGGCTGGGCGGGGTAATGCCCATCGCCGCCGTCAGGTCGTTGATCGACGTGCCCTCGTAGCCGTGCTCCCAGAAAAGTTGCAGTGCTTTCTCCCGCGCCGCCTCCCGGTCAAAGCTGCGCGGACGGCCGCGCTTGCGGGCGGGTTCTTCAACGGTGCTGACAGATGGCTCGTTTATTTTCATAGTGACCACTAATAAAATTGTTGACGCGAAGCAGGCTTGTGCTAATCCTATTATATAGCGACCACTATTAAAAAAGGAACAGGCCGATGAACATACCAGTTGCTACCGCCCTGACAACACTTGCCTTGACCGCTCCGGCACTGGCTGCACAGGCCAGTTTCAAGGACCGGCTGGACGCCGTCATTGATCATGCCATCGCCGATCAGACCATCGTGGGCACCGTCATCCTGGTCGCCGAGAATGGCGAGATCGTCTATCGGCGCGCTGCCGGATTTGCCGATCGCGAGGCCGGGATTCCGATCAGGGAGAACGCCATCTTCCGCTTTGCGTCGATGACCAAGCCGATTGTTGCGGTTACAGCCCTGCGGCTGGTGGAAGAGGGAAAGCTGAACCTCGATGATCCCGTCACGCGATACCTGCCGGATTTCCGGCCAAAACTGGCCGACGGCCGCGAACCTGTCATCACCGTCCGTCAGTTGATGGACCATACGTCAGGCCTGAGCTACGGTTTCCTGCAACCCGCCGATGGCCCCTATCACAAGGCCAACATATCCGACGGTCTTGACCAGCCGGGGCTCTCCATCGAAGAAAATCTGCGGCGCATCGCAACGGTCCCGCTGTCGTTTGAACCCGGCACCGCCTGGGGGTACTCGGTCGGCATCGACGTTCTGGGCGCAGTGCTTGCCAAGGCCACGGGGAAAACGCTGCCCGAACTGGTGACGGAAAATGTCACAGGCAGGCTGGATCTCAAGGATACGGCATTCAGCGTGAGTGACCGGGCAAGACTGGCGGTAGCCTATGGCGATGCCAAGCCGCCGGTGCGGATGGAAGGACCGCACGTCGTGCCGTTCTTCGATGGCGGCGTCAGCTTTGCCCCGGATCGCATCTTCGATCCTGCTTCCTTTGCGTCAGGCGGTGCCGGCATGGCCGGAACAGCCGATGATTACATCCGCTTCCTCGAAACGCTGCGCAAGGGTGGTTCGCCTCTGCTGAAGGCAGGCAGTGTCGAGCTGCTGGCTGACAACCAGATTGGCGATATCGTCGTGACGGCCACGCCGCCGGGTTGGGGTTTCAGTCTCGGGTTTTCGATCCTGAAAGATCCTGCGGCGGCAGGCTCGCCGCAATCGGCAGGCACGTGGCAATGGGGCGGCGTCTATGGCCAGTCGTGGTTTGTCGACCCTAAGCGCAAGCTCACCGTCGTCGCGCTGACCAATACCGCCCATGCCGGCATGATGGGGGCATTTCCCGACGGTGTGCGCGACGCCGTCTACGGCAAATGATGGAGATGGCGGGACAGATCAATGTCCCGCCTCCACGCCTCAATAGGGGCTCTCGACCTTGCCCGTTTCCACATAGACCGACTTGATCTGGCTGTAGTGGTAAAGCGCAGCCAGACCGTTTTCACGGCCGACGCCGGACTGCTTGAAGCCGCCGAACGGCATTTCAACCGGTGCCAAATTGTAGGTGTTGATCCAGCATGTGCCGGCCTTGAGCTGGCTGATGACACGGTGCGCGCGGGACAGATCCTTGGTGAAGACACCGGCTGACAGGCCGAACTCCGTATCATTGGCGCGGGCGACAACCTCGTCCTCGTCGTTGAAATCGAGAACAGCCATGACGGGGCCGAAAATTTCCTCCTGCGCGATGGTCATGCCATCGGTGACACCGGTAAATATCGTCGGTTCGACATAGCAGCCGCCTTCAAAGCCCTGCATCTTCGGTACGCCGCCGCCAAAGGCGAGCGTGGCTCCCTCAGCCTTGCCCTTTTCGATATAGGCAACAACCTTGTCGCGCTGCGCCGCGTTGATCAGCGGTCCCAGATGGATTTCGGGATCGAGCGGATCGCCGAGGCGGATTGCCTTGGTGCGCGTCACCAGCCGGTCGAGGAACCTGTCCTTGATGCCCTTCTGGACAAAGACGCGGGTGCCGTTCGAGCAGACCTGCCCGGTGGAATAGAAATTGCCAAGCAGGGCACCGCCAACGGCGTTCTCCACATCCGCATCGTCGAAAATGATCAGCGGCGACTTGCCGCCGAGTTCCATCGTGGCGTGTTTCATGTGCGAACCGGCCTGTGCCAGCACCTTCTTGCCCGTGGGCACCGAGCCGGTCAGCGAGACCTTGGCCACGAGCGGATGATCGACGAGCTGCGAACCGACGTCGCCAAAGCCCTGCACCACATTGAACAGACCATCGGGCAGACCGGCTTCCCTGTAGATCTCTGCCAGAGCGAGGGCAGACAGCGGCGTGTTTTCCGACGGCTTGAAGATCATGGCATTGCCCGCCGCGAGCGCCGGGGCCGATTTCCAGCCTGCACCCTGGATCGGATAGTTCCATGCGCCGATGCCGACGCAGACGCCCAGCGCCTCGCGGCGCGTATAGGCATAGGAGCCGCCAAGCTCGATCATCTCGCCATTGAATCCGGCGATGATGCCGCCGTAGAACTCCAGCGCATCGGCGGCCGAAGCCGGATCGGCAACCAGCGTTTCCTGAATGGCCTTGCCGGTATCGAGCGTTTCCAGCTCGGCGATCTCGGCATTGCGGGCGCGCAGAAGGTCCGCCGCACGGCGCAGGATACGGCCGCGTTCCACCGGCTTGAGCGCCGCCCAGGCGGGCTGCGCAGCCGCCGCAGCCTGCACGGCCTGTTCGATCAGGGCCGGTGTTGCGCCAAACAGTTTTGCGATGATTTCGCCGGTCGCCGGATAGATCACATCGAGCGGCTTGCCGGCCTTGTCCTCGACGAAGCGGCCATTGATGAAATGCGATGCCTTCGGCTGCGCGCGCATGGTGTTCTCCTTGGGTTGTAATTTCAGCATAGGCGGTGTGCTATCGGTCACTCACTTCCCAGCGCGGATTGATCCACGGTTCCTGATTGGAGCGCGGCAGGGGATCGCGGCCAAGAATATGGTCGGACGCCTTTTCGCCGGTCATGATCGAGGGACCATTCAGATTGCCGTTGGTGACGCGCGGAAAAATCGAAGAATCCGCCACCCGCAGGCCCTCGACACCGATCACCCGGCATTGCGGATCGACCACGGCCATCGGATCGCTTGCCGCACCCATCTTGCAGGTGCCGCAGGGATGGAATGCGCTTTCCGCGTGTTCGCGCAGGAAGTCGTCGATGGCCTCATCGGACTGCACATGCGCGCCAGGCGAAATCTCGCGGCCGCGATAGGGATCGAGCGCCGCCTGGCCGAAAATCTCGCGGGTCAACCGCACCGCATGGCGGAAGTCCGCCCAGTCATCCGGATGCGACATGTAGTTGAAGACGATCGTCGGCTTTTCCAGCGGGTCGGACGAGCGCAGGGTGACGCTGCCGCGCGACTTCGAGCGCATCGGACCCACATGCGCCTGGAATCCGTGGCCCTTGGCTGCCGCCTTGCCGTCATAGCGGATGGCGGCGGGCAGGAAGTGATACTGGATATCAGGGTAGTCGACACCGGGTTTTGAGCGCACGAACGCGGCGGATTCAAAATGGTTGGTGGCGCCGTCGCCGGTCTTGAAGAACAGCCACTGCGCACCGATCCTTGCCTTGGAAAACAGCCCGAGTTTCGAATTGAGCGTGATCGGCTTCAGGCTTTCCTGCTGGATGTAGACTTCCATATGGTCCTGCAGGTTCTGGCCGACGCCGGCGCGATCGGCCACCACGGCAATACCATGCTCCTTCAGGTGCTGCGCCGGGCCGATGCCCGACAGCATCAGAAGCTTTGGCGAGTTGATCGATGATGCCGCAACGATCACCTCACGCCGCGCGCGCACGATTTCCGTCTTGCCGCGCCGGGTGATTTCCACCCCCGTCGCCCTTTGATTCTCGATAACCACACGCCGCGCGAAGCCATTGACGAGACTCACATTCCGCCGCTTCAGCGCCGGGCGCAGATAGGCATTGGCCGTCGACCAGCGGCGGCCATTGTGAATGGTCTGTTCCATGGCGCCAAAGCCTTCCTGCTTGGCGCCGTTGTAATCTTCGGTGACTTCGAAACCGGCCTGCCTGCCCGCATCGACAAAGGCGTGGAAGAGGGGATTGTCGCGCCGTCCACGCTGCACATGCATCGGACCGTTGGTGCCGCGCCACCCGGCCTCACCGCCATGGGAATGTTCCATGCGCTTGAAATAGGGCAGCACGTCCGCATAGGACCAGCCCGCCGCGCCACTCTCCGCCCAATGGTCGAAATCATGGGCGTGGCCTCGCACATAGACCATGCCGTTGATGGAGGAGGAGCCGCCGATCACCTTGCCGCGCGGGGTCACCAGCGTGCGCCCGCCCAAATGCGGTTCGGGTTCGGATGAGAACCCCCAGTCATAGGTGCTCATGTTCATCGGGAAGGAGAGGGCGGCGGGCATCTGGATGAACGGCCCCATATCCGTGCCGCCGAATTCGATAACGATGACCGAATGCCTGCCGTCCTCCGACAGGCGGTAGGCCATGGCGGAACCGGCCGAACCCGAACCGATGATGACGAAATCTGCTTCCATAGCTGGCCCCATTATTCGCCGCGCGGAAAACGCGCGTTTTCTTCCAGAACATTCAGATCCATGTGATTGCGCATGTAGCGCTCCGAGGCCTTCTGCAGCGGCTGGTAATCCCAGGGATAATAGGAGCCGTTGCGCAGCGCCTCATAGACCACCCAGCGCCGCGCCTGGCTTTCGCGCACGGCGGCGTCATAGGCCGCCATGTCCCAGCGCGCCCTGGCGGCGGCCGTGAACTGGGCAAGCAGCGCGGCATGGGCGGGATCACCGGCAAGGTTGGTCAGCTCGTGCGGATCCGATTCAAGATCAAACAGTTGCGGCGGATCGATCTCGCAATGCACGAACTTGTACCGGCCGTCGCGCATGCAGACCAGCGGGGCATTGGAGCCCTCCGCCGCATATTCCATCAGCACAGGGCCCTGCCGCTTGCCGCCCGCCATGACGCCGGTCAGGTCCTCGCCGTCGGTCCATGGTTTGACGGTGGCAATGTCGATACCGGCGAGCGCCGCAAGTGTCGGGTTGATATCGAGCGTCGAGGCCGGCTGGGTGACCAATTGCGGCGTGATGCCCTTGCCTGCAATCATCAGCGGCACGCGGGCCGACCCCTCGAAGAAATTCATCTTGAACCACAGTCCGCGTTCGCCCAGCATGTCGCCATGGTCTGACGTGAAGACAATGATGGTGTCGTCGAGCATCCGCGTTGCCCGCAGCACCTCCAGAATCTCGCCGATCTTGTCATCGACATAGGAAATATTGGCGAGATAGCCCTGGCGCGCCCGGCGGATATTATCGGGGGTAATATCGAATTGCGTGTAGTCGCAGGCCTGCATCAGGCGCTGCGCATGCGGGTCCTGCGCTTCGAAGGGGATGGCGGCAACGGCAGGTTCAAGCGCCGGCGAATTCTCGTAGAGATCCCAATATTTGCGCCGTGCCACATAGGGGTCATGCGGATGGGTGAAGGAGACCGTCAGGCACCACGGGCGGCGCGCCGGATCATCCGACGTGCGCGACAGCTGGTAGAGTTTTTGCGTGGCGTGAAACGCCACCTCGTCGTCATATTCCATCTGGTTGCTGGTTTCAGCGACGCCGGCGCCAGTGACCGAACCAAGATTGTGATACCACCAGTCGATGCGCTCGCCCGGTTTGCGGTAGTCCGGGGTCCAGCCGAAATCGGCGGGGTAGATATCCGTGGTCAGGCGTTCCTCTAGGCCGTGCAACTGGTCAGGCCCGACAAAGTGCATCTTGCCGGAAAGGCCGGTGTAGTAACCGGCGCGGCGCAGATGATGCGCATAGGTCGGAATATCCGAGGCGAACTCGGCGGCATTGTCATAGACGCGGGTGCGTGACGGCAGCTGCCCGGACATCAACGAGGCGCGGGCCGGGGCACAGAGCGGCGAAGCGGTATAGGTGTTGGCAAAGCGGGCCGAACGCTGCGCCAGCGCACGCAGATGCGGGGCATGGATGAAATCGGCCGGACCGTCCGGAAACAGGGTTCCGTTCAGCTGGTCGACCATCAGGATGAGAATATTCGGCCTTGTCATAGGGATGCTCCGGCGGCGGCTAGTTTCGTCGTCACGTAATCTTCCACGAGCGCGATTGCCGAGGCTGCCTCAGGCGCGCCATTGCGCAGCGCATGGCGGATATAGAGCCCGTCGATCATCGCGCCGGTGCCCTCGGCAATCTGCAGGGCGGTGTCCCGGTCGGTCATGCTGCTCAGCGCAAAGGCGAGGTTGGAGTGCATGCGCCGGGCATAGACACGCAGGAGCCGGCGGGTCTCGACCGACTGCTGCGCATGCACGTAAAAGGTCAGCCACGCCGCCACGGTCTGCGGCGCGAATTGTGAGGCGGAGAAGTTGACGGCGATGATGGCGGCAACGCGTTGTGCCGGTGTCTGCGCTGGCGCCAGCGCCGCCAGGAGGTCCTGCCCGAGTTCTTTCAGGAGATGGCGCATGGTGGCCAGGATCAGCTGTTCCTTGCCGCCGAAATAATGATGCGCCAGCGCCGGCGAAACCCCCGCTTCATGGGCGATTTCCGCGACGGTCACATCAAGCGAGCCGCGCTGGCCGATGGTGCGGATCGCCGCATCGATCAACTCCCGCTTGCGCAGTGGTTCCATTCCGACTTTGGGCATGCTGAAAAACCTCGTTCAGCGGCATTATTATTCTTGATTGACTGATCAATCAATAAAAATAGCGACGTTTTGGAGCGGTATTTGATGGGAGCGCGAACCACGCGGGATGGGAGATGCAACCACCGGCAAGCAACAAATGACTCATGAAGAAGTCACCAACCGCACGATAATTGCCAAACCACAGGCGCCGGTATTGCACTGCAACAAAGTCCTTTACCTTGAAACGATGCGGGTTCATGGTTACCTCAATAAGAATGACATTTTGGAGGAATGACATGACAGCCTGTATCGTTGGATGGTCGCATCTGCCTTTCGGAAAACTGGAGGGCGAGAGCGTGGAAAGCCTGATCGTCAAGGCGGCCGTCGCTGCACTCGATCATGCAGGCATCGGCCCGCAGGATGTCGACGAGATTGTCCTCGGCCACTTCAATGCCGGGTTCTCGCCGCAGGATTTCACCGCCAGCCTCGTCCTGCAGGCCAGCGATGCCTTCCGCTTCAAGCCCGCCACCCGGGTGGAAAATGCCTGCGCCACCGGTTCGGCTGCCGTGCATCAGGGCATAAAGACCATTCGCGCCGGCGCTGCCCGTGTTGTACTGGTGGTGGGTGTCGAGAAGATGACATCGACGCCGGGACCCGAGATCGGCAAGAACCTTCTCAAAGCCTCCTACCTGCCGGAAGAGGGCGATATCCCCGCCGGTTTTGCCGGGGTGTTCGGCCAGATTGCGGCGGCCTATTTCCAGAAATATGGCGACCAGTCCGATGCGCTGGCGACAATCGCCGCGAAGAACCACAAGAACGGTGTGGGCAATCCCTATGCGCAGATGCGCAAGGATCTGGGCTATGAATTCTGCCGGCATGAAAGCGAGAAGAACCCCTTCGTCGCCGGTCCGTTGAAGCGGACCGACTGCTCGCTGGTGTCGGACGGCGCAGCAGCGCTGGTTCTGACCGACACGCAGACGGCACTGAAGATGAAGCGCGCCGTGGCCTTCCGTGGCGCCGCCCATGTGCAGGATTTCCTGCCGATCTCCAAGCGCGACATCCTGCTGTTCGAAGGCTGCGCCGAAGGTTGGAAGCGCGCCCTCGATCAGGCCGGTGTCACCATCGACGATCTGTCCTTTGTCGAAACCCATGATTGCTTCACCATCGCCGAACTCATCGAATATGAGGCGATGGGTCTGGCCAAGCCGGGCGAGGGTGCCAAGGTCGCGCTGGAAGGCCAGACGGCCATGGGCGGGCGCCTGCCGGTCAATCCATCCGGCGGTCTCAAGGCCAAGGGTCATCCGATCGGCGCCAGCGGCGTCTCCATGCATGTGCTCTCGTCCATGCAGCTGACGGGCGAAGCCGGTGGCATTCAGGTGCCGGATGCCAAGCTTGCCGGCATTTTCAACATGGGCGGCGCTGCCGTCGCCAACTATGTGTCGATCCTCGAACGCATCAAATAAATCGTCCAATAGCGTTCTTTTCGAATCCGGGACTTCAAGTCCCGGATTCGTCGTGTCAAAAGCATCCGGCAAATCCATGAATTGAATCATCTTTTCCGGCAGAGGAAAAAGACATGTCGAACGGATGGAAAGAATCGGCATCCGCCTGGATTGCCGAACAGGCGGAAGACGGTGACTACGGCCGCGTTTATGTTCTCGACAAGCCGATGCTGGAACGCGTCAGCGGACGCGGCTTTAAAAACGCACTCGATGTCGGCTGCGGCGAAGGCCGCTTCTGCCGCATCCTCAAGGGCCTTGGAATCGAGCCGGTCGGTATTGACCCGACCGAGGAATTGCTGGCGCAGGCGCAGGCCCGCGACCCCGAAGGGGACTATCGTTTCGGGTATGCGGAGGCGCTGGAATTTCCGGATGCCTCTTTCGATCTGGTTGTAAGCTACCTCTCGCTCATCGATATTCCCTATCTGCGCAAGGCCATTACTGAAATGGTCAGGGTGCTTGCGCCGGGTGGGACCCTGCTGATTGCCAATCTCAACAGTTTCAACACGGCGGGACAACCGGGGGGCTGGCAGCCCGATATCAACGGCGATCCGCGTTTCTACGTGGATCATTATCTTGAGGAGCGTGTGGACTGGGTGGAGTGGCGCGGCATCCGCATCCAGAACTGGCATCGGCCACTGAGCACCTACATGTCGCTTCTCCTCGGCCATGGTCTCACCCTGCGCCATTTCGCCGAACCGGCACCTTATGGCGGCGATCCCGACAAGGCCGATCGCTACCGCCGGGTACCCTATTTCCTTGTCATGGAGTGGCAGAAGGGCGGCTGAGCGCAATTGTGCCGTTTTCGCCATTGGAAAGGCAAACGGGGCATCCTATAAGACCATCAATTCCGGCGGACGCCGGTCGATTTCCTGAGCAATGTAGGGCGTTATGAGCAATCCGGTTCTGGTTGAAGTTTTTCGCGGCGAAACAGTGGAGAGCCGCCATCGCGGCGCGGTTGTTGTCACAGATGGCGACGGCAAGATTGTCTATTCGGCCGGCGATATCGACCGGCCGACCTTTCCCCGTTCGGCGATCAAGGCAATCCAGGCGCTGCCGCTGGTGGAAAGCGGCGCTGCCGATGCCTATGGCTTCGGCAATGAGGAATTGGCCATGGCCTGCGCGTCGCATTCGGGCGAACCGCTGCATGTGAGCAAGGCCGCCGACATGCTCGGCCGTGCGGGTCTCGACCTCTCCGCGCTGGAATGCGGTGCGCATTGGTCATCCGATCAGTCCGTGCTGATCACCCAGGCCCGCAGCATGCAGGAGCCGACGGCGCTGCACAACAACTGCTCCGGCAAGCATTCCGGATTTCTTTGCACCTGCGTGCATCTCGGCATCGAGACCGCAGGCTATTCGACCCTGGGATCGCCGACGCAGACCATGGTATGCGAAGCCATGGAGAGCGTGACCGGCGCGGTTCATTCGCTGGATCATTGCGGCACGGACGGTTGCTCCATCCCGACCTATGCCATCCCATTGAAAAGCCTTGCCCATGGCTTTGCCCGCATGGCGACCGGCACCGGCCTGCCGCCGGTACGGGCCAAGGCAGCAAAGCGTCTGCTCGATGCCACCATGGCGGCCCCATATTATGTTGCAGGCACCAACCGCGCCTGCACGCGGCTGATGGAAATGGCGCCGGGACGCATCTTCGTCAAGACCGGTGCGGAAGGCGTTTTTGTGGCGGCTTTGCCGGAGTTCGGTCTCGGTATCGCGCTCAAATGCGATGATGGCGCGACCCGCGCCTCCGAAGCGATGATTGGAGCGGTTCTCGCGCGGATTTTCCGTGGGGATGCGGAGCTGGAATCGAAGCTCGACCGGTTTGCCGACCGCGAAATGCGCAACTGGAACGGCATCACCTACGGTGTTGTCAGCCCGGCCGATATCCTGACGGAAGCCGATATCAACTGAGAATATTGCGCGCGACGATCAGCTTGTCATAACCGCTGGCATTCTGCCGGGCGAGATCCTTGGTCACCGCATCCATCCAGCGATGGCCGAGAATGCCGCCCCGGACGGCCTTCTCGATGATATTGTCGGTGATGACAGCGGAGCCGACACCGTCGACGACGCTGACATAAATGCCGGTGCCCGCCTGCCGGATCACATTGCCCGTGGCGGTGAGGTTGCGCATATAGGGGCCCCAACCCAGCTTGATGCCGTAGAGGGCCGCGTTCTCGATGACGTTGCCCGTCACGGCAATATCCGCTTCGACGCTGATGCCGATGCCGAAACCCGGCGCATCGGCGGGATAGGGCCCGATGGCGGTGAGGTTGCGCACCACATTGCCGCTGCAGGTGCCCATGCGACCGCCGCCATCGAAATTGACCATGGAAATGCCGCTGGCCGCGCCATCGACGATGTTGTTGGCGATCACCGCGCCTTCGAAGGCGAATTCGGAATAAAGCGCCATCTCGCCGCTGCCGGTGCAATTGTTGCCGATGATCTGCACATTGTTTCCGGCATTGGCGCGGACTGCGGAGAAGGCGCACCCCACCAGCACATTGTTGGAAACAAGCACATTGCCGGCACGGAACACATTGATGCCATTGCCGTTCTGGCCGGTGCCACCGCCATCGGCGCGGATATTCTCGACGCGGTTGCCGCTGACGATGGTCCCGTCCGGCCCCTGTGCATCGCGAAAAATCAGAATGCCGCCATTGCCGCAATCGCCGATATGATTGGCGGTGATGTCGAGCCCGGCGGATTGCGACGCAAAAATACCCGCATCCCGGGCGCCGCTGATGCGGTTGTTGCGGATACTGCCGCCGCATTGAGAAAGCGCAATGGCGTTTTTGCCCGATGCCGTGAAATCGCAATCCTCGATGACAATCCGGGTGACATTGGCAGCATCGGCCAGCGCCTTGGCACCGCCGGCAAGCGGCTGGTTCGCGCCATCGATGACAAGCCCGCTGAGGCGGATCTGCGCGCCGCTGCTGGCCCTCAGAAAGGAACCGCCGCCGCCATAAACGAGGCGGGTTGCGCCGGAAATGCCGGCGAGATTGGTCCGTGCGGGCAAATCCACGCCGGAAACAATATAGGTTCCGGGCTGCAGGAAAATCTGATCACCGGTCGCGCTCGCCTTCTGCAGGAGGGCATTGAGCGCCTTGCCCTGATCATCAGGCGATCCCGGATTCAGCCCTGTGGATGCCGCCGCAAAAGCGCGGGCGGGCAGGAGTGCCCCGGCACCGAGCCCGGCCATTCCACCGAGAACAAGACGTCTGTCGATCACGGGCTTTACCTCAGGTTCAGCGTTTGGACAGGCCGAGGATTGTGTGTCTTTTGGCCAATCGATTGATGGCACTTGCAGCTTGGTCAGGCAAGGCATACCTTCACCGGATGAGCAGAGCTTTCACCAAGGAAGACGACAGCAATTCATCGATTGATCTGGGCGAGCGCCCCGTCAGTCCGCACCGGAATCTGGTGACCGAAAACGGTCTTGCCATGATCGATGCTGAGATCGCTGCCCTGCATGAGGAACTGGCCAAGGGCAATGCCGAGGCCGACCGCGACCTGATCGCGCGGGCCTCGCGTGACCTGCGTTACTGGACGGCGCGGCGGGAGACGGCGGAGGTTTCCCATCCCGACCCCGCCAGCTCCGTGGTGCGCTTCGGCATGACGGTGACCATCGCCGACGAGCATGATACCCGCCACAGCTGGGCCATCGTCGGCGAGGACGAGGCCGATGCCAGCCACGGCAAGATTTCGCACGTCTCGCCCATGGCGCAACTGATGTTCGGCAAATCGCTCGGCGATATTTTCGAACTCAACGGCCGCGAATGGGAAATCATCGCGATCGGACTGCCGCAGGTTGAATCAGAATAACCAGAGAAAGCTCTAAGCCATTCGGTTACAAGGGTTCTTTGGCTGATTGCCCCAATTGGGCTGGGAAAGGCAGGCTCAGCTTTGCGGATGCATCATAAGCCATTTTTATCTGCCTGAGAAACAATGGCAGACGGTATTAGGGTCAATCCCTTGTCAGTTTCTAAAACCTCAAGTTCGTCACCAATTTTAAGATTGTAACGATCAAGAATTTCATCTGGAATAATGAAACCAACTTCGTCTCCGATCTCGATCAAGGTGACCACATACATGATCTGCGCCCCAGTGTTGCGAACGAATTACAACACCTGCAGTCAAGTGAATCAAGATCGATGATCTCATCACTTCGTCTTACAGCCAGCCCTTTTTGCGGAAGATCAGCAGCGGGATGACGGCCGAGGCAATCATCATGCCGATAGCCATGGGATAGCCCCACATCGTCTTGAGTTCCGGCATGAACTCGAAATTCATGCCGTAGATCGAGGCCACCAGCGTTGGCGGCATGAAAGCGACGGCCGCCACCGAGAAGATCTTGATGATGGCGTTCTGTTCGATGGAGATGAGGCCAACCACCGTATCGAGCAGGAAGGTGATCTTGTTGGAGAGGAAGTCGACATAGGTGCTCAGCGACTGCGTGTCACGCTCCAGCGACTTGATCCACGCCTTCGTCTCTTTCTTGTAGCTGTTCTGTTCGGTAATTGCGGCGAGGTAGACCAGCAGGCGGCTCACCCCGGCAATGCTTTCCCGCACCTTCGACAGAAACGCACCCTGGCCGCCGATCCGCGTGAGGCTGTCGCGGAAATTCTTCGTCGTCATCGGCTTGTCATTGTCGGAACGGCGGAAGATCGTGTGGGAGTTCTGGTCGATGTCCGAGGCGACGCCTTCGAGAATATCGGCAATGCGATCCGTCACGGCTTCGATGATCCCGAGCAGAATGGTCACGCCGCTGCATTTGTCGTTGATCAGCCCGTTGCCGGGCTTCGACGCCCGGCTGACATAGAGGCTGAAGGCGCGCGGCTCGGCATAGCGCACCGTGACAAGGAACGAACCCGTCAGGATGAACGAGATCGGACTGATGGCGTGATGCTTGTCCTCGGTGAAATAGAGGATTGGTGCCGTCAGGTACTGTCCGCCATTTTCGGTATAGAAACGGCTGGACTCCTCGATCTCCACCATATCCTCGCGGGTAGGGATGGCGGTCTTGGTCCAGATCTCGGTCTGCACATCCTCGTCATGGGTGGGATTGAGCAGGTCGATCCAGACCGTATTGTCTGGCAGGGCATCGCCGACCTTGGCCGGGCGAGCGGCCAGATGATCTGCTTCAAGCGTATAAACAACGAT
Source organism: Phyllobacterium sp. SL163 (assembly GCF_049896885.1). Taxonomy (NCBI): domain Bacteria; kingdom Pseudomonadati; phylum Pseudomonadota; class Alphaproteobacteria; order Hyphomicrobiales; family Phyllobacteriaceae; genus Phyllobacterium; species Phyllobacterium sp. SL163. Next base: position 66,247 of record NZ_JAFCVE010000009.1, on the reverse strand, counting down.
CATGTCACAATGAACCCAGCAAGGTATCAATCAGCTTTTCCGCCGCTTCACCGATCACGGTCCCCGGCGGGAAGATAGCGGTCGCGCCTGCCTTGAGCACGGCATCGAAATCCTGGGGCGGAATGACGCCGCCGACAATGATCAGGATATCGTCGTGCTCGCGCCGTTTCAGCGCCTCTTTCAGTTCGGGAACAAGGGTGAGATGCCCGGCTGCCAGCGAAGACACGCCGACAATGTCGACATTGCTCTCAATGGCAAGCTCCGCCACTTCATCCGGTGTCTGGAACATGGCGCCGACGATCACGTCGAAGCCGAGATCGCCAAACGCCGTTGCAATCACCTTCTGGCCGCGGTCGTGGCCGTCCTGGCCCATCTTGGCGACGAGGATGCGCGGCTTTTCGCCGGTGCGCTTTTCATAGGCGGCGGCCTTGGCCTGCACCCGGTCGATCACCGCGCTCTTGCCGACTTCCTTGCGGTAGACGCCGGAAATGGTGCGGATATCGGCGACATGGCGGCCATAGGCTTTTTCCAGTGCCAGCGAAATTTCGCCGACCGTTGCCCGGGCCCGTGCGGCCTTGATGGCGAAATCGAGGAGGTTGCCGGTGCCGGATTTGGCGGCGCTGGTCAGGGCGGTCAAGGCGCCGTCCACGGCGGTCACATCGCGCGTGCCCTTGAGCTGCTGCAGCTTCGACAGCTGGCGGGCCCGCACCTCGGCATTGTCGATCTTCAGCACATCGATTTTGACGTCATCGGCCGGCCGGTAGGAATTGACCCCGATCACCGGCTGCTGGCCGCTGTCGATGCGTGCCTGGGTTCGTGCCGCTGCCGCCTCGATGCGCAGTTTGGGAATGCCCTGTTCGATGGCTTTCGCCATGCCGCCGAGCGTCTCGATTTCCTCGATATGGGCGAGCGCCCGCGTCGCCAGATCGTGGGTCAGGCGCTCCACATACGCCGAGCCGCCCCAGGGATCGATGATGCGCGTGGTGCCGGATTCCTTTTGCAGGATCAGCTGGGTGTTGCGGGCGATGCGGGCCGAATGGTCGGTCGGCAGCGCCAGCGCCTCGTCAAAGGAGTTGGTGTGCAGCGACTGGGTGTGCCCCTGGGTCGATGCCATCGCCTCGATCATGGTGCGCATGATGTTGTTGTAGGGGTCCTGCGCGGTCAACGACCAGCCGGACGTTTGCGAATGGGTGCGCAGGGAGAGCGAGCGTTCGTCTTTCGGGTTGAAGTTCTTCTTCAGCAGCACCGCCCAGAGCAGGCGCGCGGCGCGCATCTTGGCGACTTCCATGAAGAAGTTCATGCCGATGGCCCAGAAGAACGACAGGCGCGGCGCGAACGTATCGATGTCGAGCCCGGCGGCGACACCGGCCCGGACATATTCGATGCCGTCGGCAATGGTATAGGCAAGCTCGAGATCGGCGGTCGCGCCGGCCTCCTGCATGTGATAACCGGAAATCGAGATCGAGTTGAATTTCGGCATATTCTGCGAGGTATAGGAGAAAATGTCCGAAATGATCCGCATCGAAGGCTGCGGCGGGTAGATGTAGGTGTTGCGCACCATGAACTCTTTCAGAATGTCGTTCTGAATGGTTCCGGCGAGCAGTTTCTGGTCGACGCCCTGTTCCTCGGCGGCAACGATGTAAAGCGCCAGAATCGGCAGGACCGCGCCGTTCATGGTCATCGACACGGTCATTTCCCCAAGGGGAATCCCGTCGAACAATTGCTGCATGTCGAGAATGGAATCGATGGCTACGCCCGCCATGCCGACGTCACCGGCCACGCGCGGATGATCGCTGTCATAGCCGCGGTGCGTGGCAAGATCGAAGGCGACGGAAAGGCCCTTTTGGCCGCCCGCCAGATTGCGCCGGTAAAACGCGTTGGATTCTTCCGCCGTCGAAAATCCCGCATATTGCCGGATCGTCCAGGGCTGCTGGACATACATGGTGGGGTAGGGCCCGCGGATGAACGGGGCCGATCCTGGAAACGTGTCGAGGTGGGACAGGCCCTTCAGTGCCGCATCGCCATAGGTGCGCTTGACGCGGATACCTTCCGGGGTTTTCCACGCCGCTGCTTCGGGCTTGCGGGCAGATGCTTTGGGCTCTTGCCAGTCGATCTGGGTAAAATCGGGAACTCTCATTCTGCGGAAGCCTGCAATGTTTCATCGATGCGTGGGAAGGTCAGCGGCTCGCAGTGAACCACACCATCCGTCGGCAGCGGCATATGGGGGGCATCAAGCACGGTCACTGGCCGCTCTTCCTTCGCAGGGAAAAGTGTCGTTCCGATGATCGCCCGCGTGCCGGACCGGTATTCTTCGTTGCGCGCCGTCCGCGCCGCGATGATGCGCTGCTGGAAGCGGTCTTCGACCAAGCTTTGCAAAATGCCGCCTTCCTTTTCCAGCATCTGGAATTCCTTCCATGCGGCCTCGCACAGGGCGTCGGTCAAGGCTTCGATCGCACCCGAACCGGCTCCCGGATCGGCGACGAAGGCAAGGTTGCTCTCGTCGGCCAGTACCAGCTGGGTGTTGCGGGCAAGCCGCCGCGCAAACGGGTCGGGCAGGCCGTGGGTGATGGTATGCGGCAGGATGGCGAGGCTGTCGGCACCGCCCACCGCCGCCGCAAACGCCGCAATCGTGGTGCGCAGCGTGTTGGTTTCGCAGTCCTTTTTCGTCATCATCCGCATGGAGGTTTCCGCATGGATGGTTGCGGCAGACGGGGGAATGCCGCAGGCCTCCTGCAGGCGAGCCCAGAGGCGGCGCAGCGCCCGCAGCTTGGCGATGGACAGGAACTGATCCTGATCGACGGCGATGGAAAAACCGATATGCGGGGCGGCGTAGACAATCGGCTGGCGCGCTTGCTCGAACAGGCGGAAATGGCCCGATGCGATGGACAGCATGGCGCCCAGCTCCTGCGCCTCCGTTGCACCGGCATTGTGATAGACCCGGCCATCGGCTTCCAGCACGATCCCCGGCAGGTCGGTGGAGAAGAACCCGGCCAGCGACTGCGGCAGGGATGCCTTGAGCGCTGCCAGCGTCATGCGCAGGCGGCCGGTTCCGGCCAGCGTTGCCGCGGGATCGATCCCCAGCGAGAAGCTCAGTGTTTTCGGGTTGATATTGCGCGGGCGCATGTAATCGACGAACCAGTCGGCACAGGCGCGGCTTTTCGGATGCACGTCCATGCGCAGGTGGATCATCTCCAGATGCACGCCGCGCAGCACCTGATCGACCGCCTCGCGCGTTGACGGCAAACCGTAGCCAAACGCGTTGGGTGCCCCTTCGAACACCAGCGAAATACCGGTCGCGCCGTTTTCCAGATCTTCCAGAAGCTGCCTGTTGGCGCGAACCGGGTCCGGATCGTCGATGCGCTGGACGATATGCCATGGCTGCGCCGGATTACGGCGCGGGGTCAGTTTGGCATTCTTGCGGCGTTCATACAGCGGCTCGATGGGAATATTGTCGTCGGTCCGCGAGACGAGGGCCTCATGGAAATCCGCACCCTTCAGGGCCTTTTGCGCCAGTTTGACCCAGCCCTCGCGGTTTGCCGCGGCAAACGCCGTGTCCTTTAGGATAGACGCGTCCATGCTCACTCCCGGTCGAATCAAACCGGCTTTCCGCCGAATGAGATCATTTCGGCCGGAAACCGGCGTCACTGTTGGTTTTCGGTACGCAAAAACGCAATTTGCGTCAGGCCCGATATTTCCTGCCAACTTTAGGGGGTGTTATGCTGCTTCGCAATAAAACAAAACATCTGGCCCTGAGATAGTGGGCCCGGAAAACCCGCTTCAGCTGGTCGATATGGTCCAACTGTCGGCACCGTCGACGTGACGGACCGGTGAATCCCTGCTTTCCGCGGGATCGACGAGGCCGGCAGCAGCCTCGATCCGGTTATTGATGTGACCGGCCGGGACCGCCGTCATTGCTGGTCCGGTAGCGGGGAATGAAGACCCGGCGGCCGTCTGACCGTGCCATTCCGGAATGCCCATTCCACCCCGGACGATTACCGCGGTAGTCCCAGTGGCGCCTGCCATAATCGCGGCGGTAATAGTTCCGCCCGTAATAGTTGCGCCCGTAATAGCTGCGTCCATAGCGCGGACCGCCAAAATAGACCGAATCATAGTAGCCGCCGTAGCCGCCATAATAACCGCCATAGCCGCTATATCCCCGGTAGTAGGTACCTTCGACGCACCCGGACAGCGCCAGGCCTGAAAAGCCGATTACGGCTGCAACGATAAGAGACTTGATAGACATCGGATGTACTCCCGAACATCATACTTGTTTACTCAAACAAGTTCAGCCGCGAATGGTTCCTTAAATTCTTCTTCTGTTCCAGTAGATTTTATACGGCCAAGCCGGATGAACAGTCACAATTCAGCTGTTCCGGTAATCTATTGTGTTGTCTACAGAAAGTCGGCGTATGGCCACCGCGTGAAAATCAATGCGCCGCGCGCAGGAAAACATATTCGATCCCGTCAATCTCATCCATTTCCTCGCCGACCTTGGCAAAGCCCAGGCGCTGTACGATCCGAAGGGAGGGCGGGTTGTCCGGCGATACGGAGGCGGCAAAATGCTGGACGCCATGGACATCGCGCGCCCACTCCATGACGGCTTTGGCCGCTTCGGAAGCGTAGCCGTGGCCCCTGTCATTTTTGAAAATGAGATAGCCGAATTCGACGGCATTGCGCGCATGGGACTGCAGATAATCGGGATCGGGCCGGGTGTGAAACCGGATGTGGCCGATCATGCGCCGTTCCGCGGTCAATATGATCGCGCGCACGGACCACCGCAGATAATCCGGGTCTTCGCCCAGACGCATCCGACCAGCTTCAAGAGCACCGGGGTCCTCAAGCAATTCGTGCGGTATGGATGTTCCGGTCATGCGGCTGGCGTCGGCGAGATCACCGGCCAGGCAGGCGGTGACCGCATCAGCGGGCATGAGCCGAAGGGTAAGGCGGGGGGTGACGATGTCGTCGATGGCGGGTGCGGTGCGGTCTGTGATCATGCGCTGCAACCTATCCGCCCGATTGAAGCTCATCAAGCGGGCAGCGGCCGGTCAGGATCGGATGGCCGATCCCTTGTCGAGTACGGCGCACAGCTGCACGAACTCGGTCGCCTCGATGGGTGTATCGCCGTTGATGTAAATTCTCGACACGTCCCGAAGCTGGGGAATAGCCATGCACGCCTGATCGACACTCGGATATTTGTGCTCAGTCGAAGCCAGATTGTTGTCGAGGGTGAGTACGATTGTTTCTGCGTCGCGATTGACATCAGATGGATCGATCACGGTCTACTCCTGGTGCTCATTGACTTGCGAGCACCGATTTTACGGCAAAAGGCAGCAATGCCAAGCGGCGAAAAACCAGCGCTGTGGATAACCTGTCTGCTGCCCAGGTTGACATCGTCATGACCACAACGAACCCGGAAACAATCGAAATTAAAAGGAAAGCCTATATATCCAATGCCTTAGACCGTTGAAAACTGGCTTCCACGGTCGAGATCACGCCGTTGTTCTGTCTCACCATCATTTTCAGATAAAGACGTGCGTTGCGGATCTCCATGTGGGCGAGGAACAATTTCCCGGCATAGGCACCGCCGCTATTGCTGCGCCATTCACCCGTACCTTCCACGACTTTGACAGAGTCGGCTTTGGGCTTTTTAAACGTAGCTGCCCAGCCGTTGTTTGATGTTACATTTAACGACATGCCTGTTTTCGTGATTTCAATCTTGCAGGTTTTACAATCGCCTGCGTTCGAGCCGATTTGTTGCCATTTTCCTTCGAATGACCCTGGTTCTGCCTGTGCAGCAGTAACAAGCAGGAGGATGGCGGCTAAAGACAGAAACAGGTTGCGAAACATCGGCAGGCTCCAGTGGCTGCCGAGCAATCTATAGTGTCCATACCAATAAAAAATTGCAGGAAACGATGGTATTTTACGGATTGCTCCAAGGGCTAGGCACCGAGCGTTTCCGGCTTCTTGATCTCGATTTCGACAAAGGCAATCGCATGCGGGGAGCCGTTCATGACATCGTGCTTGATGCCGGACGGGCGCTGATAGGACTGGCCGGCGGCCAGCGGCACGTCGGTGACATCGGTTCCGTTGTGAATGCGCAGGGTTCCATCGACCAGCATGACGACGAAATAGGGCCATCCATGCTCATGCCAGCCCGTGACGGCGCCCGGCTGAAAATCCCAGCGGGTTATGCGCACGGCATCATCGTCTTGCTGAACGGTCGGTATTGCAGGCAGATCGCACTGGAAGGCCAATTGTCATATTCCCGATTGATATTGCAGTTTTCGTTGCCGATCCAATCCTGCCCGCGGCGGGAATGCAAGTGGCCTGGCCTGTTGTCACAGTCCGGGGCTGCATGTTTCCGCCGTGCGGTCCTGCTGCCGTTGCTCGCGCAGTGCCGCTGCCGCATTCAGTCCGGCGAACAGGCACAGGGCAGCGCACATCAGCGCGACGGCCAGACTGAACGGCTTTCGCAGCGTTCTGGCGTGCAGCGCGAGGCCGGTGCCATACACCAGCAGGGCCGGCACGGCATAGAAAAGCACCTGAAGCGGACCGTCGCAATCCACGCCGTCGATGCCTTGCGCCTTGTATTCGTTGACGGGTAGTCCGCCCGCCAGAAGCGCCAGCGGCAATGCCGCAGCCAGTATGAAATATCCCAGCCATTTCAGACGGATGCTTGCCATGAACACGATGATCTCAGGGAGCGCGAAGGGGATCCTGCAGGGAATGGGGCGGTATCTGGCCGGGCCCGGCATGTTTCTTTGAGAACAGCGCAAGGGCTCCCAGAAGGGCAAACATAAGAACAAGCACGCCGATCACAAGGCATTTGTGTCTCATCAGGCATCTCCATTGTGACGTCGATGTGACTGTGGAACAGTTTTTTGGCAGCAATCGGGTCGCAGGTCAAATTCGCTCCGCTGGCGCGTGCCGAATGAGCGATGCAGACAAGAAAAAACCCGGCAGGACGGCCTTGCCGGGTTTTGGTTCAGATGGAAATCAGCGGCAGACGCGGACTTTTCTGACGATGATTCGGCCATGCACACGGTGCCGTTCCGTCCGGACGAAACAGTGGCGATTCCACCGGCGATAGTGACGCCGGTAGCCTGGCCGGTAATCGACGTTCTGGACAACGCTGCCCGTCGTGCCGGAAGGGCTGGTGGTCTGGACCAGCGGTACGGAGAGCGGGGCCGCTTCGGACGGCGCGTTGAACCCCATCAGGGATGTAACGGCAATCGCCGTGGCAAGTATCAGGCTTTTCATGTGGAACCTCTGAGCTGTTGACACGACAACAATACATTGGCTTTGCGCCCGGTTCCCACATGACAAAAATTTTAGGTTCGGCAGCGCTGGGAAGACACTGTTGCAATCCTAGGGCGAATCGCCGGCTTGCCACCCGGGCAGAGTGCGCTGTTCGTCCTCGGTCAGATCCATCGCAAAGGTGCCAATGGTCCTGTTTCCCTTGGCAAAGGCCAGGACCGACAGGAGACTGGTTACCAGGGCCGGGTCTTCGGCTTTCGGATAGATGTGCAATGCAAGGGTGGCCATATCGACCCACGCCCGTTCATAGGCGTCCATCAACCATTCCGGAATCGGGGGATTGCGGTCATTGTTCAGGCGGGCGGCTTCAATGGTGGCGACAAGGGCGAAGGCGTTCCAATCCCTGAGCTTGAGCTGCCAGGCGATCCGCACGATTTCCGGGACGGCGGCATAGGCAGCCGTGTCCACATCCCCGTGATGATGCAGGTTTTCCCACAATTCGTCCCAGGCGAGGGTGAAATCCCCCTGTTCGAGTGCCTGAAGCGCATCGGACGGGTTGTAGAGATCACGATAGCCGCTGCGAAGTGTGTACCAGCGCTCATCGGTCCAAGCCAACAAACTCATGACTGTCCCCTGCATGTTTTCACCGGGTCAATCAATCGCGTTGTTCCGGCGAAAGCAAGAACGTCTGCTAATCCTGATAAATATAGGATGCGCACATATCGCTGTTGCTGGCCGGCGCCTTGTCGCCGGTGAACACGGCAACCTCCGTCAGCCCTTCGCCGGCGCGCCAGGTGGCGACATAGGAAACATCGCCGGACCCGCACAGCCTGTTGCCGTTTTCCAGTTCGGGATCCGCAGGGGTTTCGACTTTGTAGACCGATGCGTTGAGATTCTTTCCATCGACAATGAAGTGGTCGCCGAGCAACGACGAAAAAGCCAGCGCCTCGCCATTGGCAAAGGTAATGCTGAAATCGTCCATTTCTATATCGCCGGTGATGCTTTGGGCCGTATTGCTATAGGCTGTATAGGTGTCACCATCGGCCCATGATTGGCCGCCTTGGGCGGCGAGAATGAAAAAGGTGGCGGGCAGGAGATAAAGTAAGCGGTATTGCATGCGGGCCCTCCGGTCAAACCTGTCGGGGTGGATCGCGATACTGCCGCACCCCTTCTGGACGAATTTGCAGCGATCATCTTGGCATTGATCTCATGGGGCTTTTCCCGGCATCGTGCAAGCGCGAACGGCTGTCATCAAGCGCTTTAAAATTCCCTTTCGCGTCTTCCTGTACCAGGCCGGATTTGCTACCACGCCATGCCCGTATCGCACGGGAGAAACAGCCAGGCGCAAGGAAATCCCCGATATGAATGCAAACGTGGACACCAGCGACGCGACGCGCCCCGTTCAGGGGCAGCTCGAGGCCTACAATGCGCGCGATATCGATGCATTCATGCGGTTCTGGGCCGACGACTGCCAATACTACGCATTTCCCGATCAGCTGCTGGCCAATGGGGCGGCGGAAATCCGCGCACGACATATCGTGCGCTTCCAGGAACCCGATCTGCAGGGCAAGCTGCTCAAGCGCATGGCGGTCGGAACGATGGTGATTGACCAGGAAACGGTCACGCGCACCTTTCCCGAGGGGCCGGGCGAGGTGGATGTCCTTGCCATCTATGAAATCAACAATGGCAAGATCGCCAAGGCGTGGTTCAAAATGGGCGAGCCGAGGCTGTTTGTCTGATCAGTCCCGGCCGCTTCAACGCCTCACAGGTAGATTGTTTGCTACCCCAGATTTTGGCAAACATTGGCACGCACGGGCCTCGACAGGCCGACACCCGAAGGCACCACAAAAACCGCCATTTGCCGGGTTATCGCTTCGGCAAACGGCTGAAATCGTCAAAACTGCCCGGTTACACGCAACCGGCCGGGCAGCGGCTGTCAGCGGCGGATGGCGCGCCCGACGCCGACCAGAATGCAGGCACCGATGAATCCGGCGATGAGATAGCCGATCCAGCCGGTCAGAACGATGCCGAACACCGATAGAATGGCATTGGCAAGAACCGCGCCGACGATACCCAGAATGATATTCATGACGATGCCGGTGTCGCTCTTCATGAACATCTCGGCCAGCCAGCCGGCCAGACCGCCGATAATGATGGCTGCAATCCAGCCCACGCCTGCAGTTCCCATATCAATACCCTCCGTTGTGAACATTCACGATCATTCAAACGGCGGATCGCGCCGTTTGTTCCGCGCTGCAAAATCTATTTCCACTGTTTGCCCGGTCGCCAGTCGTCCTCGTCGTCCCGTTCCCGCAGCCAGCGCCTGATCTCGCGGCAGCTGCGCGGGCGGCCATCGCTGATCCGGCCGTCGGTGCAGGGGTCGTAGCGCTCCCGCCGTTCCCGGTAGCGGTCACGGCGCTCGAGCATGCGCAGGAGTTCACGGCAGCTGCGCGGCTTGCCGTCGCTGTAGCGGCCATCGGTGCATGGGTCCGTGTCGTACTGGACGAAAAGGGCCGGCGGCTCGGCCGCCATGGCGGGAGCAAGGCTCATCATGAGAGTGGCCGAGAGCAGGGCATGGCAGAAACGTCGCATGGTGGTTCTCCGGAACCGATGCGATGGGAGTGGCGGGAAGCATCGGTCCGCAACAGCAATCGGCGTGCACCATTGCCATAGCATTGCAAAATTGCGGGCCGAGGTAACTTATTTGCCCGGTTTGCGGCGCACGTGCGTGGCACGCCGCTGCCCCGAAGGTGCGGTCAGGGCACCAGGTAGTGCTGACCCCATTCGTTCCTGGGGATTTTTTCGCCGATCCGGTATTTGAAAGCGACGATTTCCATATTGTCGTCATTCGTCGCGCATTTGAATGCCAGATGATACCATTCGCCCCGGCTACGAAAGGCCGCGCCGCGCGATTTGATCGCGTGCTGGTCGACTTTCGGGTCGGCAAAGGCGTAGGCCAGCACCTTGTCGGGATTATAGCCGTTCTGGTCCTTGCGGATGCGCTCCATCGCTTCCACATCGCAGCGCTGTTCGAGCCGGGTCTGCGGATCGAGTTTCTCGAGGCCGGTTTCCATTCTGGTATCCATGGCAGCTGCGGATTGCAGGGACACGGCAAGAACGGCACACAGCAGCGTTGGCTTTTTCATGGATGGGATCAGCCTTCTCTATCTGCCGGCGGGCCGTGCCCTTGGCAGCGATGTTGAGGAATCAGGCGCTGGCCTGCTTGTCGAATCGCGGGGAGAGGAAATTTGCCCAAAGCGGCAGCAATGTCAAAAACTTATGCCCGCCGCGCGGTTACGATCCATGTGCCCGTGCCGATGAAGACGCCGTCCGGTGTCGTATAGGCGGCAAGTTCGCGCCGGATGGCCTCCCAGGCGGCCTCTGCCCCATCGGGAAACTGCCTGATATGCTCGCCGACAAAGCCGATCTTGAGGATGCTCAGCACTTCGTCGATCTCGCCGCCGCCGGTCGTCAGATCAAGCGGCGCGACACCGATGTCCGAAAAGCCGGCCGCTGTCAGGACAGAGCGAATACGCTCCGGTCTTGCCAGCGAAAATGCGCCCGGCCCCTGGCCCGGCAGATCGGGGGCGGGAAGGTGCCGGCTTGCAACCCGGATCGGCATTTCGAACCATTCCACCTCACGCCGGTCGCGCCAGCAGGCGAAGGCAAGCCGCCCGCCCGGTTTCAGCGCCTTGGCCAGATTGGCAAAAGCCGCCACGGGATCGTCAAAGAACATCACGCCGAAGCGCGAGAACAAGCCGTCGAACCGGGCCGGGCCGAAGTCATGGGTTTGCGCATTGGCCTCGATGAAACGCACATTGCCGAGACGTTCGGCAGCCGCCTCCGCGCCGCCCGTGGCCAGCATCGACGGGGAGAGGTCGGCGCCCGTGACGCTGCCATCCGGCCCCACGGCACGGGCCAGCGCCAGCGATGTGCGGCCGCAGCCGCAGCCCACGTCGAGGAAGGCCTCGCCCTGCCGCGGCGCGAGCGCCTTGATCGCCGCATCGCCGATCGGGCCGAGCATCCGTTCCAGTGCATCCTGCAGGATGATCCAGTTGTGCGACCGGCTGTCGTCCCAAACACCCGGTGTCCCTGTCTCCGGTTGGCTCGCATGGGGATCTGACATGGGAATCCTTGCTGTTGGCGGGCGCGTCACTGCTCCGCGATCATTCTTCCGCGCCGAGATCGAGATCGGCAAGTTCCTTTTCGCCGGCGCTGCGGGCTTCCTGCTCGGTCCTGTAGGGACCGATCTGCGGGCCGGCGTCACCATCGATCACCAGAACATAATACCAGCTTGTATCATTCTTCTGGCTGACGGCGACATGGCAGATCTGTTCGTTGCTCATGGGGATTCTCCGGCCTTCGGCGCACGATCTTTCGCACGCCATTGGCGCAGTCGAAGCCGGGGAGTGTCTGGTTGCATGGCACAATTATGGGAGTGAAGTCATGAGCCGTCAAGGCGAGGGGGCGGAACCCGCAGGTTTCGGGTGGCGCGGTGCGGACGCGAAAGCCATTGATGGCCGCGCTGGTGTGGTTGTCATGCCGGCTTTGTTGAGATCCAAGAGGCGATGATATGCATAGTTTGAATGGAAAAACCGCCATTGTCACCGGTGCCAGCTCCGGCATCGGCTACGAAACGGCCAAGCTGTTGGCGCGGGAAGGCGCCCGTGTGGTCGTTGCCGCACGGCGCGGGAATGAACTGGACAAACTGGTGGCGGAGATTGCCGGCGAGGGCGGTGAAGCCGCGGCGCTCGCGGGCAGTGTCGGCGATGCCGCCTATGCGAGGGCGCTGGTGGAGCTGGCCGAAGAAAAATTCGGTGGATTGGACATCGCCTTCAACAATGCCGCGACCAATGGCGAAATGGGCCCGACGCCGGATGTTTCGCTTGGCGGCTGGCAGGAGACCATCGACATCAATCTGACATCGGCTTTCCTGGCGGCAAAATATCAATTGCCCGCCATGCAGAGGCGGGGCGGCGGATCGCTGATCTTCACGTCGACCTTTGTCGGATATACCGCCGGCATGCCCGGCACGGCCGCCTATGCGGCCAGCAAGGCGGGGTTGATCGGGTTGATGCAGACACTGGCGGTGGAATTCGGGCCGCAGGGTATTCGCGTCAATGCACTGCTGCCGGGCGGTACCGATACGACCATGGCTGAAGCCTGGATCGACACGCCGGAAAAGCGTGCCTTTGTCGAAGGGATGCATGCGCTCAAGCGGCTGGCAAGACCAGCGGAAATAGCCCGTTCGGTGCTCTATCTTGCCTCGGATGCCTCCAGCTTCACCACGGGCACGGCCATGCTGGTCGATGGCGGCGTATCAATCAACCGGACATAGTGCCGGGCGTCGTTTGAGGTGACGGCGCGCACCAGGCTCACGGACATTTCTGGGTACATTTACCTATTCCATTGACACCCTGTTCCGTTCAATAAATGTAAGCATGCTGATGGTGAGTATGCGATCTGTCGAACTGGTCCCCCAAAGACGAAAGTGCCCAGGCCGCATATGGAACGACTGTTGGCAGAGGCTCGGTGCTCTCCATGGTAGTGACATGCAATGGCCGGTGTCGAGCCTCACAATCTCTCTGTTTTGTCTTCCATCATCTGGCCACTGCCGTTTCGGGCAGTGGCCGGCAGGCACGTTTTCTCCAGCCGCCGCACCGCATTTACAGGTCGTTAAGCATGCAGGCTTATTCTTGAGGCCTTGGAGGGCGTATATTCCATGTTGGATGTGAAGGCTGATCCGATGATAAGCGACAATGACAACGACAGCATCTGGACTGATTTCGTCTGCCGCACCTGTGCTCTGGCAATCTTCATGGTTGGCGTTGCGATACCGGTTGCGTTCAAGCTGTTTATCTAACCCGACCGGTTTCATTGCCGATTTGTAATTTGACCCGCGCCGCGCCGGGGATCACCATGGCGGCGCTGGTTTGTCGTGGGGCCAGCATGGGGCTCGACGGCTGCCAGTCCTTCGAAATTAGCTGTTGTCGAGCCTCCTCCCATCTCTTGCGTTTATGGAGGCAGTATCGCCTGCGCCGGCGCTGTTAACGTTACTCACAATAGAGCTATTCTAAAAACAACCGGAAAAGCGCATAACCAGCATCTCTCATACAATGTCATGAGACAATGTGAGGATAGTATGGTTGTGCGCGCCAGGATTACTTACGTCGATCCGCAAAACCACAGGAACAAGATATGTGTCCGGGCGCAGGGGTGCAGTGAAATGGCCCACGCGCATTTTCAGGCCGCCATGCGGCGATTGCGCCGGCGCATGCGGATGAAGATGCTTGTGGTCAACAGGTAGCCACCTCATCGAGTGCTGCCCGCAGGCGCGCCGTGGCAGGTTCCGCTTCACCGGATGTCAGCGCCGAAAAACCCAGGAGCAGACCTTGGCGCGGCATGGCTGAGATGTGCATGGGCGAAACCGGCATCACCTTGACCCCTCGAGCGGTACAGGCCGCCGCAACTGCCCGATCTGCCTGCCACGTTCCTGTGCTGCGGCCGACAAGATGAATGCCCTGGTGCGGGACCGCGACCGTCAAATGATCGGCAACCTGTTCCTGCAGCAGTGCAACCAGCAGGTCGCGCGATTTGCGGTAGCTCTCCCGCAGCCGCCGCAGATGGCTGGAAAAATAGCCCTCCGCCAGGAAATCCGCCAGAACGCTCTGCTGGAAGGGCGGCGGGAAGCGGTCCAAAAACGGGCGTATGGCTGCAAACGCCGGCACGAGATCATGCGGCACAACGGCGTAGCCGACACGGAAACTCGGAAGAAGCGCCTTGCTGAATGTGCCGAGGTAGATGACGCGTTCGTTTTCGTCCAGCCCCTGGAGCGAAGCCAGCGGCCTGCCGTCATAACGGAACTCGCTGTCGTAATCGTCTTCGATGATCCAGCTGTGATTGTCGCGCGCCCAATTGAGCAGTGCGAGGCGGCGCGGCAGCGACATGGCTGCGCCAGCCGGATATTGATGCGACGGCGTCACATAGATTGCACGCACCTGCCCGGATAGCGAAGGCAGCAGCGCCGTCTGCAAGCCATTGTCATCGACTTCAACGCCGACAAGCTCGGCGCCGTGCAGCGCGAATGCGTGGCGGGCGCCGGGATAGCAGGGGTCTTCCATCAAAATCCGGTCACCCGGCGTGACCAGGGTCCGGGCCACCAGATCGATGGCCTGTTGTGTGCCTGAGGTGATGAATATCTGGCTGGCGTCGCAGCGGACGCTGCGCGAGGCGGTGAGGTAGGCCACGATGGCTTCACGCAGCTCTTCCTGGCCTTGCACATGGCGGTAATGGTCGCGACTGAAGTTCAGATGACGGGCCGAAAGACGGCGCAGCAGCGCGCTCGTCCGTTCGTCGTGCACCACGCGGCCGGTGACGAACGGCACCTGCGTGCTGGTATCGAAGCTGCCGGCACTGGCGAGGGCGCGGCGGGCGGCTGCGGAAACGGTGCGCTCCGCCGGTTTCTCCGTCTGGGGTGTTTTCGGCGTCTGCTGCCGGGCGGGAATGCTGGCCGCAACGAATGTGCCCGCACCGTGCACGCCGCGCGCATACCCCTCGGTGATGAGGATGTCATAGGCCTCCGCAACCACGCCGCGTGAAAGCCCCCATTCCATGCCGGCAAGGCGCGTCGATGGCAGGCGCGATGCGGGACGGATCTGGCCGGTCAGAATTGCCTTGCGCAGCGACAGGTAGAGTTGACGCGCCACGGGCGAGGCCGCGTCCCTGTCAATGAACGGCTCGAACGAATGCACGGGACTTTCACGCCGGCGCGTTTTGCGGGGAACGGGCATTTCCTCTCCCAAGTGGTACACGCGGGCGGCGTGAAGTGGACCTGTATTTTATACAGGATTGCAGCTTTTATGAAGCCACTTATTCCTCCTCGTGCGAGTCAAGACCATGCGCTTCACCACTGCGATTTTTCTGTTCCTCGGCACCTTGCTGACCTCCGCCGGTTATGGCGCCACCTTCCTGCTCAACGATTATTTCCACACGCTTGGCGGCAATGAAGTCGATACGGGCCTGGCGCTGGCAGCGGCCATGGCCGGTACCTTCGTCGGCGTGCCGCTTGTCGGCTGGTTTTCCGGCCGGGCCGGTGCGGCCAATCTGGCGGCCTGCGGCGCCTTGAGCGTCGCGGCGGGTTTTGTTCTCCTTGCGATGCTGACCTCCATCACGCCGCTGATCGCCGTTGGCGGGTTTCTCATCGGCCTGGGCTGGGGCACCTTCTATCTTGCGGCGCCCATGGCGGTCATTGAAAGAACGGATGATGCGGATCGTGCATTCTGGTTCACCCGGTTTGGTGCGTTCCAGATGGCCGGCATCGGCGGCAGTCCGATTCTGGCGGATTTTGCCATTCGCACGCTGCATTTTGCGACGGTCACCACATTCCTGATTGTCGGCGGCATTGCCCTTGCTGCCGCAGTCCTGCTCGCGGCCTTCCAGCGGGTGGCGGTGGCATTGCATCCGGCCAGCGGTTCACGCCGGTGGCTGCGCGATTTTCCTGCCATCAGCCGCACGGCGGCAATCTATCCCATTGTCATGGTTGCCCTTGGCGCCTGCGTCTTCTCCGGCATCCTGACATTCCAGACTGCGCTGGTCGCCGGTACCGCAGCACGGGCAAGCACGTTCTTTGCCATTTATGCGGTTACGGTTGTCCTTTCACGCTGGCTGCTCGCACCGCTGGTCAACCGGGCACCCAAGGAGATCAGTGCGCAAGTCCTCCTGTTCATCATGGTTCTTGGCATCATTGCCATGTTCGCCGTTCCGGCGAGTGCCATGTTTCACGTGCTGGCCGCGCTGCTGCTCGGGATCGGCTACGGGCTCGTCTACTCCATCATTCAGACGCAGGCGGTCAACGACTCGCCCGCCGAACATCGCCCTGCCGCGCTCACATGGTTTGTCCTGTCCTATTTTGTCGGGGTGTTCGGCTTTCCGTCGGTCGGCGGCTGGATGCTGGTCCATGCGGGCAAGAACGGGCTTTTGCTGTTGATCCTGGCATGCGGCATGGCAGAGCTGGCGCTGGCCATGTGGACGGGCAGGATTGTCTACCGGTTCAACCAGGCTTCCATGCCCAGCGCTGCGGCGCGGCCGGTGGCAAAGCAGGCGGTCAGGAGGTAACCGCCGGTCGGTGCCTCCCAGTCCAGCATCTCCCCGGCGGAGAAAACGCCCGGCAGCGCCTTGAGCATGTATCCGTCATCGATGGCGTCCAGACGAATGCCGCCCGCCGAGGAAATGGCTTCGGCGATGGGGCGCGGGCGCAAGACCGCCAGCGGCGTGGCCTTGATCTGCCGCGCCAGCTTTTCCGGATCGGCGAGAGCCGCGGGAGGCGCGAATGTGCGCAGCAGGGCGATTTTCACGCCGTCGATGCCGGCGCCCTTGCGCAGGCGATTGGCGAAACTGGCCTTGCTGTCCTGCCGTGCCAGGTCCCTTGCCAGCCTTTCCACGCTCCGGCCCGGCGCAAGGTCGAGCATAAGGGCGGCCCTGCCTTCGCGTTCGAGCCGGTCGCGCAGACTGGCCGCATGGGTATAGACCAGACTGCCTTCGATCCCGTTCCGGGTGATGACGAACTCGCCGGGAAATGTACCCGCGCCTGACGTCGCCGTGACGGATTTTACCGGCTGGCCGGCAAACCGCTCCTTGAACCCATCGTCCCAAGCGACGTCAAAACCGCAATTGGCCGGACGAAACGCAGTGATCTCAACACCTTTCCCGCTCAGCCATGCCGTCCATCCGCCATCGGAACCGAGGCGGGGCCAGCTTGCACCGCCGAGTGCCAGCAGGGCGGCATCGCAATCGATGATCTTGGGGCCTTCGGGCGTGTCGAAGGCGAAACCGTTCTCGGCAAAGCCCGTCCAGCGATGCCGGGTCAGAATACGGACGCCGCGTGCCTCGAGCCGCCGCAGCCAGGCCCGCAGCAGCGGCGAGGCTTTCATCGCCGTCGGGAAAACCCGGTCGGATGATCCGGTGAATGTTTCCGTGCCAAGATCTGCCGCCCAGCGCTGCACATCGGCCGGTGTGAACCCGTCCAGTGCCGGGCGCAACCGTGCCGATGCGGCGCCGTAACGGGTGACGAAGCGGTCATAATCTTCCGAATGGGTGATGTTGAGGCCGGATTTTCCCGCCAGCAGGAATTTGCGGCTGACGGTCGGCATGGCGTCGTAGACGGTCACGGCGTGCCCGGTGCCGGACAGCATTTCCGCCGCCATGAGCCCGGCGGGGCCGCCGCCGATAATCGCTGTTTTCTTACCCTGCATATGTCTGTCCGACGCCCGAAACCCTGCGCTCACTCATGGCGCGGACGCGCCGCAAGTGCAAGGCCATCGGGCCGGAGAACCGGGCTCTGTCGCGCCATTGTAATAAAACAGTTGCAAGACACGTTAACACTTTCACGCATATGGGCTTTACGGCTTCTATAAAAAATCGCTACAAGGGTGCGTCGTGCGCTATGCGCGACACTCGATACATCTGCCCTACGGAGGTTCATTATGGCCACAGGCACAGTTAAATGGTTTAATTCTACAAAGGGCTTCGGCTTCATTCAGCCTGAAGATGGCGGTGCAGATGTATTCGTACACATCTCTGCAGTTGAACGCGCAGGTCTGCGTGATCTCAACGACGGCCAGAAAATCAATTACGAACTGGTGCGCGACAAGAAGTCGGGCAAAATGTCAGCGGATCAGCTGAGCGCCGCTTAAAGCGTCGCCAGCGGGACCGCCGTCATGGCGGTCCGCGATGACAGACCGGAATGAAACAGGTCGGACGAAAGTCCGGCCTGTTTTCGTTTGCATGGCTGGAAAAGCACTGCCAAACCAAGAAAAACAACCGCACTCTGGCGCTTTTGGCCATGTTGAGGCATCCTGTCAGGCGAGACTATGATCGTAGCAGGGGAGGACGCGAATGCGCTGCTTTACGGTACTTGGGCCCTCGCAGACCGGAAAATCCACGCTCGTGGAAAAACTCGGCGCGCTGGAGGGCGCGCCAAAGAAGTCGGTCTCGCCCTATGGGCTTAATCTGACGGAATTCACCTTCGGAAACGAGGCATGGTGCGCGCTGGACACGCCGGGCGGCAATGAAGCCCTGGCCCACGCGCAGGATGCTTTGATTGCCAGCGATGCCTGTATCCTTTGCGTCTCGCCCGTGCCGGAAGAGGCGGTGCTCGCCGCCCCGTACCTCAGGGTTATTGAAGCGTCGGGAACACCCTGCATCGTCTTTGTCAACCGCATCGACGAGCCAAGGGGGCGGATACGCGATGTCATTGCCTCGCTGCAGGGCTATTGCAGCCATTCCCTTGTCCTGCGGCAGATTCCGATCCGCGAAGGCGACAAGATTGTCGGCACCTGTGACCTGATCTCGGAACGGGCCTGGCGCTATCGTGAAGGCCAGACCTCCGCCCTGATCGCCATACCGGAAAGCGAGCTTGAACGGGAACACGAGGCGCGCGCCGAGCTGCTCGAACATCTCTCTGAATTCGACGACTGGCTGCTGGAAGAGCTGATCGAAGACCGCGAGCCGCCCAGTGACGCCGTTTTTGCCATCTCGTCGCGCGTGGTGCGGGAGAACAAGATCATTCCGGTGCTGCTGGGCGCGGCAAGCCACAGCAACGGCATGCTGCGCCTGATGAAAGCACTGCGCCATGAAGCGCCGCCGGTCGATGCCCTGCGCAAGCGCCTTGCCGCGGCCAACAGCACGCCGGAAAACGCACTGGCAGCCGTCAGTTTTCATGCCTATCACCGCCAGAACATCGGCAAGACCGTGCTGGTGCGTGCGCTGAAGGAAGGCCTCAAGCAGGGCGCGCTTCTGGGCGGCGGGCGTCTTGGCCCTGTGCAGGACCCTGGAACCGGGCGCCCCACGGCGTCGGGAACCGCAGCGCCGGGCGATGTGTTCAGCACCGTCAAGTCGGATCATCTGCCGGTGCCGTCCCTGCTGACAGTGGATGCAGCCATAGCGGCGCCGGAATGGACGACACCGCCCACACCCATGCTGGAGCGTATTCTCGTTCCCGAAAGCGAGCGGGATGAAACAAAGCTTTCCGAAACTTTGGCGAAACTGGTGGAAACCGACCGCGGGCTCAAGGTGGCGCAGGAAGAGGGCACCGGTGCCCAGCTTGTCAGCGTGCAGGGGCCGGTGCATCTGCGCGACCTGTGCAAAACCCTGGCGGAGGTCTTCCACGTCAATGTCACCGACCGCATGCCAAGTCCGGTCTATCGGGAGACGATCTCCAAACCCGCCGATGTTCACTACCGCCACCGCAAGCAGACCGGCGGCGCCGGTCAGTTTGCCGACGTGAAACTGAGCGTGCATCCCAACGGGCGCGGCGAAGGTTTTTCCTTTGGCGAAACGGTGAAGGGCGGGGCGGTGCCGCGCAACTACATCCCCGCGGTGGAAGCGGGCTCGCGCGAAGCGATGGAGCGGGGCCCCTTGGGTCTTCCTGTCATCGATGTCGGCGTGATGCTGACCGATGGCCAGCACCATTCGGTCGACAGTTCGGAATTTGCCTTCCGCGCTGCGGCAAAAATGGGCGTCCGGCAGGCGCTGTCGGAAGCGTCGGCCGTGCTCATGCAGCCGGTCTTCCGCATCGAAATTCACATACCATCGGTCTACTCGGGCAATCTCGTGCCCATTGTATCCGCCTTCAAGGGACAGGTTCTGGGTTTTGACCGGGATGACAACACCAAGGGCTGGGACGTTTTCCGGGCGATGATCCCCGGCAGTTCGCTGGATGAACTGGGGCGGGCCTTGCGCTCCGCCACGCAGGGCATCGGCAGCTTTTCCAAGGCCTTCGATCATTTCGAGGAGCTTTACGGCAAGGAGGCCGACGCCATCGTCACGGCGCAGGCCGCGCACGCCCATTGAACCGGCACCGGGCCGCCTCGGCGGGACGGCCCGGTATCGTATCAGTCTTGATGGCCGCTGACGGAAGCGAAGAACGCTTCCGGGCTTTCCACCTCGACAAGGCGCCGTTTCTCGATCAGCCAGAACCGGTTGCCGACCGCCCGGACAAAACTGCGGTCATGCGAGACCAGCAGGCAGCTGGCCTCATGCGCCATCAGTTCGGACTCCAGCGCTTCCTGCCCGTCAATATCCAGATGGTTGGTCGGTTCATCCAGCAGAAAGAAGTTCGGATTGGCCAGCCGCAGCACCAGCATGCCCAGCCGCGCCTTCTGCCCGCCCGACAGCACGCTGTTGGGCTTGTTCTGGATATCGATGCCAAGTCCGGCCCCGGCCAGAAGGGTGCGCGTGCGCTGGTCACCGATATCGAACCGCCGGCTGATCGTGTCGAACGGCGTATCGCGGTCCGGCAGGTCGGCCAGCGCCTGGTCGCCATAGCCAAGCACCAGCGAGGGCGTGGCCTTGACTGTTTCAGGCGAGCCCAGCGGATCGCTGATGGCGCGCCGGATCATGCCGACGAGGCGTGACTTGCCGGTGCCGTTGGCACCCAGAAGCACGATCCGGTCGCCCTGGCATATCCATTTCCTGCCGGTTTTGAACAGCAGCGTACCATCCGGCGTCTCAACGGAAGCATCGTCAAGCGTCACCAGCACCTTGGCGTGCGTGCCGCTGTTGGCAAGTCTTATCGCCCCGGCTGACCGTTCCTGATGGGCGGGCCGCGCGGCATCCTCCAGCTTTTCCGCCCGCTGCTTCAGCTGTTTCGTCTTCACGACCAGTAGGTCGCTGCCGGAATTGATGCCGATATTGTTGAGCTTGGCCGCCTGCTGGCGCAGCTGCTGCGCCACCTTCATATCGCGCTCGTAACGCCGCGCTTCCGCAGCGTCGATCTCGTCAAGCGCCACCCGGGCCCGCGTGTAGGGCAGGGCGAAGGCATGTGAATTCTCCGGCCGCAGGAACAGGGTCCTGTTGGTCGTCGCATCGAGAAAGGCCCGGTCGTGGCTGCAGATCACCACCGGCACATCGCGGGGAAGCGTGTTCAGCCAGTCTTCCAGCTGTGCGATCTTGGCAAGGTCGAGATGGTTGGTCGGCTCGTCCAGCAGCAACACATCGGGGTCGGTCACCCAGACGCGGGCAATCAGCGCAAGCCGCTGCCAGCCGCCGCTGAGCTGGCTGACGGTGCGCTCGCGCAAGACATCCGGCACGTCGAGCGAGGCGAGCACAACATCGACGCGCCAGCTTTCGGTCTCCTGCTGTTCGGCGGGCAGGGCCTGCAGGACCATGTCGTAAAAGGTGGTGCCGAGAAGCGCGTCCGGCACAGCCTGCTCGACATAGCCGATGCGCAGGCCGCGCGTGCGGGTGATGTCGCCTGTGGTGGAATCGAGCGTTCCCGCAAGACAGCGCAACAGGGTGGACTTGCCGCGGCCATTGGCGGCAACGATACCGAGACGGTCACCCGCGCCCACGACAAAACTCAGGTTGGTGAAAAGCGGGGCTCCAAGGGTGACGCCGAGGTTTCTTACATTGATGAGTGCCATTTTATTCTCTGGTCTGCCGGGCCATGTGCTGCGACGCAGTTCTCTTCTGCTGTCGTCGGATGCACGAAACGGTGAGGTAACCGTATTGGCTCGGTGGGTTGTGAAGAGACGCAAGGCCGCTCAAAAAGCGAGCAGACGCTGCGTGACCACGAAGGGCAGACCTGGAATGGGTATGGAAAGCTGTTTCCGGTCAGCCCTGCAAACGTATCTGCAGGGCGTTGACGGGGCCACGCTGGCGATGATGCCGGAAGAACGTATTCATGCGCAGCCCTCCTTTCCTGAATTGAGCTGGGTGCTCAATAACACCAGCCGTAATAAATGTCTATTGCCTTGGCATAAAACATTAGAGCCAGACCTTAGCGCGTGGCCATGCGTGAGAACGACGACATGCGTTCCACCACGACGAGACGCGAGACTTCACCGCGCTGGAACGCTTTGAGGAAGCGGCGATAATCCTTGAAAACCACGCATCCGTTCGAATCGCCGCGCGGTCCCAGCATGTAGGTGTGGGCGAGCAGACCGTTGCGGCCGAAGGCATTGCGGCCGTCGACCGGTGTCAGGCGGATCGCCGCGACGCCGTGGAAAAGCTGTTCGCGCATGGTCAGATTATAGGTATGCGGCGGTGTCGGCCCGCGGTTCGACTCGCGCGTATAGCGGGGATTGTCCAGCATGTGTCCCATGCCGGAATGCGCTTCAAGCCGTTCGCCATTGGGCAGGTAAACCGTGCGCGCCGAGATGTCATAGACGGCGACACCGTTGCGCGACCCGCCGAATAGTGATCCGAACAGGCTCTTCGATCTGGGCATGGCTTCGATGGCTGCATCATCCGGCCGGATAGAAGCCATCTTCACGTCAGGCCGCTGTTTTGCCGGAGCGGTGGGGGCTGCAGGAGCGGTCCCGGCAGCCAGTTTCGGTCGCTTCGAAGGGAGGGGAACGTCAACCGTGTCCTGCGTATCATCGGAAGAGGCCGCGTCGTCCGGTGCCACGCTGGCGGTCTTTCTGTCCGGCGCTTCTTCCGGCACGGGCACGGCCACTTCAAGGTCCGGCGCGAGCGGCCCCATCATCGGGTTGCTCTCGGTTGCAGAGGGTGCGTAGCTGGCGAGGATCGGTATTTCCGGTTCGTGGCGGCGCTTGTCCACGAGATCAGGCTGGGCGTTGAACGGATTGTCCGATGCCGTGGCCAGGGCCGCGCCTGCGGCGGCGATCTCCAGTTTTTCCCGGTCGGGGGCGTTGGCGGGCAGCGGTATGGAACCAACCGGCCTGCTGTCGAGCGCCGGCGCGGATCTGCCATTTGCTGCCAGCGCCAGGGCGCTGTTCACTATTGCGGCGCGGATTGCGTTCTGCACCTCGGCGTCGATCGGTCCGGATGGCGTGTTGAGAAGCGCGGTGACGTCGGATTCGGACAATGGCGATGTCTCAAGCATCACCAGCGCGGATGCGGGCTCGGCGAAGGCATCGTCATGGCTGACCACGACGCGGTCGGCTTTATTGGCGTTTTTGGCGTCCATCGGTGCGCCGTGGGGTATACGATGCCGCAATTCGGGATTGAGTGCTGCGAGTGCGGCACTGCTTGGCCTGCGGACCTTCTGATTGTTCGGGTCGACAAGCGCGATGCTGTCAAGCGCATGGGAGCCATGGTGCAGCACCGCCGGGCTTGCACCCAAGGAAGCCACCATTTTCTGCGTCGTGCTCACGGTTGCCAGAACCCACACGGTGGCGGCAATGCCGACGCCGATGGCCAGCGCGCTGACAAGCGCACCGCGCGGTTTGCCCACGCGAAAGGCCGAAGGGTTAAAGGAACCAGCCTGCCTGAATGTATCGGTCGCGAACGCCATCGTACTCTTTTTCCAAACGCTTACTCAAACCTGCGACTGCCCCAAAGGGGTCCGCCACGGCCAATACCAACCATCAGGCACGGAACACGCGTGTCTGGCGTCAATTGCCGACTGCCTGGGAGCATGAAGAATCTTGGTTACTAATTTCTTTATGTATCGGGGTCTTGTTGATCACGAATTGCCACAGTGCCGAAAAGAACATTGTTGATAATGCGCGTTTGGAACCATATCCGCGCGCTGCCCGCATCGATCGCGTCTTGCGCAAATGATGGCGGAGCCTATTAATGAAACCCTCGGGTTTCATCTTTCCTCAAAAGTTAATTTCGAGAGGACATATCCATGGAAAACGGTTCAAAAAAGGCCATATTATGGCTACTTGCGATTCCCTACATCGGACTTCTCTGGGTTCCCTTCTATAATTCCCGCGAACCGGAGCTGCTCGGCTTCCCCTTTTTCTACTGGTATCAGCTGGCTTTTGTGCCGTTGACGGCTTTCGTGACGTGGATCGTCTACCGGAGTGTGCGCTATGACGACTAATCTTGATCCGGTTGCCGTTTCGGTTTTTGTCTTCTTTTTCGCCCTTGTCACGGTGCTCGGATTCATTGCTTCCCGCTGGCGGGCGCCCAAGACCATGGCGCATATCGATGAATGGGGCTTGGGCGGCCGCAATTTCGGCACTTGGATCACCTGGTTTCTCGTCGGCGGCGATTTCTACACCGCCTATACGGTGATCGCGGTTCCGGCGCTGGTCTATGCGGTTGGCGCCTATGGCTTCTTTGCGCTGCCCTATACGATCATCGTCTATCCCTTTGTCTTCATGGTCATGCCGCTCCTGTGGAAACGGGCCAAGGACAATGGCTACGTGACTGCCGGCGATGTGGTGTTCGGGCAATACGGCTCGCGCGGGCTGGAACTGGCGGTGGCGCTCACCGGCGTCATCGCAACCATGCCCTATATCGCGCTGCAGCTGGTCGGCATGGCTGCCGTGCTGCAGGCTCTGGGCTTGACGGGCGAGCTGCCGCTGGCGGTCGCCTTCGTCATCCTGGCGCTTTACACCTATTCGGCGGGCCTGCGCGCGCCCGCGCTGATCGCCTTCGTCAAGGACATCATGATCTATATCGCTGTCATCGCCGCGGTGGCGCTGATCCCGTCGAAACTCGGCGGCTATGCCAATGTATTCGCCTCGGCGGATGCCGCCTTCAAGGCCAAGGGCTCGGGCAATCTGCTGCTCGGCGGCAACCAGTATGTGGCCTATGCGACGCTGGCGCTCGGTTCGGCGCTGGCAGCCTTCATGTATCCGCATACACTGACCGGCATCTTTGCGTCGAACAGCGGCAACACCATCCGCAAGAATGCGGTGATGCTGCCGGCCTATACGCTGCTCCTTGGTCTGCTTGCCCTGCTGGGCTATATGGGCCACGCCGCCCATCTCAACGTCTCCAGCCCGAACCAAGTGGTTCCGGCGCTGTTCCAGACCCTGTTCCCCAGCTGGTTCGCCGGTTTTGCCTTCGCCGCCATTGCCATCGGTGCGCTGGTTCCCGCCGCGGTCATGAGCATCGGCGCCTCCAACCTCTTCACCCGCAATTTCTGGAAGGCCTATGTCAATCCTCAGGTGACGGATGCGGGGGAGGCGAAGGTCGCCAAGGTGACGTCGCTGATCATCAAGATCGGTGCGCTGCTGGTCATCGCCTTCCTGCCGACGCAGTTTGCATTGGACCTGCAGCTGCTCGGCGGCATCTGGATCCTGCAGACACTGCCGGCGCTGGTGTTCGGGCTCTACTCGAACTGGTTCCGTGCACCGGGCCTGCTGGCCGGATGGCTCGTCGGCTTCTGCGGCGGCACCTATCTGGTGTGGATCAACGGCCTGAAACCGCTGCAGGCCATCAGCCTCGGCGGCGCACCGTTCACGGTCTATATCGGGCTGCTGGCGCTGGCTGCCAATGTTGTCGTGGCGGTGCTGGTCAATCTCGTCACGGTCCCGGCGAGAAAGCCTGCGTGAGGTAAAGAGCAGAATATACGGTGCGTGGTTCGACAAGCTCACCATGAGGGAAGCTTGTGGGCTGCAATCAAATCACCTCCCTCATGGTGAGCTTGTCGAACCACAAGGGAATGGCCAAACGAAAACGCGCGCCAGGAGGCGCGCGTTTGACATGCTGGTTGTGAATGGCCGCGCCGTGCGTCTCAGACGAACTGGCTGAGGCCCGGGATCGAATTGACGACTTCGTCAACCACGTCGCTGCCGGCCTTTTCACGGGCAAAGGCAATGGTTTCCTTGGAAATGCCGGAGATTTCGCTCATGCCGAGGCCAGCGCCCATCAGCTTGGAGCCGAGGCCCATGACGCCGGGCATCAGGCCGGACAGGAAGCCGCCGCCGGAATTGGCATCGGCAATGGCCGCGTCCGCGCCGGGGATGCTGCTGATCAGGTCGGTTGCCTTGGCCGGGCCTTCCTTCTGCAGGAAAGCAAGGATGAGGCCAACGGCCTTCTTTGCCGTTTCCGGATCGGTGCCGACATTGGCGGTAATGCGCGCGATAAGTTCGTCCATGAGCCTAATCTCCCGTGTGTCATGAATTACGTTTACGTAATATGCGGATATCATCCGCCTTGCAAGCCACTGCGTCAATCTGGATCAGCCGGCATGACATTCTTCAGGCGGCGCCGCTTCCGTTGTGACACGGGAAGATGACACAAAAACGTCAGCAATTTCAGCGCCGCCTTGCAATCTTATGCATGAGTCCCGGCTGCAAGGCATTGTCCCCCGGGCATCCGGCCTTTATACCGGATGGCAGAAACACCACAGTGAAGAGGATCACCCCCCATGGCCGCTGACGACAGTATCTTCCTTGGTGCGAGCCGCAAACCGGATGACAGCTATCAGCAGGCCGAAGCGCTGCTGCTGAAATACGGCAACCGCCACGGCCTGATCACCGGCGCGACAGGGACGGGCAAGACCGTCTCGCTGCAGGTTCTGGCGGAAGGTTTTTCGCGTGCGGGCGTTCCGGTCTTCTGTGCCGACATCAAGGGCGATCTGTCGGGCATCGGCGCGAAGGGCGAGGAAAAGGATTTTCTCGTCAAGCGGGCGGCGGAGGTCAGGCTCGATCCCTATGCGCTCGAGGCGTCGCCGGTTATTTTCTGGGATATTTTCGGCGAACAGGGCCATCCGATCCGCGCCACCATTTCCGAAATGGGGCCGCTGCTGCTCTCGCGACTGATGAACCTCACCGAAGCGCAGGAAGGCGTGATGAACATCGCCTTCAAGATCGCCGACGAAGAGGGGCTGCTGCTGCTCGACATGAAGGACCTGCAGGCTCTGCTGGTCAATATCGCCGAGCGTGCCGAGGAAATTTCCGCGCGTTACGGCAATGTTACCAAACCTTCCGTCGGCGCCATCCAGCGTTCCCTCCTGGTGCTTGAGCAGCAGGGCGGCACGAAATTCTTTGGCGAACCGGCGCTGCGCATCGCCGATATCATGCGCACCAGCACCAATGGCCGCGGCGTGGTCAGTGTGCTGGCCGCCGACAAGCTGATGATGAATCCGCGGCTTTATTCCACCTTCCTGCTCTGGCTCCTGTCGGAGCTGTTCGAGGAACTGCCTGAAATCGGCGATCCGGAAAAGCCACGCCTCGTCTTCTTCTTCGATGAAGCGCATCTTCTGTTCAATGAGGCCCCGAAAGCCCTGCTCAACCGGGTGGAGCAGGTGGTGCGCCTCATCCGCTCCAAAGGGGTCGGGGTCTACTTCATTTCGCAGAATCCGCTGGATGTGCCGGAAACCGTTTTGGCCCAGCTCGGCAACCGCGTGCAGCATGCGCTGCGCGCCTATACGCCGCGCGAGCAGAATGCGGTGAAGACGGCGGCCGATACCTTCCGCCCCAATCCGGATTTCAACACGTTCGCGGCAATCACCAACCTGTCCACCGGCGAAGCGTTGGTGTCGACCCTGGCGGAAAAAGGCGTGCCGTCCATCGTGCAGCGCACGCTGATCCGCCCGCCCGCGGGACGCATCGGCCCGTTGACCGTTGACGAGCGGCAGAAGCTGATCAATGCCAGCCCGGTTGCCGGCCAGTATGACCAGATGATCGATCGCGAATCCGCCTATGAGGTCCTGCAGAAAAAGGCGGCGCAGGGACAGGCGGAAGCTGCAGCCACGAAGGAACAGGAAGCCGACAGCACCAGCGGCTGGCGCCTGCCGGATATTCTGGGCGGCGGCAGCAGCACGCCGGGCCCGCGCGGCGGTCAGCCCCGTGCCCGCCAGACGGTGGCGGAAGCGGCGATGAAATCGGTGGTCCGTTCGGTGGGCAGCTCGCTTGGCCGCGCGCTGGTGCGCGGCATCCTGGGAAGCCTGAGCAAACGCTAGGGCTACGACAGCGGACAAGGCGGGCGCCGATGAACAGCACAGGCCAATCTTTTGCTCTGCCACGCCCCGTGTTGCGATTGATCGCCGCCATTCTCACCGCCGTGCTGGCCACGGCGGGAACCGCCCTTGCCAAAGACAGCGAAGCGGTGATCGGCGGGGTGCCGGTCCATGTGTGGGAACCGGACCAGCCGACGATTGCCCGCCAGCCGGTCATTTTCTTCTCGCACGGGTTCCACGGCTGTTCGACCCAATCGAAATTCCTGATGCGGGCCTTTGCCAAGGCGGGCTACATCGTCTTCGCGCCCAATCATCACGATGCGACCTGCAACAATGGCGACCAGAGCATTCTCGACAAGCCGCAGGTTTCCCTGCGCAAGCCCCTGCGCTGGACGGAGGCCACGTTCAGGAACCGCGCCGATGATTTCAGCAAGGTGATTGCCGCCCTGAAGCGCGACCGGCAGTGGAACAGCCGGATCAACTGGAACGAGATGGGGCTCGCGGGGCATTCCCTCGGCGGCTATACCGTGCTGGGCATGAGCGGCGCCTGGCCCGGCTGGCGCATCGACGGTGTCAAGGCAACGCTCGCCCTGTCCCCCTATGTCGGTCCCTATCTGCACCGGGATTCACTGCGGCATCTCGAAGCCCCGGTCATGTACCAGGGCGGCACGCGCGATATTTTTGTGACCCCGAAAGTGAGGCGGCCGGGCGGCGGCTACGACCTGTCGAAGGGCCCGAAATATTACGTGGAATTCCTGGGTGCGGGTCATCTGACGTGGACCGATCTCGGCCTGTTCACCCGCACGCGCATCAGTGAAGCCAGTGTCGCCTTCATGGATCGCTATGTCAGAGGCAAGACCGGCGATGCGCCGCTCAGCAGTCTTGCCGGGCGGTTCGGCGTGTCGGATTTTCGCTATGAACCCCGGTGATTCGGCGATGGGAATGCGGGTTTGGCGGTCTCACGAATTGTTTATCGCCCGGTGAACGGTGCAGGCATCCTTCAGGCAGTCTTTCTGTTGCGGGAGGGCAACAGTCCGCCACCCGCCTTGTTTGCGCCATATTGCCAACGGTCCGTTGCCACATTTTATGTGCGTTTAGAGCTGGTAAACCCGATCCATGCTATCTCACACTCCATCTCCCACCGCTAAATTGGTTCAATGATGCAAAACATGATTTCCCGCCGCGGTTTCCTGACTGCATTGACCGCAACAGCGGCCGTCGGCCTCGCCGGATGCGCCGCAATCCCGGATATGCCGGTTATCAAGGTTGACGACAATGGCCAGCCGCTCGCACCGCAGGCGGATGTCGATCCGGCCTTTGGCTCCTATGAAGCCATGTATGCGGCGCGCGAGGATGACGGCTATCAGTTGCCCGCCATTCCGATCAAGAGGATGAACAAGCGCTATCTGCGTCAGGTCGTACAGGACCCGACCGGCGAACAGCCCGGCACCATCGTTGTCGATACCCAGAACAAGTTCCTCTATCTGGTGCGCGAAGGCGGTCAGGCGATCCGTTACGGCGTCGGCATCGGCCGCGAAGGCTTTGCCTGGTCCGGCCGCGCTGTTATCCAGTGGAAGCGCCACTGGCCAACCTGGACTCCGCCGGATGAGATGGTTGCCCGCCAGCCGGAGCTGGTGCAGTACAGCGCCCGCAATGGCGGCATGCAGCCCGGCCTGACCAATCCGCTCGGCGCTCGCGCCCTCTACATCTTCCAGAATGGCCAGGACACGCTTTATCGCCTGCACGGCTCGCCGGAATGGTGGTCCATCGGCAAGGCGGTTTCGTCGGGCTGCGTGCGCCTGATCAACCAGGACATTATCGATCTCTATGATCGCGTGCCGAACAAGACGCCGATCCTGGTGATGTAATCTGTCGCCTTTGTCCACATGGAAGGCCGGTGACCTGGGGTTGCCGGCCTTTTTCTTTGAGCCAAAAGAAAAGCAGACCCGGCAAGGGGTCCGCCAAGAAGCCGTATCCTGAGGGGAGCGGGGGGAAATGATACGGTGCGTTTTCTCACAACATTTGAAGTCCGGAACTGACAAACGGCTCAATGCTGCCGTGTCATAGTGGACAGGCGATAGTCCGATGCGCAATTCATCAAAAGTATGAGAAGCCGTGGTTTGACGCGGAAAAGTGCTGGTTATGGCGGTCCGTTTGTCGCAATTTGCCTTCCGCAGTGTCTGAACCATTGACCTTGCGGTCGAATAACCCTTCGATAGGGCGACCTATTCTCAGCGACGGAATCACTCTCATGGCAGTCAATACAGCAGCGCAATCAACCACCTGGACCTATGTCGACGGTGACTGGCACGAGGGCAATGTGCCTCTGATCGGGCCGCGCAGCCACGCCATGTGGCTGGGTTCGACGGTTTTTGACGGCGGACGCTGGTTCGAGGGCGTCTCGCCCGATCTTGACCGCCATTGCGCCCGGGTGAATGCCTCCGCCGCCGCGCTTGGTCTCCAGCCGACCATGAGCGCGGAAGACATTGCCGGTCTTGCCCGCGACGGGCTGAAAAAATTCGATGGACGGATCGCCGTCTATATCCGGCCGATGTACTGGGCCGAGCATGGCGGCTATATGGGTGTGCCCGCCGATCCCGCTTCAACCCGCTTCTGTCTCAGCCTGTACGAATCGCCGATGCAGGAGCCCACGGGTTTTTCCGTCACCGTTTCGCCCTTCCGCCGTCCGAGCTTCGAGACGATGCCGACCAATGCCAAGGCCGGTTGCCTCTACCCCAACAATGGCCGCGCCATTCTCGAAGCCAAATCCCGCGGTTTCGACAATGCGCTGGTGCTCGATATGCTCGGCAATGTCGCTGAAACCGGCAGCTCGAACATTTTCATGGTCAAGGACGGGCACATTTTCACGCCCGCGCCCAATGGCACGTTCCTGTCCGGCATCACCCGCGCCCGCACGATCGACGTGCTGGCCGATTACGGTTTCCGCACGACGCAGGCGACCTTGACGGTGCAGGATTTCCTCAACGCCGACGAGATTTTCTCCACGGGGAACCATTCGAAGGTCGTGCCCGTTACCCGTATTGAAGGCCGCGACCTTCAGCCGGGTCCGATCACCAAGAAGGCGAGGGAGCTCTATTGGGAGTTCGCCCACTCCACGCCGAAAATTTAACGCTGAAACCGGATCAAACCGAAATATTGATCCGTTCCGCATTGCCCCCGGGGAAATACGGACCGAGAGCCTTTCTCGCCATCCGGAAACCCGAAAGGCCGGGTGAATTTGGTTCAAATCCAGCGGGGCTTGACTTCGCCCGATGGGTAAACATCGGTCTCGTCAACCCCCTCGACCTTGAACCAAATTCTTTCCGGCAGAACTATTCTATTTAGGTGAGAAAGGCTCTATGTAACGAACGCAGGTTTTGTCAGGATTGGCGTGCGCCCCGACGGGCTAACCAATTCTGATCACAGATTGAATCGAAGAGGAGACTTCCATGGCTTTCGAACTGCCCGCACTGCCGTATGATTACGACGCGCTCGCCCCCTTCATGTCGCGCGAGACGTTGGAATATCATCATGACAAGCACCACAAGGCTTATGTTGACAACGGCAACAAACTGGCTGCCGAAGCCGGTCTTGAAAATCTCTCGCTTGAAGAGATCGTCAAGCAGTCCTATGGCAAGAATGCCGGCCTTTTCAACAATGCCGGCCAGCATTACAACCACCTGCATTTCTGGCATTGGCTGAAGAAGAACGGCGGCGGCAAGAAGCTTCCGGGCGCTCTGGAAAAGGCCATTGACTCGGATCTCGGTGGCTACGACAAGTTCCGCACCGATTTCATCGCTGCCGGCACCACACAGTTCGGCTCCGGCTGGGCATGGCTCTCCGTCAAGAACGGCAAGCTTGAAATCTCCAAGACACCAAACGGCGAAAACCCGCTGGTTCATGGCGCAACGCCAATCCTCGGCGTCGACGTATGGGAACACTCCTATTACATCGACTACCGCAATGCCCGCCCGAAATACCTCGAAGCTTTCGTCGACAGTCTCATCAACTGGGATTACGTCCTCGAACTCTACGAAAAAGCCAAATAAGCTTTTTCCCGCGTGATATCGATGGAAAGGCCCCGTCAAGGATGGGGCCTTTTTCTATTGTCCGCCCGGGCCGGCCGGAGCCAGCGTCCCACTGGCACCATCACAGAATACGGATAATCGGACCGTCGTCAAGTCTTATTGCAAATGATTTTCATTTGCATTTTGTGGCAATGGCGCTGCCAGACACCGCGGAGCGATGTCGGGCAGGGCGAGGGCAGGGAAATCTAGTTCCCGACAACCACCGTGTCGTCAGGCCCGAGCAGGCGCCCGTCATCGGAGCGCAGCTCCAGCCGCCGCACCGGTTTACCCGTTTCGCGGTCGACCAGTTGGACTTTCGCCTGATAGCTGTCGGAGTAGTATTCTTCACCCCATTGCCGCAGGGCGACAAGCAGCGGGAAGAGATCGCGGCCTTTTTCGGTCAGCACATATTCATTGTAGGCGCTGCCATCGGCGCAGGGCGCGATGGTGAAAATGTCATGGGCAACGAGATTACGCAGCCGCGTCGACAAAATATTCTTGGCCAGGCCAAGACTTCTCTGAAATTCCCCAAAACGCCGCGATCCCTCAAACGCGTCGCGTATTATCAGCAGTGACCACCAGTCTCCGATCGCATCCAGTGGCCTTGCCACCGGGCACGGATCATCCTTGTGGCTCGTTCGCTTGACCATTGTAGTCCCCCTTTTTTGGTCGCAGAGCAGTGCTCATCTTGTTTCTCCCTCTGCGAAGGGTAGTTGCAATATAAAACCGATGGAGCTAAGACGCAACAGGTTTTAATTTGCAACCACATTCGCAGGAGGATGCGATGAAGCTTGAGCAGGACGATAATCTGGTCACTGGCGGTGGACAAGCGGTCTATACGGATGAAATTGCTGAAAAAACGCCTTTCAGCGGGCCGCAGGCCATAGAATTCTCCCGCCCCCTGGCACTTCTGTTTGCCATTGCCTGCGGACTGGCCGTGGCGAACGTCTATTTTGCCCCGCCGCTGCTCGACGCCATTGCCGACAGCTTTGGCATGAGTCACGCCACCATCGGCATGATTGTCTCGATTTCGCAGGTCGGTTACGGGCTGGGCCTGCTGCTGATCGTGCCGCTGGGTGATCTGATCGACCGCCGCCGGCTGATCGCCGGTCAATCGGTTCTCTCCGCGCTGGCCCTGCTGGCGGTGTGCTTTGCCCCGACCACGCTCGCGCTGCTGGTGGCGATGGCCGCCATCGGCCTGCTCGCCGTTGTCACGCAGGCGCTCGTCGCCTATGCCGCCAGTCTGGCAAAGCCGCATGAGCGGGGGCAGGTGGTCGGCATCGTCACCAGCGGCATCGTCATCGGTATTCTGCTGGCCCGCACCATTGCCGGTGCCATGGCCGATCTGGCGGGCTGGCGCTCGGTCTATGCCGTCTCGGCGGTGCTGACGCTGATCATTGCAGCGCTGCTGTTTCACTTCCTGCCACGCAACGAAGTGCGGCGGACAAAAATCGCCTATCCGAAGCTGATCAAGTCTGTCTTCCTGTTGTTTGCCGAGGAGCCGGTGCTGCGCATCCGTGCCGTCATTGCCATGTTCATCTTCGCCGACATCACCATGCTTTTGACACCGCTGGTGTTGCCGCTGAGCGCGCCGCCCTTTTTGCTCTCGCACACGCAAATCGGGCTGTTCGGTCTTGCCGGCGCTGCCGGAGCGCTGGCGGCCTCGCGGGCAGGGCGCTGGGCCGACCGGGGGCATGCACAGCGCACCACCGGCATTGCCCTGACCATCATGCTCCTGTCGTGGCTACCGGTCGCCTTCATGCAGGTGTCGCTGTGGTTCCTGATCATCGGCATCGTGACCATCGATTTCGCCCTGCAGGCGGTGCATGTTTCCAACCAGAGCCTGATCTACCGTGTGCGTCCGGAAGCGCAGAGCCGCCTGACGGCGGGCTATATGATCTTCTACTCAATCGGCAGTGCGGCAGGCTCGCTCGGCTCCACGCTGGTCTATGCCTCCGCCGGCTGGACAGGAGTCAGCCTTGCGGGGGCGGGCATCAGTGCGCTTGCCCTGATGTTCTGGGCTGCAACCCGTCATCGCACGCCAGCCGGAGCGATGGCAGAGGCGCGGCAACATTAAACCCTTGGCGATGGGCATGCATGGCCCCGGCGATGACATCAAAATCCTCCGGGCTGATGGCTAACACCCCGAAGCGGAACTGGTAGCCCCAGTTCTGCCTGCCCCTGGTGAAGCTGAGACTGTCGAGCAGCGGGCGGATGTCCGCTTCCGTGGCATCGAACCAGCCGATATTGCGGCGCCACGGCACGAATCCTCCGCCCATGTCGTGACGGTAGGCGTCTTCCGCCTGCACCATGCCGATGGCGGTGAAAGCCTGCAGGCGGTTCTTGCCGCCGAATATCTCGGTCGGCGAATAATAGACCACCCCGTCGCCGGGCTTGATGCGCTTCAGCGGGCCTTCCTTGCCGTGGCACACCTGCATGAAGCCGTCCTGCAGGCCGCGGCGGACATGGTCCGCCGAAGCAACTGCGATCCAGTGCCGGCTCATTGCGCCGTTCCCTGTTCCGGGGTTGCGGCAAACATCCGCAGCCGGTGACCATCCGGATCGAGGGCAACAAAGGTGTAGCCGAAATCCATGTGCACCGGCGCCTGAACGATCGGCAAACCGCGTGCCGCCCAGTCCTTGTGCGTTGCCTCGACTTCGCTGTCCGTATCCACGCTGAACACGAGTTCGCTGCCTGAACCAATGCTGGTAACGGCCGGTTCAACCTTGTCATGCGCCCAGACGCCGAGCAGCAGGCCGGAGTCGAGGGCAAACATGGCAAAATTGACCGTTTCTTCCAGCGGTTCGCGCTTGAGCAGAGCCGCATAGAAGGCGCGGCTGGCAGGGGCATTGGCAACGTAGAGAATGATGAGATTGGGGTTGGCCACGGCATTTTTCCTTCAGGTTGTGATGGGAACACCATAAAACGGCATGCTGCCAGTTTCTGGCAGTAGTGATCAGCGCGGCTGGGCGATGCCCTGTGCGTCGCGCCACTCCTGCAACAGGACCTGCCGGCGCTTGGGATAGCGTATATCCGTTGCTTCGAGCCGCGACAGCCGGTCGGTGCGGAAATGCCGGAAATCCTGGCGCAGTTCACACCAGGCAACGATGACGCGCATTTTGTCGAAGAATCCCAGCGCGAAGGGCCAGATCAGGCGGCTGGATTGACTGCCATTGCCGTCGCGATAGGTGATATCGAGCTTGCGCTCACTGCGGATCGCTTTGCGCACGTCGGCAAGGTCGATGCCATCGGTTGCCGATCCGTCCCCGGGACCGACCAGCAGGGCAGAGGTGTCGACGCTCTCTCGCAGGTCGTCCGGCAGCACCGCGGCGATTTTGTTGAGGGCATCGCGCGCTGCTGTGGAAAGCCGGTTGTCCGGCTGTTTGGCCACCCAGCGCGAGCCGAGCACCAGCGCTTCGATCTCCTCTTCGGTGAACATCAGGGGCGGCAGCATGAAGCCGGGGCGCAGCACATAACCGAGGCCGGGCTCACCCTCGATATGCGCACCCTGCGCCTGCAGGGTGGCGATGTCGCGATAGAGCGTGCGGATGCTGATGCCGGTTTCCTCCGCCAGCACCTTGCCGCTGACCGGACGCCGATAGCGGCGCATGGTCTGGATCAGGTCGAGAAGGCGCTGGGATCGGGACACGGTTACTCACCTGCGGGGATGCGTTGCTACATCATGCCATATTTTGGCAGTGGTTGCATCAAGCCTTGTTGGCTTCCAGATAGGGCGCATAGAGGCTGCCGTCGCTGGCTGAACGCCGGAATTCCAGCACCCGCTGGCAGAAGGCGTCGAGTTCCGGATCGTCGGTCAGCACGTTCAGGATGAAACCGGTTTCGTCCCGTGCCGCGCTGCCGCCGTGATGGCCGGTGCGCTCGATCCAGAAGCTGGGAAAATTCTGGCGCGGCCGGCATGAATTGGATGAGCTGACAGCATACTGGTTGAGCCAGGCATAGCCCTGGATCAGCGGCTGGATCGCATGGGCCTCGATCCGGTCGCGCGATACATTGTCCGTGTAGCAGGAATGGAAGACCAGCTCGACCTTGCCGGCGTGTTCCTGCCAGAGTTCGGGAAAGGCCCAGTCGAGGCAGATGAGAAAACCGCAGCGCACACCCTTGATATCGAGAGTCAGCGGCGTATCGCCCGGCGCAAAGGCGCGCAGATCGTTGATCGAGCAGCGCCGCTTGTCATAACGCCCGGCAATCGCTCCCCTATCGTCAAACACGAACAGCGCATTGGTGGGCCGGGTGTGCGCGTGATCCCAATGCACCGAACCGGTGACGATCCAGATCGCATGGGCGCGAGCCGCCTCGGCAACCCTGTCCATGGCGGCGTTGAGCGTTGCCCATTCGAAATCATCCCAGGATGGCCATGTCGCGGCGCCATAGCCGGAGAGGGCGCATTCGGGAAAATGCACGACATCAGCACCGGCAGATGCGGTGCGGGCGATGAGATCGAGCATATGGGCCAGATTGGCGTTGATGTCATGCGAAACCGGAAACTGGCAGGTGGCAACCGTCAGCCGGGCGGGCTTGCCGCGCGCGGAAGGCGGGACATCCCAGACGTGGTCGGCGCGTTTTTTCTTCACGGGCTTTTCCTTCGACTCACCAGCACCATGGAGTTTACCCGATTGCCGCTTATGCAAGAACCGGTGCGCTGCGCTGGCAGCGGACATTTTCGGGGGTAAGACACTTAAGTCAATAATTAAGTATTAGTTGCGCGATCGCCAATCGCGTGATACTTAAGTAATCACTTAATGAAT
This sequence comes from Phyllobacterium sp. SL163, assembly GCF_049896885.1. Taxonomy (NCBI): domain Bacteria; kingdom Pseudomonadati; phylum Pseudomonadota; class Alphaproteobacteria; order Hyphomicrobiales; family Phyllobacteriaceae; genus Phyllobacterium; species Phyllobacterium sp. SL163. The sequence goes on along the minus strand of NZ_JAFCVE010000009.1, from coordinate 29,552 downwards.
TGACCGGCAAGGGAGGACATCATGACCGGAGGTTCCGTCAACCATGCAACCATCATTGTCGAGCGCACCTATGATGCCCCGCCGGAGCGCGTATTTGCTGCCTGGTCCAGTGTCGAGGCGCTCCTGCGCTGGAACGCCATGGGCGATGGCTGGCACGCGGCCTATGATCACTTCGATTTTCGTGTCGGCGGCGGTGACATCTTCCGTTTCGGCAAGACCGGCGGCGAAACCTATGTCAGCACCAGTTCCTACCAGGATATCGTGCCGAATGAACGGATCATTTCCGCCGGCACGATGAGACGCGAAACGACGCCCATTTCCAGCAGCATCGTGACCGTTGACCTCACGCCGTCGGGCAAGGGCTGCCGCCTTGTCCTCACAGAACAGGCGGCCTTTCTTGATGATGAAGACAAGCCGGAATACCGCCGGGCCGGCTGGAGCGCCATGCTCGACAATCTCGGCGCGGTATTGAAAAACCAGACGGTTTCAATCTGATCAGGGCGCTGAAACGATCCATTCGGCAAAGGCGGCCATTGCTGGTGTCGGCGTGCGCGATTGCAGCCGCGTCAGCCAGTAGCTTCCCAGCGAGATCGAGGTCTGGAACGGCTGTTCGATGGCGCCTGCGGTCAGGTGGCGTGAAAACATCATCGGCGGCGCAAGAGCAACGCCGATTCCCTGCAGGGCGGCTTCCATCATGGCCAGGGACGAGTCGAACACGATGGCCTTGTTCAATTGGGGCGAGGCGGGAACATTGGCCGCCGCGAACCAGTTGTTCCACTCATCCATGCGATAGCTTCTCAGCAGCGTGTGACTGGCAAGATCGGCGGGCTCCAGCAGCGTCTCGGCCAGCTGCGGCACGCACAGCGGTGAGAGCGGCGCCTCGAACAGGCGGGTCGCATCCGTGCCGTGCCAGGCGCCGTTGCCGAACCGGATGGCAAAATCAAGCCCTTCCGCCGCCATGTCGACCCGATTGTTGTTGGTCGACAGACGAACCTCGATAAAGGGAAACTGTCGCTGGAAATTCGGCAGTCTCGGCAGGAGCCAGCCGACGGCGAATGTGCCGACCGCCCCCAGAAACAGCAGCTCGCGGACCTGTCCGCCCTCGATCCGGTCAAGCGTGTCGGCCATCCGGTCGAAGGAGCCGGTGACCACGGGCAAAAGTGCTTCGCCTTCCGCCGTTATCTTCAGGCCGCGCGGCAGGCGCAGGAACAGCGGTACGCCCAGACGCATTTCCAGGCTCTTCACCTGCTGGCTCACCGCAGCCTGCGTCACGCACAATTCGATGGCCGCGCGGGTGAAGCTCAGGTGCCGCGCGGAAGCTTCGAAGGCTCTGAGGCCGTTGAGGGGGAGAAATGGCCGAACCATGTGTGCCCTAGTGGAACGAATTTGACATTCGCATCCCATCTAACATCACGCGCAACATGCGAATGTCAAATTCAAAGTTCCACTAGAATCATAAGCTTGCTAGTGGCCCTTTGATTCTGACATTTGCCTGAGTTGCTTGTATCAAAGGGTTGCAAATGTCAGAATCGGGCCACTAGTTTTTCTTATGTCTGCCCCGAGATATCATGTTTTGACAGGGCATCCCAGCCGGTTAGATAGATGCGGCTCAGCAGGTCTGCGATGCAATGCGGAAGCCAGTCTTATGTCAGGCGATCTCCATGACCAGCACCTGCGGGGTTTTCAATCGGCGCGCAATCCGCGCCGGTCGCGGACCCGTCCACAATGCCGAACCAGCAAAGGAAGTCGAAGAAATGCCAGCGAAAGCCACCAGAGTTCTGCTCTCCATCCTGTTTGCCGCCTGTGCGCCGGCCGCCATGGGGCATGCGGCCGACAAACCGGCGACGGCAGTCAGGGCCGTCGTGGATGCGGCAATCAGGCCGGTCATGGAAAAATACAATATTCCCGGAATGGCCGTCGCCGTGACGATCAAGGGAAAGCCCTATCTGTTTGACTACGGCGTTTCCTCCCGGGAAACCGGCAAGCCGGTCACGGCCGATACGCTCTTCGAGATCGGATCGATCAGCAAGACCTTCGTGGTCACGCTTGCGGCCTATGCGCAGGCAAACGGTCAGCTTTCCCTGTCGGACAAGACCAGCAAGTATCTGCCGTCCATGCGGGATACGGCCTTCGGCAATGTCAGCCTGATGCACCTTGGCACCCATACGCCGGGCGGCTTCCCGGTGCAGGTTCCCGACGAGGTGAAGAACGACGACCAGCTGATGACCTATCTGCGGAACTGGAAGCCGGCCTATGCCGCCGGAACATACCGGACCTATGCCAATCCGAGCATCGGCATGCTGGGTTACATCGCGGCAAAGGCGATGAACCGGAATTTTGCCGCGTTGATGGAAGGGCAGCTGTTTCCGGCCCTTGGCTTGAAAAGCACCTATATCGACGTGCCGGACACCAAAATGGCGGACTATGCCCAGGGTTATACCAGGAAGGATGTTCCGGCCCGGGTGAGCAAGGCGGTCCTTTCCTCGGAAGCCTATGGTGTGAAAACCACAAGCACGGACCTGATCCATTTCCTGGAAGCAAACATGAAAATGGCCAGGCTGGAAGGCAAGCTGCAGCGGGCGATCGCCGATACGCATACCGGCTATTTCAAGGTCGGTGCGATGACGCAGGATCTGATCTGGGAACAATATGCCTATCCGGTCGATCTGAAGACGCTACTGCGCGGCAACTCTCCCGACATGCTCAAGCCGACGCCGGTGACCGCGCTGACGCCGCCGCAGCCTGCCCGCGACGATGTACTCATCAACAAGACAGGTTCCACCAACGGGTTCGGCGGCTATGTCGCGTTCGTGCCGAAAAAGCAGTTCGGCATCGTCATTCTGGCCAACAAATACTATCCCAATGAGGACCGCATCCGCATGGCCTATCAGATACTGACGCGGCTGGATGCCAACAACGGCGCGAGCGAATAAGGGATGCCCTAGCGGGCCGTGCGAAGGTGTTTTCACATATTCGCACGGGCCGTTTTTATATGTGATCGCCCGCATCCCCCGTGCCATTGCTGCGCCATATTGATTATTCATCTCTGGTTCATGGGATTAGACTTAAGTCTATTCCCAAGGGACTTAACATGTCGAAATGCACGTTCTCAGGGCGCATTTCACTGGAGGCACTATGAAAAAGTTGATGTCAGCTCTTTTTGCCGTCGTGATGTCGATCGGAGCCCTCGGAGCAGCCGGACCGGTGTCCGCCGCCCCGATGACTGTCGAAAAGCCCATCACCGCAACAGGGCCAGCGGCTGCAGACAGCAATGTGCAGCGCGTTCAGTATTACCGTGACTATTACGATCGCCGCTACGACCGCCGCTATTATCGTCACTATGACCGCCGCTGGGATCGCCCGCACTGGCGTCACCGCTATGATCGCCGTTGGGACCGTCGTTGGGACCGCCGCTATTATCATCGCTATGACCGCCGTTGGGATCGCCCGTACTGGCATCACCGCCATGATCGCAGATGGCGCCGTATCTGACGGACAGAAAGCAAAACCCCGGCCGAAAGCCGGGGTTTTTCGTATGCGAACCAATGTCTGTCATACGAAAATGTGATCGTATGGGGCGGGTGCAATCCGGGATGTTTACTGTAGGGTTCGGACCCGGGAATGCCCCTGAAAACCCTTGAAGCCACATGTTTTTGAAGCCACGAGAGTTGGAGACATCCATGAAGAGACTGATTGCATTCGCTGCGGCGCCTTTGCTGGCCATGACAGTGTTTTCGGCTGCCGCAGGCGCTGATCCGATTGCGGACCGGCAGGCGATTATGAAGGATCAGGGCAAGACCATCGGCAGTATCGCCCCGATTGCCAAAGGCGAAAAGCCGTTTGATGCGGCTGCGGTGCTGGCGGCTCTCAGCAAGCTGAACGAGGATGCCCAAAAGATCGATCCGGCAGCGCTGTTTCCGGCCGGCAGCGACACCGGCGGCGAGACCACCGCTTCGCCGAAAATCTGGGAAGACAATGCGGGCTTCGTCGCTGCTGTCAACAAGTACAAGGCCGATGCCGCAGCAGCGGCTGCCACCAAACCGCAGGACCTTGACAGCTTCAAGCTTGCCTTCGCGCAGGTCTCGCAGAATTGCGGCGCCTGCCATCAGACCTTCCGCATCAAGAAGAACTGATCGGACAGGCGGGGGAGGCACAATGATCCGCAAGCTGCTGCTGCTCGTCATTGTGGCTGCCATGGCGGGGGGCGCCGGATTCTGGTTGCTGTCGGCGCCGTCGCGGGTTGATCCGGCACGGCTTGCCGCCGCGGCTCCCGGTGATGCCAAGCGCGGCGAACGGGTATTCTGGTCGGGGGGCTGCGCCTCCTGCCATGCCGCACCGGGCGCCAGAGGCGATGCGCGTCTGGTGCTGACAGGCGGCCATGAGCTGGTCACGCCGTTCGGTACCTTCGTTACCCCTAACATTTCTCCCTCCGGCAAGGGCATCGGCGCCTGGTCGTTCGAAGACCTGGCCAATGCCATGCTCGCCGGGGTATCGCCGGATGGAAGGCACTATTATCCCGCCTTTCCCTACACCTCCTATGCGCGCATGCAGGTGCAGGATATCGCTGATCTCTATGCCTACCTGAAAACGCTGCCGCCGTCGGACAATGTGGCGGCGGATCACCGGCTGCGTTTCCCCTTCACCGTTCGCCGGGGATTGGGGCTGTGGAAGCGCCTCTATCTGGCATCCGATCCGGTTCTCACGATCGCCGATGCCACGGATGCGATCAAGCGCGGCCAGTATCTGGTGGAAGGCCCCGGCCATTGCGGTGAATGCCACACACCGCGCAACGCCATTGGCGGGCTGGACAAGAGCCGCTGGTTGGCCGGCGCAAAGGCGCCCGAGGGCAAGGGTGTCGTTCCCAACATCACAGGCGGCGAGGGCGGTATCGATAGCTGGTCGGAAAAGGATATCGCCTATGCCCTGGAAAGCGGGTTTACGCCCGATTTCGACTCGCTCGGCGGGTCGATGACCGATGTCGTGTTGAACACGGCGCATCTGGAGCCGGCTGACCGGGCGGCGATCGCGGCTTACCTGAAAGCTATTCCTGCCCATCCCCGCGGTTTCCCCAAGCCCTGAACGCACGCCGCCGGGATGGCCTTTCGGCCAAACGATTTCACTTCATCCGGCTTGGCAGGGCATGATTTTCCCGATCCCGCCCATTGTTCAATATTTATGACGTCGATCCGGTTCCGCGTTTACCCCATCCTTGCGTGTGAGGTGCCTGCCCGTGGCAGCCCGCAGGAGATGGAAAGGATGGCATCGATGGTTACACGCAGACAGACTCTTTCGCTGATCGGGGCGGCGGCCGTGACCGCGCTGGTGCCGTTGACCGTCCGGGCGGCCGCTACGGTGCCGGTCAAAACACTGCGCATCGGCTGGCAGAAGAACGGTGTCCTCGCCCTGGCCAAAGGGACGGGCGCGCTGGAGAAACGCTTTGCAGCGCGCGGCATCGCCGTAAGCTGGGCCGAATTCTCCTCCGGTCCGCCGCTGCTCGAGGCGCTGGGTGCCGGTGCGGTCGATTTCGGTCCGACCGGCGATGTGCCGCCGCTCTTTGCGCAGGCCGCGGGCGGCAATCTGGTCTATGCCGGCACCTACAAGGGCTCGCCGGACGGATCGGCCATTCTGGTGCGCAAGGATTCGCCGATCAACAGTCTTGCCGATCTCAAGGGCAAGCGCGTTGCCTTCAAGCGCGGCTCGAGCGCGCACAATTTTACGGTCAAGGCGCTGCGCACGGCGGGCCTGTCGGTGAACGACATCACGGCGTCGGACCTGTCGCCGCCGGATGCGGCGGCGGCTTTTTCCTCCGGCCAGATCGATGCGTGGTCGATCTGGGACCCCTATCTGGCGGTTGCCGAAAAACGCCCCGAAACCCGTGTTCTGGCAACGGGCCGGGGAATCGTCGACAGTTGGTCGTATTTCCTCAGCAATGGCGATTTCGCCGCTGCCCATGGCGATATCCTGAGCGACGTGCTGGACGAACTGGCGCGGGTTGGCCGGGCGGCGCAGGACAATCTGGACGAAACCGTCGCCGCCCTGTCGAAAATCACCGGCGTGCCCGAGGACATCCAGAGGGTCACGCTGACTCGCGACGATGCCCAGCTGGGCAATGTCGGAGCCGTCACCCCGGAGGTTGTTGCCTATCAGCAGGCGCTGGCGGATGAGTTCTATGAGCTGAAGATCATTCCCAAAAAACTCAACGTCAGCGATATCGTCTGGAAGGGCAGGCCCGCCTGAGCCGCCCATTCGGGGGGAATCAGGACTTGCTATCCTCATTGCGCAGATTGGCATTGACGCGATTGAGAAAGGCCACGAACTGCGCCGTCTCGCCGGCGGAAAAACCCGTCATGGCCAGAATGTTGCCCTCGTTCAGCGCCGCATAGGCCTGCGGCAGGCGCTCGAAGGCGAGCGCGGTGAGCTCGATGATCTGGCTCCGCCGATGGGCCGGATCGGGCTTGCGCTGAATGAAGCCGTCCCGTTCCATCCGGGCCAGCGCCTGGGCCATGGACGGCTGTTCCACCTGCAGCAGCCGGGCCAGATCGGCCTGCGTCGATGCTTCGCCATTCTTCACCGCCACCAGAACCGGGAGATACGCCGCGCCGAGACCAAGCGGCCGCAGCCGCTCCTCGCCTCTGCGCATCAGCTCTCGCGCTGCCTGCTTGATGAGGAAAGATGGGGTTTGTCTCGGGTCCGGGCCGGGCATGGCGATTCTCCTTGCATAGGACCCTATGATATAATAATAGGACCCTATGCAATCTACCAGTGAGATGATGAACATGTCAAAGAATTCAGGGATCGCCATTGTCGGCGGTGGCCCCGGCGGGCTGTTGCTCGCGCGTATGTTGTATCTGAAGGGCGTCGCCTTCACGGTTTATGAGCGGGATGAATCGGCCCTGCATCGCGGGCAGGGCGGTATGCTCGACCTGCATCCCGGAACCGGGCAGTATGCCATGAAGCGAGCCGGGCTGTTTGCCGAGTTTCAGCATTTTGCGCGCTACGAAGACCAGGGCACGCGGCTTTATGACAAGCACGGCCTGCTTGTCTACAAGGACGATGCCTCCGACGGAGACCGCCCGGAGATTGACCGCAGCCAATTGAGAGACCTGCTTTTGCGGTCCATTCCGGCAGACAGTGTTCGCTGGGGCTGCCGTTTGACGGAAGCCCTGGGGTGCGATGACGGCACGTTCGAACTGCATTTCGAAAACGGTTCCGTCGCCCGGCATGATTTCGTTGTCGGAGCTGACGGCGTAGGGTCAAGGGTGCGTGCACTGGTGACGGACGAAAAGCCCCGGCATATCGGACTGACCCTCTATGAACTTGCGATCGACGATGCCGACGCGCGCCATCCCGATATTGCGGCGCTGGTCGGACGCGGCACGATGATTGCCAAGGGCGACGGCAAATCGATCTTCGCGCAGCGCAACGCCAATGCGCATATCCGCGTCTATGCGGCGCTGCGGGGCAAGGAGAAGCCGGGGTTCGAGGCGACGAAGGAAAGCCTTGCCGCGCAGTTCGCCGGCTGGGACGGCAGTCTGCTGCAGCTCATAGAATCGGCAAAGGACCCGGTGCGGCCCTGGCCGATTTGCGCGCTGCCAGTCGGGCACCGCTGGCAGAGCCGCGCTGGTGTGACGCTGATCGGCGATGCAGCGCATGTCATGCCACCGGCGGGCGAGGGTGGCAATCTGGCGCTGCGCGATGCCGCCGATCTCGCCGATGCCTTGACCGGGAACGAGGACCGGCCCATCGCCGTCCGGGCTTACGAAGCCACGATGTGGGCGCGGGCCGCGACTGCTGCCAGCAATGCAATGCAGGCGATGGATGACGGTTTTGCTCAGGACAGTCTGGAAGCCACGATGAAGCGGATCAGCGGCGCGGCCTGAACTCAGCGCCTGTTGCACCCGATCAGCACGGAGTTCCCGTCGACATATTTGCTGCGCATGGTGTAGAGCCAGCCGCGGCATTCTTCCATCGTGCGGAAGCAGCGAAAGTCGGAAACCGGCACATTGTCGCTGCCCATGGAAATGATCGGATTGTCGGTCGTGCCGGAATAGCGGCCGACGATCACGCCTGATCCGCGCGGCGGGTTGTTGCAGCGCTGCCCGGCAAATTCGCTGACATTCTTGCGAACCGCTGCCTGCACCCCGGTTGTATCCAGAACCGAAAGCAGGGGCTGGGCGGCGAACGCCACGCCGAGCATCAGGACAAGAGCGCTTCGTTTCATCATAAACCTCCGCAGTGAACCAAGTCTGACATTGCTTCCCCACAAACGCTTTGTGCCTTTATAGCCGAAACCGCAGCACGTGTAACCGTGATGAGGTGCACGGGCGAACACATCTGCGCGACCAAAGTCGAATTGACGGCGGAATAAGAAATAGGAATATTATCCCTTGAGTGCTTTCACGAGGAATTCAAACCACCGCGGTTCCTGAGACCGTTTTGAGGATTTCGTCGATGGCAACACGATTTTTTGACGATGCGCCCCATGCTTGGGAGCTTGCCGGGCCGGGCTCGGTCCGGGTTTCCGTCCGTGCCTTGCAACTGGCGCGCGATTTTGCTGCAGAAATCGAGCGAACGCGGCCGGGCGAAAGCCGGATCGTTTCCTTCGGCTGGGCCGATGCCCGCAGCTTTCGCCAGGCCAATCAGCCGGGGCTATGGCGACATATCGGCCCCGGTATCGATCTGGCGGCATATGAGAGGCGGAAACTGCCGGAACACGCTCTGGCAATATTTGGAAATATGGAAATTGTCTTCAAGATTCCGGCTTATATCCTGGCAGTAAAGACAGAGCGCCTTATCGATACCGATCCGGATGACAGGTCAAAACTGATCTTGCGATAGGGGTACACGCGCGGGAAATGCCGTGCTGATATTTCCAGCTACCCAGTGCACCGGCCGCCCGCTGGTGTCAACGGGCGGCGGGGATGACGTGCCTGTGATCAGGCCGCGGTCTTGTTCACGAGCTTGAGGGCATAGGCATAGACATAGGCGACTTCCTCCAGATGGGAGAAGCGGCCGGAGGCACCCGCATGCCCCGCATCCATGTTGACGCGGAACAGCACGGGATGATCGTCGGTCTTGAGCTCGCGCAACTTGGCCACCCATTTGGCCGGTTCCCAGTAGGTGACGCGCGGATCGGTCAGCCCGGCGACCGCCAGAACAGGCGGATAGGCCTGTGCCCGGATATTGTCGTAGGGCGAATAGGACGCCATGTAGGCATAGTCCGTCGGCGAGGTGATCGGATTGCCCCATTCGGTCCATTCGGGCGGGGTGAGCGGCAAGGTATCGTCCAGCATCGTGTTGATGACGTCGACAAAGGGCACTTCGGCGATGATGCCGCCAAATGCCTCCGGCGCCATGTTGGCAACCGCGCCCATCAGCAGGCCGCCGGCGGAGCCGCCATGGGCTATGGTGCCTTGCGGGCTGGTAAAGCCTTCCGCCACGAGATGGCGGGCGACCGCGATGAAATCGCTGAACGTGTTCTTCTTGTGCAGGCGCTTGCCATTCTCATACCAGGCATAGCCCTTGTCCTTGCCGCCGCGAATATGGGCGAGGGCATAGATGAAGCCGCGATCGACGAGCGACAGGCGCGTGGTGCTGAAACTTGCCGACATGGTCGAGCCGTAAGAGCCATAGCCGTAGAGCAGGCAGGGTGCGGAACCATCCAGTTTCGTATCGCGGTGATAGACGATGGAAACCGGCACGGTTTCGCCGTCCGCCGCCGGAGCCAGCAGCCGCCGCGTGACATAGTCGTCCGGGTTGTGGCCGGAGGGGACTTCCTGGGTTTTCAGCAGCGTGCGCTCGCGCGTGCGCATATTGTAGTCGTAGAGTTGCGATGGCGTGGTCATGGAGGAGTAGGAGAAGCGGATGACCTCGCTGTCATATTCGGGGCTGCCCTGCAGGCCGAGGGAAAACGCCTCTTCGTCAAAGGCGATGGCGTGTTCCTCGCCCGTGTGGCGGTTGTGGATCATGATGCGCGGCAGGCCGTTTTCCCGCTCCAGCCAGACCAGATAATCCCTGTAGGCGCCATGGCCGAGCAGCAGGCGTCCCGGCTTGTGCGCCACCACCTCGGTCCAGTTGGCCGGTTCCGGCGCGGTCACCGGCGTGCTCATGATCTTGAAATCCTTGGCACCGTCGATGTTGGTGAGGATATAGAAGACATCGCCGCCTTCGGTCATGCTGTATTCCACACCGGACTGGCGCGCGGCGACAAGGCGGGGTTCGGACGCGGCATCCCTGGCATCGAGCAGCCAGACTTCCGACGTTTCGTGATCGTGACAATCGATGAAGATGAAATCATCGAGCGCGCTGCCGCTGACGCCCATGAAAAAGCCGGGATCCGTTTCCTCATGGATCAGGCGGTCCGCGCTCTCCGGCTGGCCGAGCACGTGGTAGAACAGGCGCGACGGGCGATGGTTGGCATCCACCTTGGTGTAGTAAAAGCCGGTTGACTGGGCATTCCACACGCCGTCGCCCGATGTTTCGGTGACCACATCGGTTGCGTCGGCCAGCGTCGTCAGATCGCGCACCCGCAATGTGTAGAACTCGGATCCCTTGTCATCGAAACCCCAGATCATTTTGGCGTGATCCGGCGAATGATCGGCGGAAGCCAGGCTGAAATAGGCCTTGCCTTCGCCTTCCAGATCGCCGTCCAGCAGCATCGTCTCCGCGCCGCCGTCGCGCGGTATGCGGAAGAAGCGCGGATGCTGGCCGCCGGTCTTGTAGGACGTGCCATAGGCAAAGGGGCCGTCCTTGGAGGGGACCGAGGAATCGTCTTCCTTGATCCGCCCTTTCATCTCGTCGAACAGGGTGCTCTGCAGCGCCTTCGTGTCGGCCATCAGCGCGGTTTGATAGGCGTTTTCTGCTTCCAGGTGGCTGCGGATGGCCGGATCGAGCACGGACGGATCCTTGAATACGTCCTGCCAGTTGTCGGCGCGCATCCACGCATAGTTGTCGACACGGGTTATGCCGTGGCGCGTGTCCGATACCGGGTGTTTGGCTGATTGCGGGGCGGGAAGAGAGGTGAAACGTGATGTTTTGGTCATGAAATACTCTCAGTACAGTGGATGGAAAGGCTGATGACTTTGCAACGGAACAATGTCGCACTTTGCCGGAGAACACGATGACAATCACATCTGCGAAGGATTCGTCAATCCTGCCTGTCCGGAACAGAGCCTTGCATCGGATGTGCCGATAGACGAGATCCGCCGGTTCATCTGCGAATACTGTGGCGCGCCGCCTGCAACACTATTGCGACGCTCGCGCGCCCGTCGCCAATCCGGTGACGAAAGTCGCGTCTTTTGCCGGTTTTACACCCGTTCGACCGCTGATCCGGGCTCTTGAGCAGGATTTTTCGCGCATATTTCCACGTAATTTGTCTTTTTGATCAAAAACAGAATTACTTATTATTGTCTCATGTTGCACTAAAGTAGGTCTGGCACTGCTCTGAGCGGCCTCCGTTGTTATAGAATGCTTGTGAAATGCGGATTGGTTCCTCATTTTTGCCATTTTTGGTCTTAGTGGTGTTGTGCGGATGTTCACGTGTGAACATTTATGTTATCATACGTGTAGCGGGATTTTAGCTTTCCTGGCCCAATCAGCACCAGGTTCGCAGTAAATTCAATATCAAGGAAAAATTACAAATATTTCTTTTTTAGGTGAAGTATTGATTTGACAATTAGGGCTCCATCCTGAATACAGTGTCGTCATCAGTGTCAGGGTTTCTGATATTTGCAGATTTATACTGCTTGCTTTCCCGTGTAATACCAACTTTTCAAATTAGATGAAGGATTTGGACTTTGATGACAACATTCGACAATTCAAATACAGCTGCTGGAGACGTTCTCCTGGAACTGACCGCTGAATTGGTTGCTGCTTATGTAAGCAACAATTCAGTGCCATCTGGCGATCTTCCCGCGCTTATCGCTGATGTCCACGCTGCTCTTGGTCGGGTCGGCAGTGGTGCAGAAGCAGTCGTCGCGATTCAGGAAAAGCCAAAGCCTGCAATCAACCCGAAGAAATCCGTTGCGGATGACTACATCGTCTGCCTCGAAGACGGCAAGAAGTTCAAGTCTTTGAAGCGTCACCTGATGACCCATTACGGTCTGACGCCTGAGCAGTACCGCGAGAAGTGGGATCTGGATGCCTCCTATCCGATGGTTGCACCCAATTACGCTGCCGCGCGCTCGCGTCTGGCCAAGAACATGGGTCTCGGCCGCAAGCGCAAGAAGGCTGCGTGACAGCAAGCGGTTCAGACTATTCGCAAGACGGCGCCTTCGGGCGCCGTTTTGTTATCCGGGCTCTATTTCCCGCGCATAGGCGCCGGCACGGATTTCAGCCCGTCATGGATTTCAGCCCCTCATGGACTTCAGCAAAGTATCCAGGGCTTGCTTGAGACCGATATGACGATTGAGGTCATAGCTCCAGTGCCCCTTGCCGCCCTTGATCCTCTCTCGTTCAATCAAACGCTTTAACCGCCTGCAATAGGTCTGCTTTTCGGCCGCACCAAGCGCGATCACCGCGTCAAGGTCTTCGCCGCAGAGGATTTGCAGCGCCAGGCGTTGCCGCGCCATGCTGCGCTGTGCGTCCCTCGCAGCCAGGAATGCCGCCTTCTGCCTCGTCCATTCGCTCTGAGCCATGTTTCCGTCCTCGATGGTGGATGGACACACTTTGCCTTGGTTTAAGGAGTGTAGGACAAAAGTCCTAGATTACGTGGGCGGTTTCAAAAAATAATTCATGAAAACAATGGCATGATGTTTGTGCGCGGGAAAACTTATCCACGGTCTTGCTGGGAATAATATAAGAAGATATTCCTATATATGAAGTGGAGCGAGCATGTCCGAGAATTTCCCCCATCTGATCCGCTCTGCCGGCGAGGCGCGGGCGATGATTGAGATCCTCCGTCAAGCGCGTCCGAAACCGAAGCGGGCAGAGCCCGTTGCCCCGGATGGGAGCGAACTGCCGGACGACCGTCTCTTTCATGTCTGCGACGGCGTCATCGACATTCTCGCCAGCTTCTTCAATGTCAGCGGCCGCGAACTGCGCGCGCATTCCCGTTGCGAGCGGTCGGTGGCCCGCGTCCGGCAGATCGGCATGTATGTGGCGCATGTTACGTTGTCGCTGAGCATGACGGAGGTTGGGCGTGCCTTCGGGCGCGACCGCAGCACGGTCAACCATGCCTGTCATCTGATCGAGGATATGCGCGACGAGCCGGAGTTCGACCGGGTTGTGCAGACCCTTGAAAACATTCTGCGGGCGGCGTTCCTGCGCAGCGGCATGGTGCGCCAATGAGCGTCCGGGGCAAAAGCGGTGCCGGCGTGCGCCGGGTGCTGTGCTTTCTGGCCAAGGCAGCCGCAGAACCTGCAACTGCAGGCAATGGCAAGATGACGCTGGAAAGTGCAGGGGGCGGCGCGATTTCCATCGGGACGGCGGTGCTGGACCATGTCCTGCGCGAAGGACTGGCGCGCGCCGCTGACGGTATGCTCATCATCACCGATGCGGGCAGGGCGTTCCTGCGCCGGCTGGATGGCGGGGCCGATGTCTTCGCCGCCCAGCATCGCCTTGAAACGCTGGCGGCAGCGGGCAACCGGCCCGGCGTGGCACGGGTGCGGCGCAACGAAGCGGAATCGCCGCTCGGCCTGTTGCGCCGGCGCAGGGATTCATCCGGCGCCCCGCTGATCAGCGAGGCCGCCTTCAAGGCCGGGGAGCAATTGCGCAACGATTATACGCTCGGCAATTTCATGCCGCCGCTTGGCGCCAACTGGAGTGCCGTGGGGAGCGGTGCCAGCCGCCGATCCGGCAATGGCGTCCTGGAAATCACCGATGCCGTACTGGCAGCACGGCAGCGGGTCGAGCGGGCGCTGGATGCGGTCGGGCCGGAATTGTCCGGCGTGCTGGTGGATGTCTGCTGCTTTCTCAAGGGCCTCGAGAGTGTCGAGCGGGAACGGCAGTGGCCGGTCCGTTCCGCCAAGCTCATCCTCAAGACCGCGCTGGCGGCATTGGACAGACATTACTGCCCGCCATCGCCCGCCCGGCGCAATCCGCGCATCATTCACTGGGGAACCGGGGATTATCGCCCGACGCTTGCGCGGTAGCAGCACCGTTGTCCGTGTCCTCAGTGCTGTGTGGCGCTGGCTGATCCGAGGGCCGCCTGCGCCTCGTTGCGGATGCGGGCAACCATCGAGCGCAGGCCGTTGGAGCGCTGTGGTGTCAGGTTTTCGTTCAGGCCCAGCTTCTTCAGGATGGCTTCCGGATCGATGGCGAGGATTTCCGACGCCTTCCTGCCGGAATAGAGCACCATCATGATGGCGACGAGGCCGCGCACGATATGCGCATCGGAATCGCCGAGGAAATCGATGACCGGATCGGCGCCATCGCTCGGCGTGCTCTTCAGCCAGACCTGGCTGACACAGCCATTGACCTTGTGCGCCGCATCGCGGGCGGCATCCGGATAGGGCTTCAATTCGCGGCCGAGATCGATGACATAGCGGTAGCGGTCTTCCCAATCGTCCAGGAAGTCGAAATCCGCGATGATGTCGTCAATTGTCTGTGCCATAGGTCCAGTCTCACATGTGATGTGGCACATATAGTGATGCGAAAGCCGGACGTCATCGTTTTTCCTGTCGCGCAGGCTACTTCTTTGCGATTGTGCCCGTTGTCTTGCCGTCGACGGCATTGGCCTGTTCGCGCTGGCGGACGGCCGCTTCCAGAATTTCGCGCATCGCCATCTCGCGCAGCTTGGCCTTGATCAGATCGCTCTTGTCCGTGGCAGTGGCGGCATCGGCGGTGTCCCCATGGGCGGCGGCAACGGCCGCATCGGCGCCGTTGGTCTTGGCGCCCAGCTGCGTATCGAGATACTGATAACCCACCTTGGCCACTTCACTGGCGCGAACGCCCGCATTGTTCAGTGCCGCCTTGCCGGTTTCGCAGGCATTGGGATTGCGCGTGCAGAACTGGCTGAGATCGCTGATCGTTTCGCGTGCGGCAAAGAAAGCCTCGAGCGGGCCGGGCTGGGCCGTCCCTTGCGGATTGTCCTTTGAGTCCACTGGAATGAACAGCGAAATCAAAAACATCCAGAAGCAGAACTTGATCGCAAACCTGATCAGGAAGAACATTTCAGATATCCTCTGCCAACACCGGAACCGCTTCCCAGGAGCAGCCCATGCCGAGACATTGCCACAGACAAGGCAAAAACCGGTTGAGACGCGGTTTTGCATTTGAGCGATCATAGAAACCAAGGATTAAGAAATCTTGGAGCCCGAAATGCCGGTTTTGCGATTCGACCAGCAAATCACCGGCAACCCGAAACCCTTCATTTACCATGCATTGAAAAGCGTCCTCACATTCGGCTGAAACCGGTTGTGCGGGACATCTGTGTCCCCGGTTTTATCCTTTCCTTAAAGCCTCGTCTGCAAAAGTTAACGGCGACATTGAAATGACCGTGACGCATCCGGCCCCGGCCGGACCGTCCGGATAGCAGGAAAAAACTGGTGCCGATTCATTCCGTCACACTGCCCAGAATTGCTGATGCCTACCGGCGCCATTGCAAACGCTGGGTGAGCACATCTGTTGCCGGCGCAGCCGAACGCGACAGGGACGCCCGCATGGCCGGTGCCTTCCTCGCCATGCCGTTCCTGCTGGCCGTTGCGCTGGCCGCCAGCCACTCCCTGTTCAGTGAAGCCGGTGGCATGCTCAGCCTCGGCGTCGGTGTTTTTGCCCTGCCGATGATTTTCTGCGGAACGCTCTCGCTGGTTCGCAATAGCACCCGGCTGGGTCTGGCTGCGCTGGCATCCTACGGCGCTGCCATCGCGCTGATCGCCGTCATGGCGCCGTCCGCCAATCTCCTGCTCTGGATCATGGGCGCGGCGATCCCGCTCGAAGCCTGGTTCGTCATGCGCTCGCAAAAGGCGCTTGTCCTCTCAGGCGGCATTGCCGCGGCGGTGCTTGCCGTCCTCCTCGGCGTGTCCGTGTGGATGGGCGGCAACGTCACGCTGACGGCATTCTCCCTGCTGGCCGCGCTCGCCTACGGGGCAACGCTGCTGGTCCGTTCCGCCGGTGCGCTGGTGGCGCGCGGTCAGGAAGCGCGCCGCGACGACCGTGTCGCCGATCTGGAGAGCGCCGTTGACGGCGTGGTGATCGGGCTTGGCCGCGACGGCATGATCACGGCATTGTCCTGCAAGGCGCAGGAGCATTTCGGCGTAGCCCGCAGCCTGCTGATCGGCACGGCGCTGGTCGACCGTGTGCACGTTTCGGACCGCGTGCATTTCCTGGCATTCCTGTCGGATTTGCGCAGCGGGACGGCCGCCACGGCGGCGGAGATAAAGCTGCGCTGCGTTGCACCGGGCGATGCGGCGAAACCGGCGCATACCGTGCGCTTTGCCACCTATCGCCTTTCCGGCGTGCCGCAGAGCCGGGACAATGGCTTCGTCATCGTGGCAACGGATATTTCCGGCGTCGTTGCCGACCGTTTTGCGCTCGATGCCGCGCGCACCCAGGTTGAGACAGCCGAGGTTACCAAGGGCCGCTTCCTTGCTTCGGTCAGCCATGAGCTGCGCACCCCGCTCAATTCCATCATCGGCTTTTCCGATGTGCTGCTGCAGGAAATCTGCGGCAAGCTGCCCGATGCGCGCCAGCGCGAATATGTCGAGCTGGTGCATCAGTCCGGCACGCACCTGCTCTCCGTTGTCAATGCCATCCTCGACGTATCCAAGATCGAGGCCGGAACCTACCCGATCATGGCCGAGCCCTTCGCCTTCAAGGATGCGGTCACCATGGTGCATGACATGATGGCGCATCAGGCCTCGCAGAAGAACGTGACGCTGTGCGACCGCGTCAGCCGCAACATCGGCATTGTTGTTGCCGACCAGCGCGCCATCCAGCAGGTGCTGATCAACCTGGTGTCCAATGCGGTCAAGTTCACCGAGAGCGGCGGCGTGGTGACCATCGACGCCGGGCTGCATGGCGACATGCTGGCCTTCTCCGTCAGCGATACCGGCATCGGCATTGCCGAGGCGGATCTTCTGACGCTCGGCCAGCCGTTCCGCCAGGTGCAGAACGATTACACGCGCAGGCACGAAGGCACCGGCCTTGGCCTTGCCACCGTCAAGGGCCTGATCGGCCTGCATGGCGGCCAGATGGACATCCGCAGCCGTCCCAGTGAGGGCACGGTGGTGAATGTCCTCATTCCACTCGCCGGTCCGCGGATCGAGCCGGTTCCGGCGGAACCGGTCAATATCGTCGAATTCCGGGCCGACGGCGACAGTGAGGGAGGTTCGCATGCGCAAGCCCGCAAATCGGCCTGACAGCCGGAAGCGCCGCGCCCCCAAGCGCGGCCACATGGCCCGTATCGCCATCGGGGCAGGCGGGCTGATTGCCCGCAACCCGACGATCACCGGCGGCGCGACGGCCTTTCTGGTGACCCTCGGCTTCATCTCCGCCAATGCGCTGTGGTACCAGCCGCAGGTGCATGACGGCGTGTTCTTCCGCACCCGGCCGGAACTGGTGTTCAAGCCCATCAAGCACGATGGCGGCGTATTCGGCACGCCGCAGAAGCAGAGCGCCGTCGATGCGCCGGTGCGCAAGGTCAATTCGGTTCCTGTGCCGCAGGGCAATCCTGATCCGGTCGCTGCGGCCATCAACAATGCCGCCGGCAATGGCGGCACGCCGGTGCTGGCACCCGGCGGCGATCCGGAAGTGGCGAAGATGCAGCAGAAACTGCTGTCGCTCGGCTTCTACAACGGCGCGGTCGACGGCCTCGCCGGCAAGGGTACCCGCGCCGCCATCGAGGCCTACCGCAAGGCCTCGGCCGATATGGGCATCGAGACGGCCCAGCCCGCCGTCGGCAGCGCCAGCGACACCACTGCCAGCATTGCAATCCCGGCCGCCAAGCCCGGCCACGACGCCGAAAAAGCCACCGTCCAGACCGTATCGGCCACCCCGGCCGACAAGCTGACGGCAGGCACCAGCCTTGCCCCGGCGGAGGTCGTCCGCATCCAGGCGGGCCTGCGCGCCTTCGGCAATGACAAGGTGGAGATCGACGGCAAGGTCGGTGCCAGCACCAAGACCGCCATCCGGGAATTCCAGAACCTGTTCAAGCTGCCGGTCACCGGCGAGCCCGATGCGAAACTGCTGGCCAAGATGCAGGAAATCGGCCTGATCAACTGATGAGGCTGGGCATATGCGTCTGACATCGGAATTCTGGGTTTCCGCGCTGGTGCGCCGCATCAACGGCAGCGGTGCCTTCGCCGCGCTTGGCCATAAGGGCGCGGCGGAAGCCGGGGCGATCTTCATCAAGTTCCGCAATGCCGACGGCAGCTATGACCTCTTCGGCCCGGCGCCGCAGATGGTCTATGACGAGACCAAGCCGGACGAACGGCAGTTCACCCTGTTGCAATCGGCGGTGGCCGAAGCCGAGGCGGATGCGGCGCTGGACAAGCAGAAGCGCTGGGACCGGGATCTGTGGATCGTCGAGATCGAGGATTATCGCGGCGAGCGTGACGACCTGTTTCCGCTCGCCCGCGACTGACCACGGACGGGCGGTTGTTACGACACCCGGCGCTTGGCCGGGCCGGGCGCCGTGCCGCCGCGTTCGAAATCCGCCGCCATTTCCCGCAGTTTCTGCCGCAGCTTCTGCGAGTTTTCCTCGGTCTTCCAGCGCTGGATCGTTGCCTGCGCCTTGTCCTGGTCGATCTGGCGGTAGGACTGCACGAACAGGCGCAGCGAATGCAGATCCTTGTGCACGAGGCCGAACAGGCCGGTCAGCATCAGATGCGCCGCTTCCGCCGAAAGCCCGAGCGCGGCGAGCGCGATGGTCAGTTCGGCATTGAGCCCATGGCCGATGATGCGTTCAGCGGTTTCACCGTCGAGATCGAGCGCCGCAGTGAAGGCGGCGCGGAACGTATGGGTTTCATCGAGCAGGGCGGCATCGATCAGCCGGTCGGCCAGGGCCTGATCGGTGGACTGGCCGGCATCGGATGCGCGCATCAAAGCGCGCAGCGCCTCGCGGGTTTCGCGCAGGCGCGGCGATTCGGGTTCGGCACGATCCAAGGCTTCATTCTCCTCATGGGCGGGCAATCCGCTCTGCAGCGCCAGGGCGCGGTCAATGGCCGGATCGTGAAAATGGCGCAGGGTCTGCAGCAGCGCTGCGTCCTCCACCGTGCGCCGGGCGATGACGCGGGCATGGCCGATGCCCTTGCGCTGGATCAGGCCGATGAGATCGCCCGGCTTGAGCACCGGCGAGCGCAGGAGCAGCGGCG
Organism: Phyllobacterium sp. SL163; assembly: GCF_049896885.1. Taxonomy (NCBI): domain Bacteria; kingdom Pseudomonadati; phylum Pseudomonadota; class Alphaproteobacteria; order Hyphomicrobiales; family Phyllobacteriaceae; genus Phyllobacterium; species Phyllobacterium sp. SL163. The sequence continues at coordinate 10,302 of NZ_JAFCVE010000009.1, read as the reverse complement.
CTGAGATATCCACATCATCCTCGGCGAGCGCCAGGATCAGGCGCTTGGGCGCATGCGGCATTTCGGACAGGGCGGCGGCGGCATGGCGGCGCACGCGCGGCGAGGCGAGGGCGAGCAGCGGAACGGCGAGATCCTCCAGCTGCTGGGCATCGCTCTTTGCCGGTCTTGCGACGCAGCAGAAGGCGGTGATCGATGCGGTCAGGAGATCGTCAGCCTTGCTGCCGCCATTGCGGTCTTCAAGTGCCCGAAACTCAGGATACTTCACGAACACACTCCACTCGATTACGCACGACGCTGCCAGACAATGGCTAAAATGAGCCATGAAGCGTTAGCAATCCGTTAACCCTGCGGGTGTCTAATGAAATTATGCGCGAAATGATCGCGCGCGAGCGGACCGGGACCGGTCCGCACCCCCGACGGGGAGCAAGGCAGCCACTTTGTCCGGCGCTTTGGCCGGATGCAAAGACCAGCATGAGCGTTTGCGTATCAAGGAGATCAACGAGCCGAACGGATGGATGAAATGGGTTTTATCATTACCTTTCCAAGCCGCGCCATGCGTGAGCGCATGGGCGCCAGATCCGAGCCGCGGTCGACACCCGCACAGATCATGATTTTTCCGGGCGTGCGCTACGAGCGCGTTGTGAAAGACAAACGCACCCGTGACAAGGACAAGCCGGGGCACCGGTTTTTTGATCCCACACCTCAGCCGAGCTGACGCGAACAGCACGCGGCGCCGCCATTGCCGAACCGCAGCGTCTGCGGTTTACGCATTCCCGGCGCTTCGCCTGACCGGCACACGTGGCGGCTGCACCCGGCTTCGCCTCCACGTTGCCATGATGGAATGTTACCTGCAGTAGAAAATTGGAAAGCAATACAACTAAAGGTATATAATACTATTGTATCTTTGCCACATCCAGCCAAAAGGGCATACGCTTTGGCAATGGGCACTTGAACTTTGCAGCTTCTTGTGAATCAATCGGTTCACATTGCATATTATTTCGATTCGTCGTTTTGACGGTACTTTTGTTTTTTGACTGAACTTTATATTGGGAGTCATATTTCATGCCTTTTCACGCCACAGCTGCGGCTGCATCCGCACGTCCAAACCGCATCTCCACCCTCCGCAACCATCTCCTGTGCAGCGTCTGCGCGGCTATGCTTCTGGCTGGTTCCAGCACGATGGCGTGGGCGGAGGACCCTGCGCCGCAGCCTGTCCCCAAGGTCAGTAAGACGGTCGAGGCAGGCACGAGATTGGCGATTAGGGAGGGTGACAGGGTGGATGAGGTCGTCGTCAACAAGGATGGCAAGCTTGATATCTATCCCAAAGGCACAGCGACCACCGTCACCGTGAATGAAGGCGGCGATGCCCAGATCTATAGCCAGATCGGCACGGCCACCGTTGCTGGCAAGGATAGTCTGTTGCGTGTTTATAATAGCGAGGGCACGGTTGGCACCGTTACAATCAACAAAGATGGCAAGCTGGAGGTTTGGGTAAACGGCACAGCGACCACCGTAAATGTGAATGGCGGCGGTTATGCTGGGGCCATGGGAGGTAACATCGGCACGGCGACTATTACCGGCGAGGATAGCAAGCTGGTAGTTACGTTCGGGAGCACGGCTGGCACCGTCAATGTCAACAAGGATGGCAAGCTGGAAGTGTGGTTTGGCGGCAAGGCCGACACCGTCACCGTGAATGAAGGCGGCAATGCCGAGACCTATAGCCAGATCGGCACGGCCACCATTATCGGCAAGGATGGCAAACTGGATGTTAAGAAGGGTGGCACGGCGGGCACTGTCAACGTCAACAAGGATGGCACGCTGGGTGTTCATTCCGACGGCACGGTCGACACCGTCAACGTCAATGATGGCGGCTATGCCAAGACAGTAGGCAAGATCGGCACGGCCACCATTATCGGCAAGGATAGCAAGCTGGAAGTTGCGCTTGGCGGCACGGCCGACACTGTCAACGTGAAAGACGGCGGCTATGCCTTGGCCAATGATCACATTGAGACAGCCACCGTTGGTAAGGATAGCAGACTGAGAATTGCGGACAACGGCACGGCGAACAACGTTACGGTCGATACGGGCGGCAAGTTGACGCTGATTATGGCCAGCAGCGTCAAGGACGTAACTGTCAATGGCGAAAAAGCGTGGAATGTTCCCAATGACCCCTTGGGTGATGCGACGGGTGGTCTTGGTGGCATTGCGCATGTCTATGGTGGTGAAATCACCAAGGGAACTGTCAATAAGGGCGGCTTGTTGGAAATAGAAAATGTGCAGGAAGCTGACAACAGCATCATCGTCAACGCGGGTGGACTGCTTCGCGTCACGTCCAATGATGAAATTGTGGGTGGAGTCAGTAAGGCCACAGTAAATGATTCCGGTATCGCGGATATCTATGGCTGGATTGACGATGTCGCGGTCAACAAGGGTGGGGTGCTGCGTGTATTTGCCAAAGGTCTTGCAACGAGGAGCCTCGCGGTAAGTGGCGGCCATGCCACGACTGCTGGCAACATCAAAGCGGCCACCATTAGCAAGGACGGTGAGACGGTTGGTGTACTGGATGTCCTCGATAAGGGAACGGCAGGCGCTGTCCATATCAATACGGGCGGTGCGCTTGGTGTCGAGGCTGGAGGTGTGGCGGAGGACGTCACCCTGGATGGCGGCAATGCCGTGACCAAGGGCAAGATCGTAAAGGCCACTGTCAACCATGGTGGCAAGCTGGAGGCCAATAATGGCGGCTTTGTGAAAGACCTCGCCATTGAGGGCGTCGAGGCGTGGCGCTTTAGTCACACCAAGAATGAGGCAGGCGATTATCCAATACTAAGCGGTGTCGGCGGTACCGCGTTTATCTCCGACGAAGGGAGCCATCTTGAAAGCGGCACGGTCGGCCTGGGCGGCGCGCTGGCAGTCGAAGACAAAGCAGCGGCTGACACGGTCACTGTCCGCAATGGCGGCAAGCTGGATGTCATGACGGGAGGTACAGCGGATGATGTCACTGTTCACGGCGAGAAGGTCGAGCTCGACAAGGACGGCAAGGAGATCCACGTTGCCGCCTTTGCGACAGTTTCCGGCACGGAAAGCCGGATCACGAAGGCGACGGTCAACGTCGATGGCGTGCTAAGGGTCAAAGACAAGGCAGCGGCTGGCACGGTCACTATCAACAAAGGCGGCTTGCTGGATGTCTATAATGGCGGCACGGCGGGGACGGTCAACGTCGATGGCACGCTAATAGTCGAGGATGAGGCAAGCGCAGGTGCCGTCACCGTCAATAATGGCGGCTTCCTGGATGTCTTGAAACGGGGTGAAGTGAAAGACCTCGCCATCGAGGGTGTAAAGGCGTGGAGCTTCCGTGATACTAAAAATGAGGCGGGCGAGTTTCCGGTTGTCGGCGGTGTCGGCGGTTTCGCGTTTATCTCCGACGAGGGGAGCCATCTTGAAAGCGGCACGGTCGGCCTAGGCGGCGATCTGACAGTCAAAGACAAGGCAGCGGCTGACACGGTCACGGTCCGCAATGGCGGCAGGCTGGATGTCTATAATGGTGCCTTGGTGAAAGACCTCACCGTCGAGGGCGGCAAGGCGTGGGATGCATCTGGGGATGGCGGCATCGGCGGTATCGCGTTTATCTCCGGTGAAGGGAGCCATCTCGAAAGCGGCACGGTCGACCTGGGCGGCATGCTGGAAGTCAAAGGCAAGGCAGTGGCTGGCACCGTCACTGTCCGCAATGGTGGCTGGCTGGATGTCTTGAATGGAGGCCTGGTGAAAGACGTCACCGTCGAGGGTGACAAGGCGTGGGATGTAACAACGGGCTTGGGCGGCGTCGGTGGCGTTGCGTTTATCTCCGGTGAGAGGAGTCATCTCGAAAGCGGCACGGTCAACTTGGGCGGCAAGCTGGTAGTCGCCAATCAGGCAACGGCTGACACGGCCACTGTCCGCAATGGCGGCAGGCTGGATGTCTATAATGGTGCCTTGGTGAAAGACCTCACCGCCGAGGGTGTCAAGGCGTGGGATGCAATAACGGGCTTGGGCGGTGTCGGCGGCGTTGCGTTTATTTACGGTGAGGGGAGCAGGCTCGACCATGGCACGGTCGACCTGGGTGGCAAGCTGGTAGTCAAAGACAAGGCAGCGGCTGACACGGTCACGGTCCGCAATGGCGGCAGGCTGGATGTCCATAATGGTGCCTTTGTGAAAGACCTCACCGTCGAGGGTGTCAAGGCGTGGGATGCAACAACGAGCTTGGGCGGCATCGGCGGTTTTGCGTTTATCGACGGTGAGGGGAGCAGGCTCGACCATGGCACGGTCGATCTGGGCGGCGGGCTGGCAGTCGTCAACAAGGCAACGGCTGGCACCGTCACCGTCAACAAAGGCGGCAGTCTGGCTGTCACGACCGGAGGCAAAGCGGATGATGTCACCGTAAAAGATTACGGCACCGCCTATACCAGCGGCGAGATCGTCAGAGCCGTCGTCGATTCGAATAGCATGCTCACTGTTCAGGCTGGCGGCAAGGCCGGTGATGTCACCCTGCGTGGAAACACCGGAAATGTTGGACTTGTTGTCTCTGCCGGGGGCAAGGTGACTGACATCACGTCCGCTGGCGGCAAGGCTGCAATCTCAGGGGAAGTCACAGGCAGAAGTACCTTCTATGGTGGCCAAGTCTTTGTCAACGCGGGCGGAAAGATGGCTGATGTCAGCATGAATGGCGGCACTGCAGTTGTCTTTGATCAAGGCCAAATCACCGGCAAGAGCACCGTCGACAACGGCGGATATTTTGGTGTTGCGGCCGGCGGCAAAGCCGGTGACATCATACTGAATGGTGGTCCATCAGCCGTCAATGACAGTTATATGGGGGTATTGGGAACCGTAGGCGATATCACGATCAACCAAAACGGTCATCTCAGCGGTACCGGCACTGTCGGGAATGTGAAGGTGCACGCGGGTGGCTATATCTCTCCTGGCACGGGGGAGGGAGACGGCATGTTGTCTCCACTGAAAGCAACCGGCAATGTGACGTTTGACAAGGGCAGCTTTTTCGGCGTGAGGATCGCCAATGACGGCACCAAGGCCGGTAAACTGGACGTGCAAGGAAAGGCCGAGCTTCTTGGTGGTGTCGTCTGGGTGCGTGCGCAAGATATCGACAAAGAAACAGGCAAGCTGGCAATACTCAGCAAGGAGCAGCTCGGGAAACTGTTCCAGAAAAGCTTTGTTGTTCTGGAAGCCAGGGACGGCGTGGTGGGGAAGTTCGAGAAGGTCGAGCAACAGGCCAATTACAATTACATCACGCCCTCGCTTGCCTACGATAACACGACAGTCAAGCTTGGTTTTGAGCTGACCGAATTGGCCAAGAACAACGAGGCAGCGGAAAAGCTTGCCGCCGAGAAGCAGAAGCAGGACGAGGCTGAGAAGCAGGCCGCCCAGAAAACGATACAGGTCCTTGACGGCCAGCTGAAGAAGAACGAGGCAGAGGTTGACCGGGTGAAGGGCGAGATGCAGAAGCTCGAGGAACAGGTGAAGGCGCAGAAAGACGCTGACGAGAAGCAGAAGGTTGCCGACCGGGCGAAGGTGGCAACCGAGGCGAAGGCGGCTGAGGAAAAGATACAGAAGCTTAACGCCGAGCTGAAGCAGAAGCAGGACGAGGCCGACAGTGTGAAGGCTGAGAAGCAGGCCGCCCAGAAAACGATACAGGTCCTTGACGGCCAGCTGAAGAAGAACGAGGCAGAGGTTGACCGGGTGAAGGGCGAGATGCAGAAGCTCGAGGAACAGGTAAAGACGCAGAAAGACGCTGACGATAAGCAGAGGGTTGCCGACCGGGAGAAGGTTGCAACCGAGTTGAAGCAGAAGCAGGACGAGGCCGACCGCCAGAAGACCGAGAAGCAGGCCGCCCAGAAAACGATACAGGACCTTGACGGCCAGCTGAAGCAGAAGGGGGCAGAGATTGACCAGGTGAAGGCCGATAAGCAGAAGCTTGAGGACCAGGTGAAGGCGCAGAAAGACGCTGACGAGAAGCAGAAGGTTGCCGACCGGGCGAAGGTGGCAACCGATGCTAAGGCGGCTGAGGAAAAGATACAGAAGCTTAACGCCGAGTTGAAGCAGAAGCAGGACGAGGCCGACAGTGTGACGGCTGAGAAGCTGAAGCTTGAGGAACAGGCGAAACTGGTCGCCGAGGCCAAGGCCGCAGAGGAAAAAGCCAAGCAGGAGGCAGCGGCACTGGCTGAAGCGGAGCGCCTGAAAATTGTGGCTCTGGAAGAGCGGGTCAAGAACCTTGTTCTGGTCGATGCGGTCACACCCAACCAGAAGAGCACCGGCCATGCGGTGATGCAGCTTGGTCTCGGCAACCGCCTGCTGCAGACCGTGCTGTTCTCGCAAAAGGGCGAAGTGCTCCATTATGACACGCTGTCGGGTGAAGCCCATGCCACCTTGCGCGGCACGCTGTTGCAGGATGCGGGGCTGGTCAGCGGTGCGGCGTCCGAGCGGGTGCGTGCCGCCTTTGACGGCGTCGGTGCCAAGCCTGCACCGGTTGCAACGCCGCTCGCCTATGGTCCCGATGACAAGGACAAGCGGAGTGCCGGTGAGGCCTTTGCCGCCGCAACCCCTGCACCAGCCGCTGCAACAACGGCGCTGTGGGGGCAGGCCTATGGCGGCTGGAGCCATGGTGCCAGCGATGGGAATGCCGCCGCCTATAGCAGAAGCACCGGCGGCATCGTCACCGGCATGGATGCCCTGATTGCCGGGACGTGGCGGCTGGGTGTGCTGGCCGGTTATGGCTCGACCTCGCTGCATGGAGCCGGGTCGTCCGTCTCCGCCGACAGCTATCAGCTCGGCATCTATGGCGGCACCAGGATCGATGCGCTGACGTTGAGCCTCGGCACGGTGCTGGCGCATCATGAGATCGATACGCGCCGCACGGTCAGTTTCGGTGATATCGCCGAGACGGACACCGCCGGCTACAGCGCCAACACGGTGCAGCTCTTCGGCGAGGCCGCCTACCGCATCGAGACGCCCTATGCGGCACTCGAACCCTTTGCCGCGGCGGCCTATACCCGCCTGAAGACATCGGGCTTCAGCGAAACCGGCGGCATTGCCGCCCTGTCGGCACCATCATCCAGCACGGACCTGACGACGACGACACTCGGGCTGAGAGCCTCGCGCGCCTTCACCCTCGGCGATGCCACGACGCTGACGGCGCGCGGCATGGCCGGCTGGCGGCACGCCTATGGCGATGTCACACCGCAGGCACAGTTCGCCTTTGCCAGCGGCGGTGACAGCTTCGACGTCAGCGGCCTGCCGATTGCGCAGGACACCGCGTTGGTTGAAGCCGGCCTCGCCTTCGATATCGGCAGGGCCACCACGCTCGGCCTCACCTATACCGGACAGTTCTCCTCCGGCGTCAACGACAACTCAGTCAAAGCCGATCTGACGGTGAGGTTTTGAGGCCGCGGTTTGAAAAATGGCGGCAGGCTGCGCAAGTGGCCTGCCGTTTCCTTGCGCTATAGGTGGCGGGGTTTGAACCCGTTATTGCTGCAGGCCGGGATCGGCCCTGGCATAGATCTAATGGGACCGCGTGGGTTTGCGGTGTCGCTGGCGCCGTTCTTTGCCGCCTACGTCATTCTCGTCAGTTCAAGACTGATAAGACGCAGGAACTAGCGCGCGCATTGTTCTCTTCTCGGAGAATCATGCGGAGATACACCACAAGGTATAAAACGCTGATAGATTCTAGTTATGCGAGAAAATTGAACAAAACTTTTTAATACTTTAGTCTAAATTGTCGTCAAAATCAGCGGGTTAACGATTTACCTATATGTTTTGCACTTGACTATTACACGTCATTGCAACTCTATTTGCCTCATATTTTAGTTTTCTATTTCTGTATTTCAAACGACGCTTATATCGGGAACCATATTTCATGTCTTTTCATGCCACAGGTGCGGCTATTTCCGCGCGTTCTGATCGTTTGTCCAAATTCCGCAAGCACCTGATGAGCAGCGTCTGTGCTGCGCTAATCGTTGCTGCTGTCGGATCCGGCGCCCATGCGCAGGAGGTGCCGGGCAAGTATTTCAATGCCGATGGCAGCAGGACGGATGATCTGGAAAAAGCGGCTGCGACATGGCGGACACCCGAGTTTGTAAAATCACATGCTCTTGGTCTGATGAAAGCTGAATATGCTTATGCTCGGGGTGCTGCAGGTGCTGGGATCAAGATTGGTATTATGGACGCGGGCGCCTATGGAGATCATCCGGAATTCGATTTGCAACGCCTAGTGAATATACATGTGGAAGGTATGTATGACATTGACATTACGACATTAGGCGGTGTCCCCATTGTAAAAAAGGGAGACGCTTATGCTGTAGACGGGGTTTGGCACAAGAGCAACGTTGCCATCCCTAACGGTCAATCTCATGCAACAGGCAGCGCAGGCACAATAACTGCACGCCGCGATGATCAGGGAACTCATGGCGTTGCATTTGATAGCGTGGTTTATGCCGCCCGGTCGGGTGAAATGTACCTCTATAATGATCACCAAGGCAGTCTTGACAACAACTACAAGGAGCAAAAGGAGAAGGATCCGGAAATCTTTCGCCAATCCATGGGTGCACTCGTCAAAGCGGGTGTCCGTGTCATTCTGGCAGAATGGCAGCTCTATCCGAGACCTATGGATCGCGGTACCCAAACAGGCACTTTGGCAGACCTAAACATACAATACCTTAGCGGTAAAGATGGTAAGATGCTTGAAGCGATGCGTAATGCAGCCCAAGCCGGGGTACTTCACGTTGTTGCGAACGGCAACTTTGCATCGCAAACGCCCCACATTGGGGCAGCTCTTCCCCATTTTGAACCGGGACTAGAGGCCAATTGGCTTGCGGTTTCTGCAGGCGCTGGCGATGATGATGCATTGGCGAGTTACTCGAATAAATGCGGTCCGAGCCGCTATTTCTGTATCACTATATCGGATTCTATATTCGCGCCGACAAGCACCGTTAATTCAAAAGGTGTAGTGACCGCAGGCTACAAGAACCACAATGGCACTTCAGGGGCATCTGCCGAGGCTGCCGGTATTATGGGTGTGATGCTGAGCCGCTATCCCTATATGACAGCACCACAGGCGCGAACAGTTCTGCTTACAACTGCCCGAGATGTTGGCGACAGGGGTGTCGATTCAAATTTCGGATTCGGGTTCGTTGATCTCAAAACCGCCATGGAAGGCCCTGGCCAGTTTCTCGGCCGGTTCGATGCCAATCTGGGTGCCGGTGTGAAGGACACCTGGAGCAACGACATCTCGCAAGTGGCACTGGATCAGCGCAAGCGAGAAGAAGTGGAAGAAGTGGGGGCGTGGGCCGCACGTAAGAAGGCGCAGGGCTGGGAGAGTGGCATTGGCAATGAACAGAGATCGAAGATCGAGAAAGAGGTGAAACAGCAATTTGCACCAGCCGCCTTCGATAAGACCAAAGCTTTGTTGGGAGCTGTTTTCAAGGCCAATGATGCAAGTTCGTATGACATCGCAACTTATATCGCAACTTATGATGCTGCGCTGGAAGCGGTGAACGCCGATCCTCTGGCCGCTGCCATTCTAAAGGTTTACACAGCAAAATATCCCGAATGGACTTCTGGATATGATGCACAACAATATTATGGCGAGTTTTCAAAACCGGGTTTTGACAACATAAAACTAACGATAGAAAACGATCTGTTTGACTTGGCAAAACTTGAATACTCTGCAACCGAACCCCGCGCGGCCTATCTCTCCGGCAAGCTGGCCGATCCCAAATCCTATGATGCGGGGCTGACGAAGTCCGGCCCCGGCTCGCTGTGGCTTACCGGCAAGAACACCTATCGCGGCGATACTTTGATCAATGGCGGCGAGCTTGGCATCGGGCTTGGCGGTTCGATCATTTCGGCATCGATCATCAATGATACGGGGCTTTTGACCGTCGATGGCACGGCGGCGGCGGTAACGGCGAATGCGGGCGGGCAGGTGAAGGTCAATGCCACGGGTGTCACCGGCGATCTCGCCTTGAACGGCGGCTTTGCTTCCGTCGATGGCCGCAGCGGTGCGGCGGCGGTCAATGCCAACGGCGTGCTCGGCGGCATCGGCACAGTCCAGCGGCTGGCCGTGCATGGCGGCGGCCTGGTTTCGCCGGGCAATTCAATCGGCACGCTGCGTGTGGCAACCGATGCCAGCTTCGACAAAGATGCCGGCCTGGTCGTTCAGGTGGCTGCCGACGGGCGCAGCGACCGGCTGGAGGTGGCGGGCAAGGCGACGCTGCTCGGCGGCGTGGTCACGGTGACGACAGAAGATGGCAAGGCATC